>NVVG01000261.1 GCA_002402125.1 Moraxellaceae bacterium
TCGATAGCTCCTTGATTTGTCCAGGCAACGTTTGGTAGTAGACCAAACATGCCCGATAGATCAATCCCATGTGGCTTTACGAGGCGATGTGACAGGAGGTGTAATTTTAAGTAAACCTCAGGTGTGCTTTGAGATGCCTCATCAGTTTCTAAGATGGTGATAACCACCGGCTTTTGGCTTTCAGTGCAGCTAGTCGCAATGGCTGCCTGCGCCGGATCAGTAGAGGTTAATGCGGTTGCGAGAGCGGTAAGGTCTTTGCTATCCACTTCAATGGTTTGGTTGCCACCCGTGTAGCCAATGCTGGATTTTGCCGCATCAATGATAGTGGATGAGGGTTGGAAAATTGGTTGCTGATAAAATACCTCTAACCATTCGCCGTTACTGTTTTTGGTGCCTACGCCGATTGCAAATGCTGTGCTCATGATACTTCCTCAAATTTTAAAAGTGTTTTGCGTATTCGTCTGCAGAAAAGCCAACAATTGATGTGTTGTTGGTTTCTAATACAGGACGTTTAATAATGGAGGTGTTTTCTAGCATGATATCTATAGCGGACTTCTCGTCTATGGTATCTTTTACTTCGTCGGGCAACTTGCGCCAAGTAGTGCCTCGTTTGTTAAGAATGGTTTCCCAGCCATGCTGTTCTACCCAGCTGACTACCTGGCTTTTATTGACGCCTTCTTTTTTGTAGTCGTGAAACTGGTAGTCGATGCCATTTTCATCTAACCATTTACGGGCTTTTTTGATGGTATCGCAGTTCTTGATGCCATACATGATGGTGAGGTTGCTCATAATCGGGTGTCTTATGGTTTAGGTGGTTATAGGTCGAGTACGAAGGATTTAATCCGGTTGGCAGCCTCGATGCAGTTGTCCAGTGGCGCTACAAGCGCCATTCTTATGCGTCGATCCCCAGGGTTATTACCATCGATTGTTCGCGATAGGTATTTGCCGGGTAATACCGTGACATGTTGCTGGGCGAATAATTCACGACTGAATTGTTCGTCGCAAATTGGGGTTTTTGGCCACAAATAAAAGCTGGCTTCCGGCGCACTTACGGGTAGTACCTCTTCTAGGATGGATGTTACCACTGAAAATTTTTCTCGATAGAGCGTGCGGTTTTCCTTTACGTGTTCTTCATCGTTCCATGCGGCGATGCTAGCCAGTTGATGTTGTACCGGCATGGCACAGCCATGATAGGTGCGATACTGCAAGAATGTTTTGAGGATGTTGGCGTCGCCCGCAACAAAGCCAGAGCGTAAACCGGGTAAGTTGGAACGTTTGGATAAACTATGAAAAATCACACAGTTTTTATAGTCCATCCGATCAAGTTGTTTGCATACCTCAAGTAGGCCTATTGGGGGTGTCGCTTCATCTTGATAAATCTCTGAGTAACATTCATCTGAGGCAATCACAAAATCAAACTCGTCCGATAACTCAATGAGCTGTTTAAATGTGGCTGCAGAGGTGATTGAACCCGTTGGGTTGCCGGGGGAGCATAGGTAGACAAGCTGGCAGCGTTGCCATACTTCTGGAGGAACGGCGCTGTAATCAGGAATAAAGCCATTTTCTTCCAGGCAAGGTAAAAAATAAGGCGTTGCACCGGATAAAATTGCCGCCCCTTCATATATTTGATAGAAGGGGTTAGGCGAAATAACAATAGGGCTAGTGTCCCTGTTGATAATGGTTTGAGCAAAGGAAAATAGTGCTTCCCGTGTACCGTTTACCGGTAGTACTTGTTGCGTAGGGCAGACACTTCCTGGGTCTAAGTTAAACCGACGTTCAATCCAGTTGGCGATGGCTTGACGCAACTCCGGAATACCCTTTGTTGTGGGGTAAGCCGATATCCTGTTCAGGTTTTGAATCAGTGCGTCGAGCACAAATTGCGGGCTTTTATGCTTAGGTTCGCCGATAGACAGCGGTATGTGGCGTAGATTAGTTGGCGGCGAAGAACCGTCAAATAACTGTGCCAGTTTCTCAAAGGGGTAAGGTTGTAAGTGTTCAAAATCTTTGTTCATGCGGGTTTCATCTAGCTGTTTTGATCTAGTTTGCGTTTGATTTCTAATTCGATTTTATGGCATTCCGCATTATTGGCGATAGCGTCTCCATCCATAGATGTCACGTAGAATATGTCTTCTACGCGTTCGCCTAAAGTGGTTATTTTTGCGCTTTCTAATTGAAGCGATAATGCGACAAAGATGCTGCCAATTTCTGCAAGTAAGCCGGGGCGGTCCAAGGACACGATTTCTATGGTGGTATGCTGATTGTCGGTTTCGTTGGTTACCGTTACTTCGGTCGGGATTTGAAAATGTTTTAGTGCACGAGGCATTCGTTTGCTGCTGGTTGACCCGAATTGGTCCAGATTAATGATTGTGGTCCTTACTTTTTTCTCGATTTGATCTATGCGAGCAAGATCGTCTCCAATAGGCTGCCCGTTCTCTTCCATGACAACGTAGGTGTCTAGGGTGATGTTGTTCTTTGATGTCATGAGCTTTGCATCAGCAATGGATAAGTTAAGTTGATCCAGGGCGGAGACGGTGGCGGCAAATAAATTGAGTTTGTCTTCGGTGTAAATGAAGATTTGTGCGGCACCTTCATATTGGCGCCCTTCGGTTTTTCCGATAAGGACTAAAGGTCCGCTGCTGATGTCGTGGGCAAGAATGGCTCGGGTGTGGCTGACGATTGTGCCATAGGTCTCACGCAAGAAGTAGTCGTCACCAAACTGGTCCCAAAGCGCTTTGACATCGCCCGAGTCGATGTCTCCCGAGGCTAATAAGTTAGATGCACGCTCTTTCGTTTCTTGGATCCAGTCGGCCTTGTTGACTTGGTTTTCAAGGCCCCGGCGTAGCGCTCTTCGCGCTTCGGTATAGAGTTGTCGTAGTAACGAAGAGCGCCAACCATTCCATAATTTGGGATTGGTTGCGCATATGTCGGCAACCGTTAACGTGTATAAATAATCTAAGCGAACCTGGTCGCCAACGGCGCAAGCGAATTCATGGATGACTTCGGGGTCGGTGACATCTTTCTTTTGAGAGGTGATAGACATCAGCAAATGGTTTTTAACTAACCATGTTACTAGTTGGGTATCCCACTTGCTGAGCCTGTGATGTATGCAAAAACTTTCTGCCTCTGCGGCACCTGCCGTTGAGTGGTCAATACCGCTGCCTTTGCCTACGTCATGAAATAATCCCGCGATATAAAGCAATTCAATCTTTGGCAAATGATGAAATAGGTAAGCGGCGACAGGGAATTCTTTACGAGCGTCACTATGCCTAAAGCGGCGCATATTTTTTAATACCTGCAGCGTATGTGCGTCTACGGTATAAATATGAAATAGGTCATATTGCATCTGCCCAATGACACGACCGAATTGGGGGATGTAATTGCCCAAAATGCCGTAGCGTTTCATTCGGCTAAGTTGGGTATAAAGCCGATGAGGAGAACGCAATAGTTCAATAAATAAGGATGTGTTGCGGACGTTATCGCGAAAGTCTTTGTCGATAAGTTGTTTGTCGTCTTTAATCAGTCGAATGGTGCTGGTGCGAATGCCCTGTAAATCTTTGTTTTGCGCCAAGATGACAAAAATTTCTAATAGTGCCGATGGTGTTTCCTTAAACACGTTCTTGTGCACAACCTCAATATTATCATTGTGTATTTGGAAACGGTTGTTATATGGCGTGATTTTGTCGGGAATATTTTCGCTTAGAATCGTTTCATCAAAATGTCGCAGTAGCATGTCGTTGAGTTGGGCTACGGCTAGCACAACGCGATAATAACGTTTCATAAATGTTTCAACACCTAAGCTTTCGTCGGTGTCGTGATAGCCTAGCATTTCAGCGACAGTTCGCTGATAATCAAACAATAAGCGGTTTTCACTGCGGTTGGTAATCACGTGCAGAGCATAGCGAACTTCCCAGAGAAACCGGTGAGCGGAATCTAAAGTGTCATATTCTTCTTTTGTGAGGAAACCGTTCTCGACCAGATCACTGAGTCGATCGTTTTTATAATGGCGTTTAGTGACCCAGCCAATGGTTTGAATGTCTCTTAAGGCACCGGGAGAGTTTTTGACGTCAGGTTCTAGGCTTTGCTCGGTGTCTTCGTATTTTCGATAGCGAGCGATTTGTTCGGTCCATTTTGCGCTAAAGAACATGTCTACCGGCCATACATATTCAGGACCTGTGACTTCTAGCATTTGCAGCCCCAGCTCAGGATTGCCAACAATGGTTCTGGCTTCAAGTAAATTGGTCGCGATGGTGATGTCTTCTTCGGCCAGTGTGACACATTCTTCGATAGAGCGAACACTGTGGCCGACTTCAAAACCGATATCCCAGAGTTGAGTGATAAAGCCTTCTAAATCTTCGGTAAAGGGCTCGATATTATCATCACGCAATAGAATAAGTAGATCGATATCGGAGTGGGGGTGTAGCTCTGCACGTCCGTAGCCACCCACTGCCATCAGTGATATGTCGGGTGATTGACTGCAGTCTAATTGTTGCCAAAGCCAGGTAAGGACCTGATCAATTACCCATGCCCGTTGGCGGATGATGAGCTTTATATCGAATTTTTGTTTGAAACGAGCGGTTAGTACAGCGTCTGCGGCACGTATTGTCTTCTTGATAGCCAAAATAGGCAGTGTTTCCCGTTCAATTAATGCATTAAATTGAACAGGGTCAAAGAGTTCGGTATCAGGAAGTAATTGGGTTATCGACGGTGTTTTCATGATCGCTAATTGAGTTCTTAAAATGTTTCGTCAGAACGCTTGGTGAGAACTTCATACCCATCTTTGGTAACCAGAATCGTATGTTCCCATTGTGCCGAGTTCTTTCTGTCTTTGGTATGGACCGTCCAGCCGTCTGGGAGCAGTTTTGTGTGCCTTTTGCCAGCATTTATCATGGGTTCGATGGTAAATATCATGCCTTCTTGCAATATATGTCCGGTACCCGTTTTACCATAGTGCAATACTTGAGGTTCTTCATGAAAACCTTCTCCAATACCATGGCCACAATACTCTCTCACTACGCTAAAGTGTTGTGCTTCGGCGTGTTGTTGAATTACGGCGCCGATGTCACCCAACCTGGCTCCTGGTTTAACGAGCTCGATGCCACGTAGCAGGCATTCGTGAGATACTCGGCAGATGCGTTCGGCTGCCGGTGAGGCTTTGTCCATGATGAACATTTTGCTGGTGTCACCATGAAACCCATCTTTGATGACAGTGATGTCTACGTTGATGATATCACCTTTTTTAAGGGTCTTTTTCTCTGTAGGAATGCCATGACAAATAACATGGTTAACGGAAGTACAAATGGATTTAGGGAAACCATGGTAATTAAGAGGAGCCGGGATGGCTTTTTGTACATTGACAATATAATCATGGCAGATGGTGTTTAACTCTTCCGTCGTAACACCAATTTTAACGTGCTCCCCAATCATTTCGAGAACATCAGCGGCCAATCGACCTGCAATACGCATCTTCTCAATTTGATCGTGCGTCTTAATGATAACTGTCATGGTAATGGGTGCTCTTTAATTAGCCAGTTGGTATAATGGGGCGTTGTGTCAGATGCAAAGGGTTAGTGTTGAAAATGTTGCTAGTGTATTGAATAACAACAAATAAATTAAGCGAGTTGTCACGTTGGTTGGCAGCTGAGGGGCGTATTGTACACGGCTACGGCCTTCAGTTCGACTACTTCGGTCGAAGGTTAGATTGAAGGCTATAAAAGCGAAAAAAACCGGCGTAATATTGTTGTAAGGAGTCGAATATGGTATAAAGCGGCGCGCTCTGTGTATAGCAGAGAAGCTACAACCTAAATCCACACATATACCGACACACTTTCATGGGTGCTTTTGCTTGTTTTAGTAACGATAGGCGGAGTTTGGAAGCGGGGTATATGGAGGCCTAACCCAATACAACGTAAGGAATTATCATGGCTGAAGTCAGCATGCGCGATATGTTAAAAGCGGGCGTTCATTTTGGACACCAAACCCGTTATTGGAACCCAAAAATGGGTCAGTACATTTTTGGAGCACGTAACAAGATTCATATCATTAACTTAGAGCACACCGTGCCTGCGTTTAATGATGCATTGAACTTTATCAATAAGGCAGCGTCCCACAAGAACAAGATTTTGTTTGTTGGAACTAAGCGTGCCGCGAGTAAGATTATTAAAGAAGAAGCAATCCGAGCAGGTCAACCCTATGTTAATCACCGTTGGTTAGGTGGCATGTTGACCAACTGGAAGACCATTCGCCAGTCTATCCGTCGTCTAAAAGACCTTGAAGCTCAAGCCCTTGACGGTACCTTTGAAAAGTTAACCAAGAAAGAAGCGCTAATGCGTACACGTGAAGTTGCAAAACTAGAGCGTAGCCTTGGTGGTATCAAGAACATGGGTGGTTTACCTGATGCGTTGTTCGTAATCGATGTAGATCACGAGCGTATTGCTATCCAAGAAGCGAATAAGTTGGGTATTCCAGTTATCGGTATCGTTGATACCAATAGCAACCCTGATGGTGTTGATTACGTTATCCCTGGTAATGACGATGCGATTCGCGCTATTCAGTTGTTTGTCGCTGCGGTTGCGGATGCTTGCACTGAAGGTGCTGAATATGCAAAAACTCAAGCTGGCGATAAAGATGGTTTTGTAGAAGTTAAAGAAGCAGCAAGCGATGACGCTGCAGCTCCTGAAGCAAAAGCCAGCTAATTAAACGCAGTAAAGAGATTTGGCTAGCTTAGCTAGCGCTAAAAAGGGGGCGTAGCCTCCTTTTTAGCGCTAGTGAGTTAGATAGTAAGCATAATTGAAATTTGAGAGGGTAGGTTAATGGCTATCACAGCTGCACTGGTAAAAGAATTACGCGACCGTACGGGTTTGGGCATGATGGAGTGTAAAAAAGCACTTGTCGCTACCGACGGTGATATTGAAACAGCCATTGATGATTTGCGTAAATCAGGTCAAGCAAAAGCGGCGAAAAAAGCGACTCGTACCGCGGCAGAAGGCGCGGTTATTACTGCTTTCAGTGATGATGCAAAAATTGGCGTCATTCTAGAAATAAACAGTGAGACCGATTTTTCTGCGCGGCATGAGGACTTTATTGGTTTTTGTGAAAAAGTTGCTGCTGTTGCGTTGTCTAACAATGTATCGGATGTTGAGCAAATCAAAGAGCTTGAGATAGAGGCCGGTGTGAGTGTTGAAACGGCTCGTTTGGCGTTAGTGCAAAAAATTGGTGAAAACATTCAGGTTCGACGTGCGGCGTTAGTAGAAAGCGAAGCCGGCGTAGTGGGTGGTTACCTTCACGGAGCCAAGATTGGCGTACTTGTCGCGCTAAAAGGCGGCGATGCTGAGTTAGCTAAAGAGGTGTCGATGCATGTTGCTGCAGCTAATCCTCAAGTGGTTAACTCTGATGAGGTTGACCCTGTCCTATTGGATAAAGAGAAAGAAATCTTTACTGCACAGGCCAAAGAAAGTGGTAAGCCTGATGAAATCATTGAAAAAATGATTGGTGGTCGAATCAAGAAATTCCTAAAAGAAATCACCTTGGTAGATCAGCCATTTATTAAAGATCCAGATGTAACCGTTGGTGCCTTGGTGAAAAAATCAGATGCAACCGTTCTTTCTTTTACTCGCTATGAAGTGGGTGATGGTATTGAAGTTGAAACCGTTGATTTTGCTGCTGAAGTTGCAGCGCAGGTACGCGGCGAAGCATAAGTGATGGTACGCATTAATCTGTTGTCGGTGGTATTGTTGCCGCTAGATTAGTGATAATAAGCTTAGTTGTAGCGTTAGATTTTTGATGTACTGTTGATTAGGAGAGGCCTTATGCCCGAATCCAAAACCACACCTAGTTTTAAGCGAATCCTTCTTAAGTTAAGCGGAGAGGCTTTAATGGGTGAAGGCACCTTTGGTATTGACCCCAAAGTGCTTGATCGTATGGCGTTAGAAGTTGGCCAGTTGCGAGGAATTGGTGTTCAGGTAGGTCTTGTTATTGGAGGCGGCAACTTGTTTCGAGGGGCCGCTCTTCAAGAGGCTGGTTTAGATCGTGTTTGTGGCGATCATATGGGAATGCTGGCAACGGTGATGAATGGCCTGGCCATGCGTGATGCGTTGGAACGTTCCAATATTAATACCGTGTTAATGTCAGCTATCCCGATGACGGGTGTGGTTGAAGATTATGATCGTCGTAGGGCGATGCGGTTGCTCAGTGATGGCGACGTGGTTATTTTTGCCGCCGGTACGGGCAATCCGTTTTTCACTACGGATTCGGCAGCTTGTTTGCGTGCGATAGAGGTTAACGCTGATGTGGTGTTTAAGGCTACAAAAGTGGACGGCGTGTATGATTGTGACCCGATGAAAAATCCCAACGCAGTTAAGTATGATCGCTTAACCTTTGATGAGGCGTTGGAAAAGAAGCTGGGTGTGATGGATTTGACCGCAATTTGTTTGTGTCGTGATCATGATATGCCCATTCGAGTGTTTAATATGAATAAGCCTGGTGCTTTATTGAATGTAACGTTAGGTGAGCCTGAAGGTACCTTAGTTGAGAAAGGATAATTAAGCCGTGATAAATGATATCAAAAAAGATGCCGAAGCGCGGATGCAGAAATCTCTTACTGCTCTTGAAACTGCGTTCAAAAAAGTGCGTACCGGGCGAGCGCATCCAAGTTTACTAGATACTGTAATGGTGCCTTATTACGGGTCAGATACACCACTTAGCCAGGTTGGTAATATTGGTGTTGAAGATGGTCGAACGTTGGTTGTTACCTGCTGGGAAAAACCGATGATCCCCGTGATTGAAAAGGCGATCATGAAGGCTGACTTAGGATTGAATCCTTCTAGCACCGGAGACATTATTCGTATTCCATTGCCAGCGTTGACAGAAGAAACTCGGCGTAACTTGATTAAAGTGGTGCGTAAAGAAGCAGAGCAGGGTCGAGTGTCCATCAGAAACATCCGACGTGATGCCAACAGTGATATTAAAGAATTACTGAAAGAAAAAGAAATTGGTGAAGATGAAGAGCGTAAGGGTGAAGAAGACGTTCAGAAACTAACCGATAAATTTGTAGCATCGATAGAGGCTTTGCTGTCTAAGAAAGAAACAGAATTAATGGAAGTGTAATTACTTCTTATTATGAACCTAAGATCTGAAACTAAGATATGAACCTAAGATCTAGAATTGAGATCTTAGGCTCATATCTTAGGTTCATTTCAATATTTATTCCCAAAACCTTGTATGAGGTTCCCGTGATTCCTACATCATCTGCGCCAGACATGATTTCGCAGTCTTCAAAAATCCCTCGTCATCTCGCCATTATTATGGATGGCAATAATCGCTGGGCCAAAAAACATGGCTTGGATGGAAATCTTGGTCATAAAAAGGGTGCAAAAGCTGTCAGGGATACCGTTGAAAATTGCGTTAAGGCAGGGGTTGAGGTCTTAACGGTGTATGCTTTTAGTAGTGAGAATTGGCGCCGACCAGAGGAAGAAGTTAATGCCTTGATGACGATCTTTCTTGAGTCTTTGGCGGCAGAAGTACCGATGTTGCAAGACAATGGTGTTTGCTTGCGTTTTATTGGCGACCTTTCCGCATTTTCGTCGGTTTTGCGCGAAAAAATGCAAGAAGCCATGAATGAAACACAGAATAATTCTCGCATGACTTTTGCGGTGGCGGTGAATTATGGTGGTCAATGGGATATCGCTCAGGCAGCGCGTATTCTGGCAGAAAAAGTAGCTGCGGGAGAAA
This sequence comes from Moraxellaceae bacterium, assembly GCA_002402125.1. Classification (GTDB taxonomy): domain Bacteria; phylum Pseudomonadota; class Gammaproteobacteria; order Pseudomonadales; family Ketobacteraceae; genus 42-54-T18. The sequence continues at coordinate 9,727 of NVVG01000261.1, forward strand.
TGTCGGCGTCCGATATTACACCTGAGCGAATACAGGAGCATATTAGCCTCGGTGATTTGCCTCCGCCGGATTTGTGTATTCGTACGAGTAATGAACAACGTATCAGTAATTTTATGTTGTGGCAGTTAGCGTATTCGGAATTATATTTTCCAGATATATTATGGCCAGACTTTGATGAAGCAGCGTTGCATGAGGCGTTTCGTCAATATGCATCTCGACAGCGCCGATTTGGCCGTACAAGTGAACAAATAGAAGAGGCAGAAGGGTAATGCTCAAGCAGCGAATTATTACAGCTCTGGTGTTGGTGCCACTAGTTTTAGGTGCGATTTTTGCGTTGCCGAATTTCTGGTTCGCATTGGTAATGGCTGTGCCACTACTTATTGGTGCTTATGAATGGGCTAATCTAATGGGTATCGAGCAAGCTGGAAAGCGCGTGCCTTATATCATATTGATAGGCCTTGGACTTATCTTGTCCTATTGGTTGGATTTCACCATGCTGTGTTCACTAGCCATATTGTGGTGGTTGTTGGCGGCACATTTTGTCAAACATTTTCCGGAAGATTCAGGCTTGTGGGCGGGTGAAATTCGCATAGGGGTTATGGGTTGCTTAACACTGATTCCAACCTGGCTAGGGGTGGTTATTCTACAGGGACAAGCCAATGGTGCTTGGTTATTAATGTATGTGTTGTTTTTAGTCTGGGGAGCCGACACCGGAGCTTATTTTGCTGGTCGTCGCTGGGGTAAACGCAAAATGGCACCAAAAGTTAGCCCCGGTAAATCGATGGCAGGGTTATATGGCGGTTTGGCAACAACCGCAGCGTTCGTGTTAGTGGTTGCTTATAATACCGATATCGCGGCTACTACCGGCTTATTTGTATTTTTTGTAGTCAGTATGCTCACCGTATTCGCCTCGGTGCTTGGTGATCTGGTTGAAAGCATGTTGAAGCGCCACCGTGGAATAAAGGATAGTGGTACCATTTTACCCGGCCATGGCGGAATATTAGATCGTATCGATAGTGTGACGGCGGCCGTCCCCGTTTATGTTGGTTTGATGTATTTGTTGGGCGGTATTACATAACCTATCACCAAATTCATCGTGTAGTTGATCGAGTAGATATTTACGTAGTTACTTGCATAGTTACTTGCGTCGTTATTTGCGTAGACATTTTTTGGTAAAAGAAGAAATATATGGTTGAACCCGTGGCACAAAGTACCAGTAGCCAGTCCCAAGAGAAAATTGGCATTACCATTTTGGGCTCCACCGGCTCCATCGGTGAAAGTACGCTGGACGTATTGTCACGTCATACAGATCGATTTCATATTGTCGCTTTAACTGCGAACAGCAATTCAAAAAAGCTCTTTCAACAAATCCAACACTATCGACCACAATATGCTGTGTTATGTGATAGCGCGGCGGCGGCGGTACTGCGTGCAGAGGTCAAAACTGCTGGTTTACCCACTGAAGTGTTAGAAGGTGTGCAGTCAATTTGTGATGTGGCTGCGTTAGAGAGTGTTGGTTATGTGATGGCCGCAATTGTAGGCGGCGCAGGGTTATTGCCGACACTGGCCGCAGTGGATGCGGGCAAACGGATACTGCTTGCAAATAAGGAAGCGTTAGTGATGAGTGGTAATCTGTTTATGCAGGCTGTTGCAGATTCTGGCGCCGAATTGCTCCCTATTGATAGTGAGCATAATGCAATTTTTCAATGCATGCCTGCAGTTACTCAGCGTTTAGGGGAACAGAAGAGCGTACAATCGCTAACTCAGTTGGGTATCGCTAGAATATTATTGACGGGTTCCGGTGGGCCCTTTCGTCAGACTCCTATCGAAGAACTTGCAAGTGTGACGCCTAACCAAGCCTGTGCTCATCCCAACTGGAGTATGGGACGGAAAATATCGGTTGATTCGGCAACAATGATGAATAAAGGACTGGAGCTGATTGAGGCCTGTTGGTTGTTCGATGCTCGACCAGATCAGGTGGAGGTTGTGTTGCATCCGCAAAGTGTCGTACATTCAATGGTGGAATACGTTGATGGCTCTGTTGTAGCCCAGTTAGGACATCCGGATATGCGTACCCCGATAGCCTATGGTTTAGGTTGGCCAGACCGAATTGAATCGGGGTTGCCTTTGTTAGACCTTATTAAGATGGGCAGTTTGCATTTTGAGGAGCCTAATTTAGCTAGATTTCCGGCTTTGAGATTGTCGCGTGAGGCAATAGAGTTAGGGAAAAGTGCCTCAATAGTTCTCAATGCTGCAAATGAGGTGGCTGTAGCTGCGTTTTTAAATGAACAAATCCGTTTTACTGCGATCACAGAAGTAATTGAGCGAGTATTGGCATCATCCGAGTGGATATTGCCAGATAGTATTGATACTGTGTTGGCCGTTGATGAGGATACGAGGCGGCGAGCGGCTGAGTTGGTGGCAGCGCTAGCCAGAAGATAGCGATATTAACGGCGATTGTAGCGATTGTAGCGATTGTAGCGATAGTAGCGATAGTTATTTAGAAGATACGATATAAACGACATTTGTACTAACAATAGTAAGACATAGGATATTCATAATATATGGTCTATTTGCAATATGCCGCAGCATTTATTGGTGCGTTGGGGATATTAATTTCAGTCCATGAATATGGTCATTTTTGGGTGGCACGGCGCTGCGGCGTGCGAGTGCTCAAGTTTTCTATTGGCTTTGGAAAGTCCCTGGTGACCTGGAAGGACAAGCAAGGTACCGAATTCTCCATTTCAGCAATCCCATTTGGTGGTTATGTCAAAATGGCCGGAGAGCCGGGGGGCGAGGGCGAGGAGTTTGATCCCGCAGAATCATTTGCCCATAAGACCGTTTGGCAGCGTATCGCCATTGTCGCCGCTGGGCCAGTTGTCAATTTAGCCTTTGCCGTGTTGTTGTATTGGCTGATCTTTATGGTGGGAATAACCCGTGTTGCTCCGGTGGTGGGCGAACTTGTTGAGGGAGGCCTGGCGGAACAAGCTGGGATACAAACCCAGTCAGAAATTGTCTCGGTCGATGGTAGAGAGACGTTAAGTTGGGCCAACGTGAATTTCGCTTTAGTATCGCGGCTTGGCGATGACGGTGTTATCGATGTAGAGACCAAGCGAGCGGGTGATGGTTTGCTACAAAAACATCAAGTTGTGATAAGCCAGTGGATGATAGGGCTGGAGAAAGAAGGGCCGTTGGTTGCGTTAGGGATCGAAAGTTACCGCCCCGTGTTACCTGTTGTTATTGGTGAGGTGCAGGAGGGCAAAGCCGGAGCTCGGGGTGGTCTGCTAGTGGGTGATCAGATTGTAACTTCCGCCGGGGAGACATTATCTCACTGGGTAGAGTGGGCGAAGATGATTCGGCAATATCCCGGAAAGCCAATGGCGTTGGTGGTAAAACGTGGGGAGCAGATGCTGGATATTGTTGTTACCCCTGATGTGATCGTAGAGGATGGTCAGGCGCCAATTGGTCGTCTAGGTATCCTCGCCGATCGGATCTCGGTCACACTTCCTGAAGGCATGATTCGTAATATACAATATTCCCCCGTTGAGGCCTTGGTTCGGGCATTCGGTAAAACCAAAGATTTTATATCCCTGACGTTAACCGCGATGGGCAAAATGATTAACGGACAAATCTCTCTGGATAACTTAAGTGGCCCCATTACCATTGCGAAAGTGGCGGGTAATACGGCGAGCTATGGCCTTGAGCCATTTTTAAGTTTCGTTGCCTATTTAAGTATCAGCCTAGGAGTGTTAAATTTGCTGCCCGTGCCTATGCTGGATGGTGGCCATTTAATGTACTATCTGGTTGAAGTTGTGAAAGGCAGTCCGGTACCGGAAGTTCTGCAAGACATTGGCAATCGCATTGGGTTGACTATGTTGTTAGCATTTATGGGATTAGCGTTCTACAACGATATTGTAGGGCTGTAATTTCCTGATAATAATAAATTTGTTGCCGTCAATTTACTCTCGTCACGAGATAACTGATTGCGCATGTATTTGAGACAAACCATTATTAATGAATAAATTATTTATTGGGTTAATCGCTCTGTTATTGACCATTGCAGGCTCAGTTCACGCGGATACATTTATCGTAAAAGATATCCGTATAGAGGGTTTACAAAGGCTTTCGCTTGGTGCTGTTTTTAATGTTTTGCCGGTTAGCGTTGGGGACGAAGTGGGAAGCCGCGCATTGGCGAATGCTGCTCATGCATTATTCAGCACAGGGAATTTCCAAGATATTCAGATCGCTCGAGACGGCGATATTCTTGTGATAGGCGTCAGTGAGCGCCCATCGATTACCAGTATTGAACTAGATGGTAATAAATCCATTGATACGGATAACTTATTAGGAGGCCTATCTCAAGCGGGATTGAGCGAAGGTAGTGTATTTCAGCGGGCTACGCTAGATCGTATTAAATTAGAATTGGAACGACAGTATATATCTCAAGGTCGCTATGCTGCTCGAGTCACACCAGAAGTCACACCTTTACCTCGAAACCGAGTCTCAATCAAAATTGCCATCAAGGAAGGTGATGTCGCTACTATAAGCGGCATTGATATTGTTGGTAATCACCTTTTTGATGATGAAGAGCTGATTGATTTGTTTGAATTGAAAAAAACCCATTTCACTTCGTTCTTTAAGGGGGATGATAAGTATTCCAAAGAGCGCTTGTCTGGGGATTTGGAAAATTTAAAATCCTATTATCTAGACCGCGGTTATGTGAATTTTCGCCTCGAATCCACTCAGGTTTCTGTGACACCGGATAAGACTGAAGTCTATATTGCAGTGAACATCAGTGAGGGTGAGCAATTTAAAGTCCGCGATGTGAAGTTATCTGGCGATCTAAAAGTTGACGAGAACGACCTAAAGCGATTGTTATTGGTTGCTGAGGGACAGATATTCTCACGGCAGTTGGTCACGTTAACCAATGAACTGATTACAAAACGATTGGGCAATGAAGGTTATATGTTTGCCAATGTAAATGGTGTGCCAACGGTAAATAATGACGACACAACCGTTTCGCTGACCTTTTATGTTGATCCAGGCAAGCGAGTATATGTACGCAGAATTAACTTTTTTGGTAACACCAAAACTAGAGATTCGGTGCTGCGACGGGAAATGCGCCAGATGGAAGGCGCGTGGGCGAACGGTCGATTAATAGAACGCTCCAAATCTCGGTTAGAACGCTTAGGGTTCTTCAAAGGTGTAACTATTGAAACGCCAAAGGTTGCAGGGGAGACTGACCAGGTCGACGTTAATTATTCTGTAGAAGAGCAGCCCTCTGGATCTATTGGGGCTAGCTTGGGCTATCAAGAAAGTAGTGGTTTTGTATTTGGCGCCAATGTTAGTCAGAGTAACTTTCTAGGGACGGGTAACAGAGTATCCTTTGCACTCAATAAGACCGATACACGGGTTAGCTATAATTTTTCTTTTGTTGACCCGTATTTCACCATAGACGGTGTGAGCCGAGGCTACTCTGTTTATTTTCAAGAGACAGAGATTGATGAGGGTAATAATTTATCATCCTGGGCGACCGATCGATTTGGTGGCAGTCTTACCTTTGGTTATCCCATTAGTGAAACGCAACGTTTGAACTTCGGGGTAGGGTATGAAAATACTAAAGTGTATGCGAGTGCTCGTTCATCATTGGATGTACACCAATTTATCCACTATGACTATCTTGACTCCGCTAATACCCAAAACGAAAGCTTTGATACCGTTTCTCTCAATGGCAGTTGGTCTAGCAGCACGTTAAATCGTGGTGTATTTGCAACGCGGGGAGCTTCTCAGAGTTTGTCTATGGAGGTTTCAGTTCCGAGCAGTGAACTTGAGTTCTACAAAGTTAAATATAACGGCCAAATATATTTCCCACTGATGAAAACCTGGGCGTTACGTTTTAATTCTGATATAGGTTATGGTGATGGTTATGGTGATGACTCGCGGTTACCATTCTATGAGAATTTTTATGCGGGTGGTTTTGGGTCCGTGCGTGGATATGAAGATCGCAGCGTCGGCCCGAAAGAACGTCAATCATCGGAAGATTTTGGAGATCCCAACCCTTTTGGTGGCAATCTTCTGATAGAGGGCAGTATAGAATTAATATTTCCTATACCGTTCGTGAAAGACAAACGTTCAGTAAGGACATTGTTTTATCTAGATGGCGGTAATGTATTTGATACCCATAGAAGGGGCGAAGAAGGTTTAGAGGTTACTGCAGAAAACTTCCGTTATTCTGTCGGTGTAGGGTTGTCTTGGATTACCGGGATTGGCCCGTTGACATTTAGCTTGTCGCGGCCAATTAAAGATCAAGATGAAGATGATACGAAGGCATTCCAATTCTCCTTGGGTAAGCCATTCTAATTTGTGAAATGAGGCATTAATTGTGAATCTAAAGAAAACTGTGTTGAAGAACTTTGTGTTAAAGGAAATGGCCTGCACGTTATGTTTGTTGCTGCTCAGTAGTTTTACCTTTGCAGCAGGCGATATTGTTGTTGTTGATATGCGAGCAGCAATTCTGACGTCTGACAAGGGGGTACAAGAAGCCGAAAAGCTTAAAGCGACCCTGGCACGTGAAGAAGCCAGTTTGTTGGCAATACAAGACGAGCTGAAAGCGCTAAAAGAAAGGATGGATAAAGATTCTGCAATAATGGGTGCTGAAGAGCGTCAGAGCATCGAAGAGGCTGGCGCTGACAAAATGGCAGATTTCCAGTTTCAACGAAAGAAATTACAGAAAAAAGTGAAAGATGCGGAGCAACGCCTATTTCAATCGATACTTCCTGATTTTGAGCGGGCACTTAAAACCGTTATGGAAGAGAAAAAATACGGTATGATTCTACGACGTGAAGTTGCATTGTTTGTTGTTCCAGAGCAAGACATTACTGAGCAAGTCATTGCGAAAATGAATAAGCAAAAATAAACAGAATCATAGTTGGCAGCTAAATGGGGGTTCTACCATTTAGCTGTTTTTGTCATCAATGCGGGATAAAGTGAACTTGTTGATGAACGATCAGAAAGTAGCATCGTCAAAACGTTGGACATTAAAAGACTTAGCCAAGACACTTGATGCCAAATTAGTAGGGGAGGCCGATCAAACCGTTGCTGGTTTTGCGACCCTAGAACATGCGATGCCAGGTCAAATTAGTTTTCTTGCAAACGCTTCCTTTGAGTCTCAGCTGGCAAAAACTCAAGCAACGGCGGTCATTATTCACCCTCGACATACCGATATGTGTCCAGTGTCTGCACTCATTGTTGATAATCCTTATTTGACCTACGCCAAAGCATCCCATCTTTTTGATGTCTCCCCGGTTGCCCCAGCCGTCATTCACCCTTCTGCAGTTATTCACCCGCAAGCCATTGTTGCTGCTAATGTTGCTGTTGGCGCGAATGTCATTATAGAGGAAGACGTCGAGATTGCAGCGGGGGCGGTTATTGGCCCAGGCTGTGTTGTTGGGGCAAACAGCGTTGTTGGCGCGAATACGCGATTGCATGCCAATGTCACGTTATATCACCGGGTAATTATTGGTGAAAACTGCATAGTACATAGTGGAGTTGTGCTTGGAGGTGATGGTTTTGGTTTCGCTAACGAAGACGGCAAATGGCAAAAAATCGCCCAGCTCGGTGGGGTGACGATTGGCAATTTTGTTGATATTGGAGCCAATACCACCATCGACAGGGGGGCTATAGAAAATACCCTTATTGGTGACCATGTTATTCTGGATAATCAGATTCAAATAGCCCATAACGTAGAAATTGGAGAAGGTACCGCAATTGCTGGTTGTACGGGCATTGCGGGGAGTACAAAAATCGGAAAATATTGTACTATTGCTGGCGCGGTGGGAATTGCCGGGCATCTGCAGATATGTGATGGTGTGCACATTACCATGCGTTCAGCAATTACCCGCTCTATCACCGAATCGGGCTCATACTCGTCGGGAACCGCAATGTCTAGGACCCAAGAGTGGCGCAAAAATGCCGCGCGATTTAGACAGCTTGATGGTATTGTGAAGAGAATCCGTACCTTAGAGCGTGCGCTAAAGAAATTATAACAATGCAAGGTGGTAGTTTTACCTTGGAACAAAGCCGTGGTTTGTTGGCAATTCAACTGCTTGATAACTGATCATGGGTAAATATTGGCAAATTAGGGCTTAATGTTGGGCTCAATGAAAAGCTTGAATAAAAGCAAGAGTATTGTAGTTATGATGGATATTAATGAGATCCGTAATTATCTTCCCCACCGTTATCCATTTTTGTTTTTGGATCGTGTTACAGATATAGAGTTGGGGAAGAGCATTGTTGCTATTAAAAACATCTCTATTAATGAACCTGTATTCGATGGTCATTTTCCCGGCAACCCTATATTTCCCGGTGTTTGTATCGTCGAAGCCATGGCTCAGGCATGTTGCGTATTAGCACTAAAAACCATGGGGACAGGTGTTGAGACAAATAAAGCCTACGTTATTGCCGGTATTGATAAAGTGCGTTTTAAGCGATCCGCAACGCCGGGTGATCAGGTCGTAATTCGTGTGGAGGTAGTAAGTAGAAAGCGCACAGTTTGGAAATTTAAGGCAGAGGCAAAAGTAGACGGCGAGTTGGTAGGCTCTGCTGAACTGCTTTGCGCTGAGCGGAATTTAGACGATTGATACATCCTCAAGCCATAGTAGATAAGTCAGCGCAGATAGCGGATGACGTAGAAATTGGACCTTGGACCTATATTGGCCCTAATGTCACTATTGATAGCGGTACTGTTATTTCATCCCATGTGGTGATTAATGGACCAACCTCAATAGGTAAGGGCAATCGGATTTTTCAGTTTGCATCCGTTGGTGAGGGTTGCCAAGATAAAAAATATAACGATGAGCCAACTCGACTAGAAATCGGTGACAATAATGTCATTCGAGAGAGTTGTACGATTCATCGCGGTACCGTCCAAGATGAAGGCATTACCAAAATAGGTAACGGCAATCTTTTTATGGCTTATGTTCATATTGCCCATGATTGTGTTGTTGGCAATGATAATGTTTTTGCCAATAACGCAACTTTAGCGGGTCACGTGAGTATTGCACACGATGTTATTCTAGGTGGTTTTACCGGAGTGCATCAATTTTGTCAGGTGGGTGCTTATAGCATGGCTAGTATGGGCTCTATGGTGGTTAAGGATATACCCGCTTATGTCATGGTCGGAGGAGATACGGCAAAAGCGCACGGTATGAACTTTGAGGGCATGAAACGACGAGGTTATAGTAAGCAAACTATTGCTGCACTGAGGAATGCCTATAAATTAGTATTTCGGCAGGGGCTCACGCTAAAATCTGCCATTGAAAAACTTGATACCATTGAGTCATTTCCTGAACTCCAGTTATTCATTGACACATTAAAGTCATCTCAAAGGGGTATTACTCGCTAGTGGAGCATGATGTGGAGGGCGGCGTGGAGGAAAAAATATCGGACGCTGAACGACGCTGTGATTCAATGGGTAGTGTTTTTGTTGATAGCAGTCGACCTCTTAAAATAGCTATCGTTGCAGGTGAGATGTCTGGAGATTTGCTGGGCAGTGGGCTCATGCAATCACTCAAAAAATACCATAACAACATAGAGTTTGTCGGTATAGGCGGCCCCAAAATGATTGACGCGGGTTGTCAGTCGTTGTTCCCCATGGAGCGGCTGGCGGTGATGGGGATTGTCGAAGTGTTAGGCCGTTTGCGAGAACTTTTGTCAATTCGCAAATCGTTAGCCGAAGAATTTATTCAAAACCCTCCCGATTTATTTATAGGTATTGATGCGCCTGATTTCACTATTTCTCTAGAGTTAATGTTGCGAGAAAAAGGCATTAAGACAGCGCATTATGTCAGTCCTTCAATTTGGGCATGGCGACAAAAGCGTGTGTTTAAAATCAAGAAGGCAGTGGATCTTATGTTGACCTTGCTACCTTTTGAAGCTGCTTTTTATGAAAAGTACGATGTGCCAGTTACTTTTGTTGGACACCCGTTAGCCAATATCATTAATGTTGATTTAGATACCAATATTGCTAAGAAGCATTGGGGTTATAATCCCAGTGATAAAATTATTGCTGTGCTGCCGGGGAGTCGGGGGGGAGAGCTGAAGCATATTGGGCCTTTGTTTATTGAAGTGATGAACCAGTGTTTTCAAATTGATCCGCGTATCAAATTTGTTGTGCCGGTGGCAAATGCCGCCCGTAGGGCTCAATTTGAGCGTCAGTTGTCGTTATGTGAGACTGACCTTCCGGTTCTGTTGGTTGATGGCCATGCGAGAGAGGTGATGGCAGGGGCTGATGCGGTGTTGGTTGCGTCTGGAACGGCGACGTTAGAGGCGATGTTATTAAAGCGACCGATGGTGGTGGCATATAAGTGGGGAGCGATTACCCATGCGATCATTTCCCCTTTGGTGAAAAGTCGTTATATTTCTTTGCCCAATTTATTGGCAGATGAAGAGTTGATACCCGAGTTTGTACAAAGCCAGGCGACGCCAGAGAAAATTGTGCCAGCGCTTATGACGCAATTGAATGACGTTGCGAATCGAGAGAAGTTGACCCAGCGGTTTAATGATATCCATCATCAGTTGCGACAAAATGCTAGTGATGAGGCAGCGTTGGCGTTGATGAAACTTTTGGAATATAAGTTGGATTAACTGACGTATGTCTCTTTGTTCAATGCTGTACTTTTCGCTAGATTCGGAGACCTCCTTATTATTTAGTTTTTTTGTATTCACAGGCAGTAAGTTTTTATGAATGAATCAGGATTTAAATCCTCCGCAACGTACACCGATGCACAACTGATTGCCGGTGTTGATGAAGTAGGGCGCGGCCCACTAGCGGGAGACGTAGTGGCTGCCGCAGTGATTTTGGACCCCGCCCATTTTATTGAGGGTCTTACTGATTCTAAAAAGTTAACAGAAAAAAAACGTGATCTACTGTATGACCAAATAAGAGAACACGCCCTAGCATGGGCCCTAGGCCGGGCAGATGCGCAAGAAATTGATGACATCAATATCCTACAAGCCAGCTTGTTAGCGATGAAGCGGGCGGTAGAGGCATTACCTATCCAAGCTAAACATGCGCTAATTGATGGTAACCGCTGCCCAGACCTATCCTGCACCAGTGAAGCCATAATAAAAGGTGACTTAACGGAGGCTTGTATCTCAGCGGCCTCAATTATTGCCAAAGTCACCAGAGATCGAGAAATGGCCGTATTGGATCAACAATATCCTGGATATGGATTGGCAAAACACAAAGGTTACCCCACCAAAGCCCATATAGAGGCGCTAACAGAATTAGGTCCTTCAGAAATTCACCGTAAGTCTTTTGGTCCGGTTAAAAAGCTGCTTTAATCTATTCGTGCTTCCCAATAATCCCATTGGCTCTTGGTATCTATGACATCCAACTCTACACCCGCATCGTTTGTCCATTTACATCTCCATACTGAATATTCATTGGTTGATGGTTTAGTTCGATTAAAACCGTTGATGAAAGCGGCGGCAGCTATGAATATGCCGGCGCTAGCGATTACCGATTATTGCAACATGTTTGCGGCGGTGAAATTTCAAAAGGGCGCGGCAGGGGCGGGTATTAAGCCTATCTTTGGTTCTGATGTGCTCGTTGAGGGGGCGGAGAAAGACGACAAGCCTTTCCTGGTGGTCTTACTAGCGCAAAACCTGCAGGGTTATCGTAATTTAACGCAGATTGTGTCAGAAGCCTATTTGACCGGGCAGGGTACTGGCAGACCTGTGGTAAAGCGGGAATTCTTAGCGGAAAGAAGTGAAGGTTTAATAGCGTTATCCGGTGGCAAGCAGGGTGAAATAGGCCGAGCTTTATTAAATGATAATGTGGAAGTAGCCGAACTGTGCTTGCAGGAAATGCAGGCTATGTTCCCCAATCGTTTCTATTTGGAACTACAGCGTACAGGTAGGAACGAGGATGAAACGTATCTTCATCAAGCGGTAGAACTTGCTACTAAACATAATGTCCCCGTTGTTGCCACTAATGATGTGCACTTTATTAGTAAAGATGAATTTGATGCCCATGATGTGAGGGTATGTATTCGTGAAGGTTGGACGGTTGATACCAAGGATCGAGCACACGCTTACAG
>NVVG01000015.1 GCA_002402125.1 Moraxellaceae bacterium
CAACTTTTTTGAAGTAGCTACCCAGCCCAGGCATGCCGAAAAGCATATCGTGAGCGGTCCCATGCAATATACGTTGCCCCTCAAAACGACGCCACCACAACGCACAAAATACCCACGCATCCATTGTTAACCAGGTACCGGAATGCACACCTGTCATCAATGTTGGCGTCGTCGGAAGCCTATCCCAGCCGTCCATTTCAACTCGAAAGTAATAATCTAATAAGTAATCCCAAACTTTCATTTGCGTGGCCATGGCGTCGGCATCGACGGGATCCAAAGACCAATCTTCCAGTCGATGCCTTATGAGGTCACTTGCATTCTTAACGTTATTTTCCACTACGACTCCAGCCGAATCCGAAGGCGGCTGCCAAACATTTAACGCTCGATTCGGTTTTGATACTGGCGGTTTTATAGCTCTGCGCTCTGCAAGATGAATAGACATATCGTGTCCCCAGGTTTTACATTGACTTGATGTTAGTTATGCATACTCCTATTTAAGCGCGCGAGCGTACACCGTTACCATGAAGATAGATAGAACAAACCGCATTCTTTTAAAGCGAGTTTCTTGTTGGGAAACTATTCGACGGGCCCTGATAACGCAGGCAGCCCTTGCTTAATATAAAGCACCGCCCAACTGAGCAATACTTAATCTAACTTACATTAACTAATGCGATATTTTGACTAAAACCCTTCGTTTTAGTGACAGAGACTATAGAACTCACTACCAAAATGATTTAACTTAGGCAACCCGATTTTACTGTTTCGGATCGATGGACGCCCTACCCTGTCAGGAACCCACTATGCCCTCTTCTCCCTCTACTAAAAAATACACACCCACTTCTTCAACGTCATCACCAACCAATACCGATGACATCTATCAACTCAGTTTTTCCAGTCAAGATTTAGTAGCTAAAATTCGATCGCTACTTACTCCAACTGGCTACGATATTGGCTCGGTGATCTGGGAAGATGGTGAATCAGAGGTCGTAGTACACTTGGGAAAAATGCGCCTAGCGTTAAAACCCGGCCTGGCGTTATTCGAAGTACATTTAGAAGCAGACGGCACCGGCATCATTCCCTTGGTTATCCCCTTTAAAATTGGCAGTAACGCAACATCTGCATCCTTAATTATCAGTACCGAGCATCTACCGCGGGGTGAGCGACTGATGGCTCACCACTGGGGAGAAATCGTTCAGGAGCACGTCTGGTTTGCCTTGTTGGAAGCTGGTGAGCAATTCAAAACCGAAAAATATCCACAAGCAACCATCCAGATCAGCGGCATTTTTAGTGACGGCAAACAACTATCTTATCTCTATTCTGATCCCGTCACCGTTGACGATATAAAGGCCTACGTCAAAGCGGTGGAAGATAACGGCGTTCCGCCAAAAGATGACAACCCGCCAGCACCGATCGTTTTAGACCATGCCCCAACAGACCCTACTTGTTCTGAACCACCTTCAGAACCACCTCATGCAGAGCCCCCCGCACCTACAGCTCCGGCTAGTGTGCTGATACAACTATGGCACGAGTGGTTAGCGCTTATTCTGCAAACCTTCCGCTTCGCTAAAAAGCTCGCCTGGGTTKWRRKRMAAATMANNARAAAAATAAAGAAAAATNAANAGAAAAAYAAAGARMAAAACAAAGAGCAAAACAAAAAATACATTACACAATGATAGGGAATTATCATGGGCGTTAACTTAGATCCCAGCGTCGCCAAACTAGCGCAATTTATTGGCCTGTTAAACGGTGAAAACGATGTAAATAGTGACTGGTTAGAAAATCCACTCGACAAATTACGTAACGCCTTTGTTGAAAATCACAGCGTATTGCTAGAGCTGCTGGGTGACTTATTTGAACCAACCAATGGTGAACTTCAAGGTATACCAGGACCCAACCCCGGTGATATCTGGTACCCAATCCCCGGCCTTGATGAACAGATTCTCTTTATTACCACCCGCACCTACACCAAAGATAGTGAAGAGCACCTAGTATTCGGGATTGGTATTAATTGGAGACCCGCGGAAAGCGATTTAACTGCCAATTTATGGGCAAAAATCCCGCTAGTGGATATCAACACAACCTCAGGAAATATCGAGCTTGCCTTTGGCGCAGATGATTCCCCTGTCCAATTGGCTTTTAATATTGCTCATCCGGATGGGTTTGGTGATGATGGGTTTGGTGACAGCGACATTCATTTTAATGGCGTAAAGCTCGCCTCAGATATTTACCTACAGCAAGAACCAAAACTATCGGTACAAATTCAACAATTAGTCATTGGTGAAGCCACTGCAAAAGATGTCGACCTTGTCCAATTGGGTGGCTCAGAAGATCTGGATGCTAGTCAGTGGTTTGATCTCATTTTTGCTTTACTCAGCGCAAAACTTCGCGGCCTATCATCAGAAGCCGATGTAATTTTAGATCACCTCTTCCCTATACTGGGTTTAAGCGGAGGATCAGGCACCAGCATACCCACCATCGATTGGAGCCAAATCCCTACCCTGGGTATTGACACAATCAAACAATGGTTTATGTCGTTATTACAAAGTGACAGTGACATAACTGACTGGCTAGCCCATTGGTATGACCTTGTTGGACTGGGTGGTGTGGCAAACGTTAAAGGTAGCGGCACCCGCATTGATCCAAAACGCATAGAACTAACACTAAACAACGATTTATCGTTATGGATTACCCTCGCCTACCCACAAGATAGCAGCGGACACACTCTATTTTACCCCGGTATTATTTTTGATACTGCCAATGCAGATTTTGGCGCATCTGAGGTAAAACTCAATTTCCAAAGCCGACTGGAATTGTGCCGCATCCCTCTGAGTGGGCCTGTCAGTTTCAAACCACTTCCAACCTTTGATCTATGTGCCCACTTATATAACCCTAGTGGCAACCTAGTCGACATTGATTTCAGCTCTATGGTGGGGGACTTTGATTTCTCTGGGAATTTCTCGGTACTTGAGATGCGCGCCGGTCTCGCGTTAAACGACGATGGAAAACTCTCACCAAAATTTGACTTGGTAGAGGTGAAATCCAGCCAAGGAAACTGGCCAACACTTGATTTAACGTCAACTCAAGATCTTATTGAAGGCCTAGAAGACGTCGCCAACAATGCTATCGCTAACAAAGTCAAAGAACTATTGGGCATTGACGCAGACACCGATCACGCTGGCAAACACCTTGCAGCATTGTTAGGCGTTATTCCTCCGACCAGTAGCAACAGTCCTGTTCCATGGCAACCAGCGTTAGTCATTAGTGTAAATCGCATCACCGAGTTTTTAGGTGCCCCCCTCTCAACCTTGGCTTGTTATCACGCAGAATGTATTGAGCTACAAGACAGTGGCGCGCCCCTATGGCGTTTTCTATTAGAGGACCTACAAGCATTACTCAAACACAGCTCCATCGCCACACCCACCATTAGCGGCTCCGGCAGCGAAATTGATCCCTGGAAGATAGACCTCTACGCCGGCGCAGAAGGCAACGCTTTCTTACAGGTGTTTGCAGAGATAGAGACCGCTACATCGCGACCACAACTGGATACATCACTACTTTTTGAACCGAACAACGTAGATGTCTCTGGTGTGGCAGATCTTCAGCTCCAACTATCAGTGAACCTGCTGCACCTAGACTTGCCTCAACACAGCCAATGTCCTGGCATGGTTAATGCGAAATGGATCGATAGCGTATCGTCAACCMTACAATTACTCGGCAAACCAACACTAGAGGCCTCTACAGCCTTAGGGTTAACTTTCAATGCCGACTCTATTGAACTGGGCTGCACCTGGATGGCTGGCAATGATTTTTCCTGGTCATTTGATATCAACAACTTTGCGGCGACTTGGGACCTAGACACAACACAAACTATCACCCTACCCAACATACAATTTGGTGCCGGCCTCGATCTACAATGGAACTTAAGTACCCTAGCCGTTGATTTGGGTATTGAYCTGGATGAATTTGCATTACTCATCCGTATTTGTCTTGGTTCATGGCTGTGCGAAAGGGGCGGCTCCTTTGGTTTTGGTCTTTCAGCATTGCTTGGGCTATTCCCCAGTAATGATTTTCAGTGGCCTGATCTTCCAGATTTCCCCGGCATTAGCTTACCCGCTTGGAATGACGGCCCCTTTAGTTTTCCTGTGGACTGGCCGAGCTTTGACGTTGCGGATTGGGSAGCCTTCTTTAACGACCCGTGGCCCGACCTTACCGCTTATTTCAAAAATCTATTRAGCAAACCCCAATGGGCTCTCACCAGCTTTAACTTTGTTGGTGGCATTGTGTTTGGTAAGTTTCCCGACTTATCTTTACCCGATTGGGGTTGGGGCAACGAATCAGGAGACGGCATCGAACTTCCGTCTTTAGACGATCTACCTTTTGTTATTATCGGCAATGGTACTTATGAAAACCCATGGGCACTAAAACTAGAAATCCCTGATGCACTACCGGTAGAATTATTATGCTGGTTAGATCCAGATGGCCCTCCAACAGGAGACTGGGCAAATGCCGTACTTAACATGGTGCCCAGTGAATGGCGAGATATTGATGCTTTAATCGCTGACGGCAACTTTGGTAACGAACACATTGGAACCTTACTAAATTATCTTAAAGATCTGAACACCAACATTAGTAACCTAATCGCTGGCGTTTCTATACACAGCTCTATTGATGCTGCAAACGATACCGCTACAGATTTTCTCGGCAACGCGCTTAACACCTTGCAGGCGCGGTTCAATCTAAGCGATGGCCTCGTGCCTTTTACTAGCCAACTGGCTCCAGCAGGACTGACAAATTGGCAGCAAGGTTTTGCACTCGATAATTTACCAAACGCAAGTCATGACATGCAGCTTAAAAACCCCGCTGTATTGACCGCAATCGAAGACCAAATTAACAGCTTATCCGGTACCAACGACCTACCCATCTTATTATTAGGTTCGGCTTGGGAATCAGAATCCACTTGGTCAAACTTACTGTTAAAATACCCCGGCATTCAAAGCGCGACATTTAATCTACGGGAGGTCGGCGTTGACCCATCACAAATTAGCGTCAGCCATATTGGCTCTATATCAACCCGTGCTTACATTGGTGACATTGCTGTTCGCAACACTGCACCAAGCTTAAGTGACGCCGCACGCAACATTCCACTCACAAGCACCGAGACAAGCACCCTAACTCAAGCACAACAAGTCACCCGCCTGGTTGAACGTATACAGGCAACCCATAACAAAAATGTCATTATTGTTGCTCACTCACATAGTGGTCTGGCAGCGCTTGCGGCAACACAATTAGAAAATAGCCTAGCAACAAACCAAAAGAAAATTGCCGGACTTATCACTGTTGGYACACCATTAATCAGTACACCACTAACCTGGGCGGAAGAAGAAGTTGCCATCGAAAATGATCCTCTAACGGATCTACCCTCGGGTTTCGATATACAAAGAGGCATTGAAGAAGCCGTCAGCTTTTTATCCCGCATCGGGTTAGATGCATTACAGTCTGCATCATCTTTAGACCCCCAATTACACAGCGCCCTCAACCTAGTCAGTAACGCACTAACAGATAAGTTAACGTCTTCATTTCCTTCTCATGCGTTTGATGGCATTGAAGACTTAACCATATCGGTGCCTGCGCTATCCATCGCCACCAAATTACCCGAAGTCAATCTTACCAATGCCATATTAGGCTGGATAAAACAGCAATTACAATCGTTAACAGCACCCAATCCTGACTATACTGCTCCGACTCACGTCGGTTTTGGTGTAAGAACAGCAACCGAATCAATCACCAACAACTTCATTATTAAACAACAATCTCGTTTTGACATTTTCCGAATAGCACTCACTGTCGCTGAAGTAGACATTAGTACAGACGATTATGTGGACCTACCGCGACTTAGTGCAAAACTACAATTGCTAAAACAAAATGGCTGGCTTGTTGGCACACCGAGAAGCAACCCAAGAGTTCGTTGGGCTGAATTTTCTGTCATTATTGACCCCAACAGCACCCAACCCAATGCTATTTTGCATGATGCCTACCTGGATGGGGTTGCATTAGCTAAAACAGAATTACAACAAGCCTTCGAAGACACTCCAGGAGACACCTTTGATTTGCAAGCGACCTTGCAGAGACTATTGGACGCGGTCATCCAAGAGGCAAGCCTACCAACTTATGAACTCGGTGATTTCACCTGCGTTCTTAACCTGTTAACGCATATCAATCTTGTCACAAGAAATGGTGATCAATACGGCTTCAACTTAGATGGTTGGCAAGCATTATTGGCAGATGCCGAAAATTATCTACGGGATCAATTGGAAGACATTGTCACCAGCCGAGATCGTAGTGCAGCGTTAATCACGACAATCAATCAATGTTTTGATGTAGACCTTTATGATTTCCCATTTGGTTTATTCGGTGGGTTTGAAATAGATGGTGCACCAGGGGTGGACTCCACTCACCTCGAAGCATTACAGATATTGCTTGCAGCGCTGGATCTATTAACAAAAAATGGCGACAACTATGATATTAACTTCCCCGCCTGGATAGACTTATTAACCAACCCAGAAACCTATCTACAATTTTTGTTAGAAGATCTATTCTACGACAGCATTGCAACCAATCAATTGCAACTCGCCATCAATACTGCCCTACAACTCAGCGCAACGGCACTACCCAATATCACCATAGATATTTCTACTGACTGCAGTGTTAACTTTACCCACAATGGGGTTTATACATTCTGTTACCGCCTACCTAATGATGCTTTCGGCGGACAATTGTCCTTAATGGGTTGTGTAACCCTGGATCTTATTCAACAACAGATCCGATGTAATGTTACCGCAGGTCCAACAGCATTTGATCTTGGCATAAAGATTCATGCTCATTGTGAACTCGATGTCAACTTAGTGTTATCTCATGACTACGATCTATCACTAACATTTGGCGAACAATTACCTAACGCCTTGCCTTATAGTTATGATGATTTGGCCTTAATACCACCAGCCCCAGACTTTGCCAATCGGTTAGGGGATCTATTACCACGATTCCTACTAAATACAACACTAGCAACATTGCTGGAATCTTTTATATTCAGCAATAACAGCAATCTTGCAGAGCTATTTATCTGTCTAGGGTTAGGATATCGTCGTCATAGCTCTGGACCCATTCGCCTACGGCCTATCGATGGTTTGATATTATCTCCGCGGGATTGGTTACTTTCTGATGCCGTATTCGGATCATCAATAGAAGGAGTGTGCTTTGATAGCAGCAAAGTACTCACCTCCTTCAATCACCTTATCGACGCCTTTGATATTCGCAATAATTCTGGCGACATTGAGCTACCCTATGGCTTAAGGTTAACCTGTACAGAACTAGCAGGCATTCGTTTTAATCTTAACACCAACCCTGCCATTAACATTTCCGCCAATGACAGTGTGACCATTTCTCTTGGTTTAACCCTAAGCCAACAGTGCCAAGTGGGTGTTAATGGCAATATTGCATTAAACTTCTCCCTGCCAGACCCCAGCGACACGGTTGATTTATGGGACAACCTAGGTGTAGTGATTGGATTTAACAATGCTGATGTCACCGTGTCAGTATCCATAGATTCCTACAACCTCCAACTATTACCCTTTGTTGATTGGACATCTATCCTTGATCTATCTGGTGGCGGCAAAAAACTGTTGCATGCCACTTTGGATGCGATGCTCACAGAGTTAGCGTTAGATGCAGATCTGTCGACGTTTATAGGCAGCTTGCGTAACTTAGCCACCCGATTAGATTTGGATGATGCAACAAAGGTCGACCTGTGCCTCAACAATCCATTAGCTTGGTTGGAAACAAGACTAAGCAGTATCAACATCCCAGCACTACTATTAGATTTGCGTGCTGCACTGGTCATTCCTTTCAGCAGCAACATTTCCATTAGTGGCACAACATTAGTATTTACTGAAGGTGAAATCAGCCTCAGCCTGGGCAGAATTGGTAACAATCTAGGGGCATGGATAACATTAAACCCAACGGAACTTGGGCCCCTCACGACTGATTTTGATCTTGCTATAGAAACCACCAGCCTAAGTACATTACCAACATTAACCTGCAGCCTGAATCTAGCACCAACAAACTCAATTCTCGAACTTGGCAATCTCAATATTAAACCGTCACTAACCTATGTTTTTAATGGCGGTGCCGGGCTACAAATTTACCCACTGGGTGACATATTTAGTAATAACCAATTCAGATTAGACGTATTACCCTCGGTTAACTTTGCTTGTGATGAAGATTGCATTAAAGAGCTACTGTTTGAATTGGTGTTGCCACTAAGCCTAGAAATCTTGCTCGATACTAGCGTAGTTACAGACTTTCTTGCGGATGATTTCCCTGCACTACATGATATCAGCCTAGGTGACATACTTACTGATTGCGAGTTACTGATCAAAGACGGTAACCATTTTAATATCAACCTGGCCTTTGGCGATATCGATGCGGAACAACTGCTTTATCGCTTATTATGGAGTGTCTTTAACAATTTATCAGGCCTTGATGCATTTGACGGTGCCGTTACTATTGTCGACAAAACCATCCCAGGAAATCGCACTCATTACGGCATACGACTACAGATACCAGACGCCAACCTAGTATCCGACCCCGAATTCACCTTGTTATTAGGCAACGAATCAACCGACTGGTTAGATAGAACCGATGGGCCATCGCGAGATGAGGGCGGCATCTATTTCTATTTGCCAACCATGAGCAATAGCGGCCCCGTTGATCTTGATGATATTGGTTTGTTGCCGGAAATCGAGTTAATTAACGTTGGAGCTGAAATTACCGGAAAAAACGATAAACCCTTGGTGGACGAAAGTGGTTTCCGTTTAGACGGTGTTAAAGCACTCATTTATTTTAGTATTGTATTTGATGAAACAGTCGAGGTTGATCTAGGAGCCAGCGTAGAAGTTATGCAGATAGGTCTACCCATCGGTGGTGCAGGTGGCAATGCCATTGGCAAGAACCTACTGTCCAGTGACGCAGGTAGCGGTGGAGAAAACACCGAGGTTAACCCAGCCTTCAGTGTAGAAATCGCCTACTTCAATGAACTCGACGTACGATTAATGGGACGTGATGCCAGCGAAACTGAAATCTGGTTCCCCATCCAAAAAACCTTCGGCCCCATTCATATCGGGCAATTAGGCGTTAAGTGGTTTAATGGTGATGACCCTGCCATCGCCTTACTATTAGATGGCGGAGTTTCTCTAGCGGGTCTCAATGTGAGCGTTGATGACCTCAGTGTCAAAATACCGATTCTCAGCGCCACCCAACTCGACACCTGGGAACTAGGGTTAAAAGGTCTCGGGGTTTCTTATAGTGGTGGTGGGGTTAAAATTGCCGGCGCTCTGTTAAGGGACAATGACGAAGGCACCAGTTATAGCGGCGCGGTATTAGTCGAAGTTTCCGGCAAAACCTTTACCGCCATCGGTTCTTATGCAGTCGACCCTGTCACCTCCATGTTTGTGTTTGTTTTATTACCAATAACCATTGGTGGACCGCCTTACTTTTTCATTACCGGGTTAGCGGGTGGCTTTGGCTATAACCGCGGCCTCAATGTACCTGCGGTGGAAAGCGTTCCGCAGTTCCCTCTCATTGAAGCGGCAAGAGGTAGCAGCCAATTTAGCAATGATCCACTATCTGCCCTGCAACGTTTGGGGGATGCAGTACCGGTAAAACGCGGTTCTTATTGGATCGCCGGCGGCATCCGCTTCTCCAGTTTTGAATTAGCCAAATCAACCGCCCTTGCCTACATCTTGCTAGATCGAGGTTTTGAGGTGGGCATACTCGGCATCACCCAAATGGAACTACCCGAAGGTAATCCATTGGTGAATTTGGAGCTGGCTCTGAAGGCCCGTTTCTCCACTAATGATGGGGTGCTATCGGTAGAGGCCAGACTCTCCGATAACTCATGGTTGCTAAGTCAAGATTGCAGACTCACCGGTGGTTTTGCGTTCTACGTATGGTTTGGTGGCCCTCACCAAGGCGAGTTTGTAATAACCGTTGGTGGCTACCATCACCTGTTTAACAAACCCGCACATTTTCCTGATGTACCCCGACTGGGATTTAATTGGCGCGTCTCATCCAAAGTCACCATAAAGGGTGAAGCCTACTTTGCTCTTACGCCGTCTGCGGTAATGGCAGGTGGTTTGTTAGAGGCCGTGTACAAATCTGGCAACCTCAAGGCCTGGTTCAAATCGTGGGCGCATTTCCTCATTGCCTGGAAACCCTTTGCTTATGCCATCGGCTTTGGTGTCAGCATTGGCGTCTCCTATCGCCTACGAATAAATCTATTATTTGGCACTATCACCAAAACCTTCAAAGTTGAACTCGGTTCATCGGTAGAGGTATGGGGGCCAGAATTTAGTGGTATCGCCACGATCGAATGGTGGGTTATCTCCTTTGATGTGCGCTTCGGCGCCGACGTAGAGAAAGATAAAAAGGACGCCATCAGCTGGCAACAGTTCTACACAGAATTCCTCCCTGAAAACCCGAAAGACATTCTGTCTATGGATGTTATCACCGGTACTATCGTGCAAGAAAAATCCGACACTGATACCGACAAACCCAGTGTGTGGATGCTGCAACCGGAATTCAAATTATCAACATCAACAGTCATAGCGACCAATAAACTCAACCTGTTTAACATGGATACGTTTGGAGACGACAACATCAACCAACGCTATCAGGTTGATATCCGCCCCATGCATTTTAACAATCTTAAATCCACCCATTATGTCGATATCGTTAACACAATGAATGAATCCATGATCGATAGCTTTTATGGCGCTATCGAAAATACTGACGGTTGGCGTTTCAACACCAAGAGTGGCGGTTTTATCGATGTATTTCCAAAATTGGAAAAAGCCCCCGCTGCCCTCTGGGATTTCGAAGACGGAGAGGAAAAGGCCGACGCCAAAACCATCAACACCATCACCGGCATCAACATCGTTGCCGATATTGATGAAACCAAAATACCCCGTACCGGTGACATTCCCGTTAATGATATCTATGAACGCGGCATTCATCCTTTACCRTTCTTCCATGAATTAGCCGATCGTAACGATGTCTTAAGTTTCAGTAATCTCGCTGAATTGGAAATTTCAAATATTAATAATGCTCGCAGCATCTTTGTTGCTGCAAGCCAAGCATTAGGACCGGCTTGGTCCGAACGCCGCAATATGTTGTTAGATCAGTTAGAGATCTTAGGGGTTAACGTCAGTCAACAGGACTCCCTGCGCCACAGCCCAGAGACCCTAAGTCGACAACATGTATCGCCACCAAAGATCGCCAGCCTGTACGAAGGCATGGCCAATCAGGCAACTCCAACAACTAACGTAGAATTCATCGATGTCATTCAGCCGACAGCTATTGAATTGGTGACAATCGTTCCCGCTCTCATTGCGATTCTCAAGCAACGACCTGAACCATTACGACTAGTCAAGAAAACCCAATCAACTACGGTGCAAGATATCGAAAATGTCAGTGCGCTGCCACGGGTAAAAGTCAGCAGGACACTGTCGCAAAAAATCCTGGGCGCAAAACTAAAACGTGTTTATACCCATGCAATAAAATCAGTAACGTCATCCGCTGGCGCTACGGCCGCATCACAAGTGCAGGCATATTCTCAGCGCGCTGAATTTGTGTTATCCGGCCACAGTTCATTGCGTATTAGACAACAGTTTAAAACCATCGAAAAGGCCACCACCCAACGCGCTTCGATGTCAGC
Organism: Moraxellaceae bacterium; assembly: GCA_002402125.1. Taxonomy (GTDB): domain Bacteria; phylum Pseudomonadota; class Gammaproteobacteria; order Pseudomonadales; family Ketobacteraceae; genus 42-54-T18. The sequence goes on from NVVG01000015.1 coordinate 11,771, forward strand.
TGATATTCGCTATGCAGTGAAAAAACCACCGGAGAATATCATCCTATCGGGTACCACGCAGGTATGGAATTTACCGTCAAGAAACACCCGAGGTGATTTACCCGTATTGTCACTGTTTGGCAATCAAGGTGTACGTGTTACCGCACTAAATCGCGGCGGCGCTCCTATCCTCGAAAGRGAATTTCCACCGGGCCAACACCAATGGCAACCGCCGACTAACACGGCCCGTGTTGCCATTACTGGCCTAGGTAAACCTAGCGATCAACTCGCTCAACGACTAGCTAAAAGTCAGACACAACCATTAACAACTAACAGCATGGGGGCAATGGCGCTCGCCGAGTCCAACAATGGCATTGCAGCGGTTGGCTGGCAACAACATAGCCAACTCATCCAATTATCGAAACTCACCTTACTCGGTCGCGGCGCCATTCTAAAACTGAATGCCCCGTTAGAAATAAAACGTAAGGGCCGCGTAGTACGGCAAGCCATTGTTGACGCCAGTGATATTGTTCAACAACAGCATACCATCGAAACCTTATTACCCAACAATATTGACCTTGTGTGTATTCAAGTGGAATCGCCTAGCGAGAATAAAGCAAAACGGGGGTCCCTTGATATCAGTGACGCTGTAGGACTATCCAGTCCAGAGTTGATCTTGGCAGACAAACCCCTTGCGATTGTTGGAGCCCGCCACACCCTATTGGTGTATAACGTGGAAGGCTTGGATTACGGTAACAACGACGTAGGCCCACCATTCTCTCGTATCGGTACCACTACCGAAGCAGGCTGGCGAGTCACCGGCGTGTTTGGTTTACAAGGCGATCAAAAGCAATGGGCTAAGCGTTTCGCTGACAACAGTTTGCAGTCCATTGTCGAAAACGGCCCACTTTCACCGGCGGGTCAAACCACCGTGCAATTTTCTATCGATCAGGGAGACTTATCATGAACCAACAACCTCCAAAAGGCAGTGTGGTTTTTTATGACAACTGCAAACCTCCCTTAAGCGCGGGAACCTACAACCTCACCGCACACCAGACCATTAAAAATGGCAATGCCGCCGTTGACAGTCCGGGGAAGACATCACTACCGACACAACAGAAATCCACTTTCACCGTTACCGGGCCCCGCTTTCTATTACAACCCGATGAGATTCATTCGGTTTATCCGCCCGCAAACGGCGACGGCCCGTTTGAAACCCGCCTGCCCTGCGTGGTATTGAAGCGCCGCACCTTACCCTGGGAACGCTCCAGCGGTGGAGATGAAAACTCCCCTTGGTTAGCACTACTTTTATTTGCAGAAGATGAAGTCACCTTACTCGACCCGCCAAATTGCACTGTCGCCAGCGTGCTAGATCATGACCCCCTACTATTTTTTGGCAACGCCACATCGACTCAAGAATCGGGGGCAAAAACACTACTCAAGTCACTCACCAACGAAGAAAAAGCCAAGAGCTGCTTGGGTATCGAAGTCACCGAGCAGCTATTCCAACAAATCGCACCGTTAGCGAGCGAATTACCCTTGCTGAGCCACGTCAGACAAGTTAATACCGAAGATAAAGAATTGTTAGGCCAAGACAAAGATGGCTGGTTTTCTGTCGTGGTAGGCAATCGATTACCCGTCAGTGGCAAAAAATACATTGCCTGCCTTGTGTCTCTAGAAGGTAGAGAGGATATCCTGCCTGCCACACATGACATACTCGAAACACCCCGTAACGCCTCCCCAGCTTATGGCGTTTCATTTGAGACCTTATATCGAACCCAAGTTAAAAAAGCCCTTGCTGGCGGTGACAATGTTGCCCTACCCGCGCACCCTACAAACGCTACTCATTCTACAAACACTGTGGCAGCCATAGACACAAACATCGACACAAACATCGATACAAGCCTCGCGAGTAATTTTACCACAAGCGCTACTCGAGGAACGCGGGCCACCTCAGCTAACATCAACGGTGGCATTGTTAACGACACCATTGACGATACGATTAATCTCAGTGAGGTTTCTTGGATACCCGACAAAGTATCGTGGTTTACCTATGATCCAGGAAAGTCCGTGTTCCAATTACCCAAACCCACCCTGCGCCTCATTTGTTTGGCCCGCTGGTCCTTCCAATGCGTAGGCAAAGGTGATTTTGAAGGTGTCATGAGGTCATTGCCAGAAAATGGCGGCATTGGACTTGTCGGCATGACACAACATCAATCCACCAACGCCATTACAAATCCAAATACACGTTACAAAGTCTCACTGGACAGTGGCCACATACCGCTTAATCACCAAGCCCGTAACGGCGAGCAAAAAACCAGTTTCTATCGCGGACCATTGGTACCCGTGGGTGTGGATCGTAATATCAATGAAGGTCCCTATCATTCCGCCGATCAAGCGCGCCGCATCGATCCGTTAACCGGCATGGAAAACTTAGGTTACGCCTCAGCATTTGAGTTAGGACGATTGATGGCCCTTAACGACTCTCGCTTTGCGTTAGAGTTATTGAAGTGGCGCAGAAACGGACATCAAAATGCTCATAAACTCATTCACGGTTCTCTGGTTCAAGCCAAATTAAAAGATCTAATCCCCAACATAGATCCCTTCAGATTCCTTGACCACCGCATGTTAATTGAAGAATTGTTGGATAAAATCGGCCCGCGAATATTGACAGAGAATTTACTGGGTGTGTTAACCGACCCTACCGGCATCATCGATATTGTCGACAAATTCCCCGGTCTCAATGGACAAAGTGTCATGGACGCACTGAATTTGCCAGCACATCAGGTAGAGTCCATGTTAGGCATCGACATCGCCACCGGCCTAGCGTCAGGCGGGCTAATACAGGGTAACAACCTTATCGATACCCTAGAGTTGGGCACAGAAATTGTTTTGGAAAACAATTTTGACAACCTCGCCAACAACGCCAACCTAGAATTCGAACATTTGGAATTAGAGCTCAACGAGACATTAGACAACTTTGACGCATTAAAAAATGAGGGAATCAACCAATGAAAAGTTGGACTAATTCAACCACATTCATAAAAGCCATTAACCAGCTTTCGATAGAAGATTACGCCGCCTCAGTGTCCGGCCCTACCAGCAGCGCCATGCCCGAACACCTCCGCGATTGGTTGGGACGTATTCGCCTATTATACGGCCTACCCTTTGACTACCTGATTCCCGATGAACGACTACTGCCCAATGAATCCATCCGTTTTTTCTACATCGACCGTAACTGGACCGATCGTTTAGTGGATGGTGCTCTTAGTGTGGGTAAAACCACAAGCCGAGAATTTGCTCATCACCATGCAGTGTTTAATAAAGTTAGAGCCACCTTAGATAGCGAAGAACGTGCCATTCGGTCCCGTTTGCGCAACGACAGCCCCAAAAAGAACAGCGGCAACACCGCCGACATGACCGGTTTTTTATTCCGCTCGCAAGCTGTGGCCAATTGGCCAGGATTAGAAGTCAAAGCCTACAGAGGTGAAACTCCATCCCCCGACTCAGCATTACGGCTATTAAGAATGGACCGCCTGGGACCCGATATTTTACTCTGTTTATTCGACGGTATTCCCGATATCGTAGATATTGAAGAACCCCGTGAAGGCATTCAATTTGGCATCGACGCTCCCAATCTCAATGAAAACGGCCTCATTCTAGGCGACAACGAATGCCCCAGCGGTTTCAAACTCAAGCTTCGTCATATGGAAGGCGAACACGCGGGTTATGAGGTGGGTTGGAAAGAGAATAATATTGCCATCGATAACATCGAAAACAACTACGATGTTAACGTTCCCGTGCGCAAAGCCGACCCACAGGTATTGCACATAGCCGCGTTGAAAGACGCCATTGCGGACACCTTAGCAACCATCAAAGCAGATAACGGCAGTAATTTCAGTTATGACGGCACACTAGAAACTGCAGGATTTAGCGTGCAAATGTTGCAATTCCCCTATCAACAACGCTTCCAAGGTGCGGGTAAACAAGCTCCTCTGGACAACATGCCGATATTTGATCTCAGTAGTATCTACCAAGGCTCTACCATTGGCATTACGACTATCATCGGTCAGCTTAGTGAAAAGGAAACCTTACAGTTAACGGAAGAAGTGTTTAATCCAACTATCCTTGGAAGTACCCACAATGATGCGTAAATATAATTTTGAACAAGCCATCAGAAACATGCAACTGGCCGAAGGACTTAGCCCTAAAAGAATCATCACCACCGACCCCTTATTATGGCGCGGCCCACGTCTTTTGGTACCGGTAGAGCTGGATGTGTTGGTGGTAGACCAAAGCAATGTAAACGACCCATGGGCCGATGTATTATTCGACCCCAACAATGTTGCTGGCTATACCGATGCATCAACCACGGCTAATAACGATACTATAAACACAACTACAGACACCACAGAACCAGCACCCACCCCGACCGGCGAACAGGTACAGGGCGGACGAGTCCCCTTTGCCACCTATGAAACCAGAAACCGCGGCATGTACTTACATTGGTCTCTGCCAGATGGACTCACCAAAGGGATAACGTTATCTGATCCTGAAGACAATGCGCCTATAGAGCAATCTGACGATACCAGCGAGCAAGATGATCTTGAGGTCGGCGAAAACACAGAATTCCCCTTGGTACCCGATCGCTGGTTAGTGGTGCGATTTTCTCCTGGCGAGAAATCAACCGACAAACGCAAGGTTAAAGCCTGGGTGGTTAAAAGCGAAGAGATAGAAAAAGCCGACCGCATTGTACTTTTAGGTAACTTTGTCGAGGACAGAGACAACAATAACGATCGCTGGTTTACCGCCATCGGTGAAGGCGACCCTGGATACGCAGCCTACTATGACAACGTCGAAGGCCGCCTAGGGTTTTATGACGATATGGAAGGGGTCAGCAAGGGACCCATTAGCTATCTCGTTTCCGGTTGGTACTCAGACAAAGGTGACGATCCATTATACGCCCCTCAATCGCAAGCATCCTGGCACCAAACTGTCAGTGAATTAGGCTGGGCAATACCCAATGATGCCGATGGCGAAGACCGTCTTAAAAATTTGGTAGCACAGCGAAAACATAAAGAAATGTTAGCCGGGCTCGATGTTAGCTATGATGACTTTTTTGCACCTCAAGATTACGCAATACCAGAACAAAACCTCGATCTCGCCGACGCCCAAGCAACCAGCCCTATTACCAACAGAACTCTCAAGGGCAGTAGCGCAACTTTGTTTGACGATGGTCTACTGAATATCGTCAATAACGTCATGGCGTCCGCCAACGCGGCAATTGACCAACGCCGCACTGCCTACTTTACCGAAAGCATCGCCAGCGCTCCAACCTGGGCAGAACAGGTTATCGTCGCTGCCGATCGTGATTTTCTCAACCATTGGCCACGCCAAATGCTGTGTCATAGTATGACCTATGGCATCCAATGGAATAATGCCGGCGGCTATTACGACCCAGAAAACTCCGGAAAACCGCAACAAGACAACCTCACTATCAGTGTAGGCAACACCGGTGTAGAAGCATTATCCGCGCTATTAGCTGAAAATGCGCAGCACCGTCATGCCGAACGCATCTATAACAGCCACCACTACGGTTTACTTCCAGAGATTCAGCAACAAGATGGTCTAGCGACGCTAGAATCACTATTGCACTCCGAAGACTTTGAATCCCGCCCCGGTGGATTTGTTACCGATAGCATTATGGAGGGCGACCTTTTCCCCAATCTCTCCAGCACCGAAGCCAACCGGGTTAAACCGGGACCCTTTACCCCACCTTCACGCAAACCTTTCGACAAATATCACAAACAAAGAACGCCAAACGCTAAGACCGTAAGAGAAATCAAACGCAACAATTCCAACATTCCCAACATTCCCAACAGCCACACCAGCCCTAACAATGCTACTTTCACCATTAAACGATACGACATCACACTCGTTAAAGAAGAGTTACAACAAATAATAAACCCCAACCTTTTTACTCGAATGCCAAAACCACGCAAGTCCGTTGCCATTCGTAAAGCCATGCCTCGCTATTGGCAACCAAAAGATCCTGTCATATTATTTTCGGAAGCCAAGCGCTCCTATAAACACGGTGAAGACAACCGCTTTACCGCAGACGGCCGATTACTGTGTCGCCTTACCGGCGAAACCGTGACGAGTGTAGGAGTGAACATTGGCCAATTCGCCAACCCGGTGAACAAGGTAACCGCGGCACTTTCTCGCTACAACATCAAACCCCAACACATCACCTCAGCCAATATCGATTCAGGGCAAATCCCCTTAGAAGCACAATCACTGTTTGATGAAACCCTACTGCTGGATTTAGATAATGCGAGAATTGCGGCGCATCACATTGATGCGCTTAAAAACAGTGGCGACTTAGACATACAATACCCCAGCCAATATCATTCGCTAGATGAATTAACCATTGATAACCTCACTCAGCGCTATCAAGTGAATCTCACCTTGGAAAAAAACCGACTGATCAATGAAGAAGTCGATTCACAATTGTTAGCGAGTATATCTGCCTCAGAGGGATTACAACCATCGGAGTTTGCCCAAAAAGCCTGGCGTAAACCCTGGACACCCTTGCACATGGACTGGCAAGTTGAATGGTATCCAAACCGTAATCATCGTGAAAATTGGCATCTTGACGAACATGATTATGACACTAACGATAACAATGATCGCAATGCCGGTAACGAAGGCGCAATGCGCTTTAACGGCTCCACGCTGCTCACGCCAGCAGTCACCCGTAGCATGGCCGATCGACTGGACAAATTTATCGCCGAGGAAGACCTGGCAGAACCAGGCTCAGCCAACGACATTGCCAACGAAAACCAAGAGCTCGCATTAGGTGAATTGCGCGACGCGATGAAAAACCTCGATGTGCTGGCGGGCAACATTGCTGGATTCCACGATTTTCTATTAGGTAAAGTCGACGACTATCAGTTCACCCCCTACACTGACGAAAACGGTGCAGCCACAGAAGAAAAAACCCTCGACACCTTAGAAAAAGAAAAGCGCAACATCGAGCATGCAACCGTCTTTCCCGTACGTGCAGGGCATTTTAAATTAATCAAACTGCGTGTCGTCGATACCTTTGGTCAATTCGTCGACGTCGATCAACAACGTTTGGAAAACCCGGTCCGCGCCGAGGACATGGAAAGTAGCGTACCCAGCCTCATGCGTTTACCGCCTCGCATAGTACAACCCAGTCGCCTCATGTTCCGTATGGTACAAGCAGAGAACGATCAGCAAGATGCCACCAAAGACATTTCGCCCATATGTGGTTGGTTACTGCCCGATCATTTAGATGAAGCCTTAGAATTTTACGATCCTAGCGGACATAATGTAGGCCAGATTCAACGCTGCCGGCCTAATTCCGGAGACATCGTTGCCACCTCATTAGAATGGCAAGGAGTGCCCGGTAACCCGGGGTCTTTTGGCGCTCCACCCGCGGTGGGCAATCAGCATCTACAAGGCATGGTCAATGGTTTGCTTGCGGCCGGCGAACAGGATGCTCGACGTGCATTGGAAAAAACGCTTGAAGCAAGCAATACAGCCACCACTAACCCAACCACAGACAAACCCACCTATTCCAATGACACCGCATTGGGGGCAATGCTGCGCATGATCGATTCCACCCTGTGGACGGTTGATCCACTAGGGCGTGAAGGTGACGAACATTTATCGGTATTGGTCGGTCGACCATTGGCAGTGGTACGGGCCTGCCTGCGCTTGGAAACCATGGAGTTGGAAACTCAAGGTGACTTAAGTAGCACGGCGTTTGATGTGCGGTTAGGGGAGCTTACCCGCTTGGGTGATGGCTTAGTGGGTTATTACATCAATGATGACTACAGCCAGTTTTATCCGATTCATGAAGAAATCGCCAACCAAACGCGCCCCACTCGCCCCCATCACGGTTACTTAGGCGCAATACAAACCGTACAAAATTATTACCAAAACTTCGCATCAAAAGCAGAGCCAGTAAAACATCCTTACATCAATGAAAAACCCTTCGTCAGCGTGAGGCCGGTGGCAGCAGGCATTAAAAAATCCGCCTCCAAGAGCGTCATGCTGACGCTGATTATTGACCCAAGAGGTGGTGTGCACGCCACCTGTGGTATATTGCCGCGTAAACGGATAGAGTTATTACGAGAGCATGTGGCAGAAGCGCTAGAAAACATGTCGATCACCTTCCGCATTGGACCGGTATTAACCAATCCCGAAACCGTACGCATGCCGTTGCCTTCTGAAATCCAAGGCAACTGGAACTGGGTAAGAAAAACCGGTCTAACCGTTTGGCAAGAATCGCCCGTAGTAGATGCCGTACCGGAACCCAAACTCTCCCATACCCCGGCGCAAATTCAGGAGGGCTGGTTAAAATTATCGGGTGCGCAATCAACCTCCGAGGAAACATGAAACCCACTTTATTTTTGAGTCACCCCACCTGCCAATTGCATGATATGGGTGATACTCATCCAGAGTCACCGGATCGGCTGTTTGCTATTAATCAATTAGTCCAGAAAACTGATTGGGATGAAAAATTAATATTTGTCGATGCACCAAAAATCGATGTTGACTGGTTAAGCCGAGTGCACCCCAAGCATCATGTCGAAGCCTTAATGGAGTTATCGCCCCGAGAAGGTTTGGTCAGCATCGATGGTGACACCGGACTCAACCCTTATAGTATAATGGCAGCCCGACATGCTGTGGGAGCCGCTATTCATGCTACCGATGAAGTCATTGCCGGCGACGTGAAAAATGCCTTCTGTGCGGTACGCCCCCCTGGCCACCATGCGGAATCGGCAATAGCGATGGGTTTTTGCTTATTTAATAGTGTTGCGTTAGCGGCAGAAAGAGCGTTGGCCGCAGGCATGAGTCGGGTGGCGATAGTAGATTTTGATGTGCATCATGGTAATGGCACTGTAGAAATATTTCAGGATCGGCCAGAAGTATTAGTCTGTTCCAGCTTTCAATACCCGTTTTATCCGGGGCGCTACGATACGGTGAATCGACCGAACATCTGCCTCACACCATTAAGTGCCGGCAGTGATGGGGCGGTTTTTCGTGCTGCCCTAGAGCAACAGTGGACTAAGGCGATACTTGAGCATCAACCAGAAATGATTTTTATCTCTGCAGGTTTTGATGCCCACCGCGACGACCCCTTAGGCGGGTTAAACCTCTCCGATGATGACTTCTTCTGGGTGACTCAGTTTATCCAAGATTTAGCCAAACAAACGGCTGGGGGACGCATAGTTTCTCTTTTGGAGGGTGGATACGATCTCAACGCGCTAGCAAGAAGTGTTGTGCAACATCTTAATGGACTTATCGACTAACGCTATTTATTTAGGTCATCTCTTAAGATCATCTATAGATTGGCGCGAAATGCTAGGCCAAAATATCGATCGGCATCGCGGGGATATTGATATCGAAAATTATCTCCGCTATAGGTTGTGACATGACTTTTATCGGTTAAGTTCTTCCCAATTAAGGTTACCCGAAACTTATCATCATTAAAGGATAGTGCCGCACTAGCATTAACCTGATAGTAATCTGGAAGTTCAGCGTTTTCATCAACACTTCCATCATTATTCGGTAGAACCGATTGTTGCTCCGCCACATAAGTGGTTGAGCCACTGAGAATTAGACCCAATGTATCATCAATGGTATGGGTCCAGTCAGCAGATAACGCCAACTTAAGATCAGGGGAGAACGGTATATCCGCACCAGAACGCGAGCTACAATTATCGACACCTACTGGACATTTAAACTTCTTAATTTCCGCCTCCACCCACGCTGCTCCCCCATAAAGTTTTAAATCATCAGTCGCCTGCCAAGCAAAATCTATTTCCAACCCCTTACTCACAACTTCACCGGCATTGGTAAGGCGAGTAATTGTTGTACCCGAGGAAGTGTCAAAGTTATTGGCCTGAAAACCAGTAAACTTCGTATAGAAGATCGCACTATTAAAAAAGAAAGTATCTTGAGCCGTTTTATAACCGAGTTCAAAAGCATCAGACTCTTCTGGGTCAATGGGTGAAACATCTTTTTCCGCCATATTATAAAATACGTTAAATCCTGGCCCCTTATAACCTTCCACCCAAGTGGCATAAACTCGACTACTGTCATCCAAATCGTATTGAAAGCCTAGCTTAAGTGAAATATTAAATTCTTGTTCGTCGTTTGAAAAATTCGTATTATCGGCTGCAGCACTAACGCCAACACCGGCACGCCCAAAAGCATCGTTATTGATACGATTATGTTTGTAAGAAACATCATCATAGGTCATGCGTAACCCGTAAAGAATACGACCATTGTTTATAACGTAATGTCTTCCCTCCCCAAATAACGCATAGTTTTGGAAATGGGTTGTCATAAAAGCTGAAGCATTAACAATATCGTTAGCATTACAGGTCAAACCAGAGTTTGCTGCTAGGATAGCGTCATTTTGAGCCTTACCATCTTGACAGCTAGCAAAACGGGTAAAATCCCGCTCCGATTGCATATCCCATAAAAACAGGCCCATCTGATAAACATTTTTTTCTCCCAGGGGTGAAGCAATACGAAATTCCTGTGAGAATTGACGCCAGGATTGCGGCCCGATATCGTGCAACTGAAATGGCACCCCAAAAACAACAGACGCCTCATCCCCGCCGATGGAGGTAAAGTCGCCCTCTCGATACTCGGTATTATCCCAAACACGATGTGCGGTAATCGAGGTAAAGTCAAAATCACCCCACTGTCGATCCAACTGAACAGAAAAAGCTTCGGTTTTATCGACGGTGCGTGTTAAAAAATCATGATCAACTGAACGCTGATCCAAATCAAGATCCCCTGCCCCATTTGAATTATCTGGAGCAGCCTCTGACGCCGGATTACGTCCACTAGGGCGGCCTTCTAAATCCGCACAGCAATCATCATCGGCATGATAACTCTCGAAAATAAACTTAGCCGTCATTTCAGCTGATACGTCAACATCCAGTTTTGCTCGAATGCCCCGACGATCATAGCCATTAACCATTTTATTGTTATAAACATTATCGACAAAACCATCAAACTTTGCCGTTAATAGGCTAAGACTAGCCCTAGCATCATCTGTAATCGGACCTTCAAACTTTGTCAGTGTACGATACTCATTATTTTCCAGTATTCGAGTATCCACCATCAAACCAAACTCATCACTTGGAGATTGTGTTGTAATATTCAGCACACCGGCGGAGGCATTTTTACCAAACAAGGTACCTTGCGGCCCTCTAAGCACTTCTATCCGCTCAAGATCATACATATCTGCAAACGCTTGGCCGGATCGTCCCAAAACCACACCATCAACAACGGTGGAAACACTGGGTTCTGCAGCGATACTGAATGAAATGGTGCCAACCCCCCTTATAGTCACCGCTGAATTCCGAGTGGTATTTCCCTTTCTAAAGCTCACCGCAGGCATAAGAGCTTGTAAACCTTCAATATTATTTGCATTCAACAGATCAATTGTTTTTTTATTCAACAAGGTTACCGCAACAGGAACATCAACTAAGCGTTCTTCTCTTTTTTGCGCGGTAACCGAAATATTTAGCAAACTTTCAAGGCTCATTTTAAACACTTCATCATCAAATTCATCTGCTAATAGCAAGTGCGTTGGAAGCATTAAAGCTGTCATAAAAACGGTTTTTTTAATTGCCTTGATTAACCTTTTTGTTTCCACCATGGCCACCTCATTTTCAAATTAAATTTTTGATATGGATTTTCGAAATAGTTTGGTAACAAATCAATCCCAAATAACCTCATCCATTTCGCTTAACTTTTTAACATTAAATTCAATACCTTTTTTCTTAAATATTGCTAAATTAACCATTTTCCTCACCGATAAAGGCAGTTCGATTTCTCTACCCTCCACGGACCAGTTATTGTCCATTATTTCAGCGATAATGCTCGCCCCTTGTACGCCTAAATCGTAGTGATCAAGGACAACCGCAAACGAGCCAAATTTAAACTTCGATAAGATAATGGACTTAACACTCACGATAACCGGTTTATTGATATTTTTAAGGCCTGGAATCCAACCTTTAACGAGAGACTCACTATTTAACAACGCATTGTCATTAATCACCCAAAGCGCATCGACACCTTCATCGATTAAATGAGCAATGCCCTTTTTTATTTTGCTGCTATATCTTTTACTTTTGCCACCTATCTCATAACCGATAAGGTCGAAGCCTTCGCGTTTGCAGTATTGAACGTTCTCTTCAATAAAATCTTTCATCCATGCCCGGTAAACAACCCCAATTTTTTTTACATCATGCTTTAGCAGTGACCTAAGATGGATAGCGCTGGTAACCGCAGGGATTTCATAACGAATCCCCGTAACATTATCAATTTTAACCGCTAACTGATCGACGTAAAGAGCAGCCAAAACAATCGCTGGGGGAAAGTCTTCTCCTTTATTCACTTGCTGGTATTGTATATAAGCATTAATGGAACGGTTGCCGACCAGAACAACAACATTAGGCGAAACTTCATCCACAAGACTTTGAATATCCGATGCATCGGTGCCCCTATCAACAACATGCTCACTAAATTGCAAATCCCCTTTTAGATCATCGGTAAGGCCATTCACAACCTGCTCAAAAGCTTTTGACTCGCTCCTTAATACCAATGCAATATCGACCCCATAAACAGGCGTCCCCAAACCACTAAAGAGGAAAACCAGAATGAAATAAAATTTACAATGACTGGACACTAAGCGACCTTGCCGGAAGTGACAATATCTAAAACAAAAATGTCCACTGGATACTTCGAATACACTCATCACGAATTTTCGCACTGGGTTGCTAAGTTTTAAAGACGGGGCAATTGAATCGTAAAGGTTGCTCCCTCATCAGGCATGCCTGTTGCCGTTATTGATCCGCCATGATGTTTAACAATTTTCATCGTTGTGCCCATTCCTATACCCGACCCCTCAACATCCCCTACATTACCCAAGCGAAAAAATGGTTGAAATATGTCATCTGCTTGATAGGGTTCAAAACCTACGCCATTATCAACGAACTCTATCGAAGCCATTGCTTCATCTACAATTGTCCCCCTTACCATGATATTTGTTTTTATATTTGATCGCCGGTATTTGAGTGCGTTGCTAATGACATTTTGAAATACTTGGTATAGTTGGTTCTCATTGCCTCTAACCACGGGTAAATCTCGCGCGGTAATCGTTGCACCGGTTTCTACAAAAATCTCATTAAGGTCAACAACCACGTTATCAAATACACTCTGCAGATTAACCTGGGTAAATGCGCCCGCCTCGATATCAGAATCAAGAGCGGCATAGGCCAAAATACTATCCATCATTGTCGCCATTCGCTTTGCGGAACTTATTGATTGCTCCAACATTTCCCTACCCCTGTCACTTAATTGACCGATTTCTTTCGTCAGCGTTCGCTGACAATAGCCAATAACGGTCGACAACGGTTGCTTTAAATCATGAGAGACCACATGGGAGAAATTTTTTAGTGATTGATTTGACTCTTTTAAGGCTAAATTCTTTTCATACAAGGTAGCATTAAGTTTCTCATACACCCTCTTACTTTCCAGCAACTGGATTTTTTGCTGCCATAAACGCTGAAAAACATCTATCTTGCTCAATAGAATCTCGGGTATGATTGGCTTTTGTATGTAGTCAACCGCGCCAACATCATAACCTTTTACAATGGCATCATCACTTTGGCTATACGCGGTTAAAAAAATGATGGGAGTATTGGCGTCTTTTTTGCTGCTATGAATAAGCTCAGCAGTTTCAAAACCATTCATATCTGGCATTTGCACATCGAGTAAAATCAAAAAGAAATCATTGCGTAACACAGCTGACAACGCTTCCTGCCCAGATTCGACTTCGATAACGGTGATAGACAAGGATTCCAAAATCTTACGCATCGCATAGAGATTATTGGGCTCGTCATCGACTATCAACAATTTCGGTAAAATATCATGCATTGGCTAAGATCCTCNAAAAAACYACCCACATTCTCAATCATATACCGCCCTATTTGGYAGCTTGCGATAAATCCGCCCGCCACCATCAAGTTCTTCAAAATCACTRSAGACATCRGTAAATTCAAYCGATTCTTTATCGCCAAGCATCAAAAAYCCWCGATTAACTAAACTATCACGCAGCAAACTTAAGACACGATTCTGCAGCGTATTATCAAAGTAAATCAAAACGTTCCGACACAAAACCAAATGCATTTCGGCAAACACACCGTCTTTCATCAGATTATGATGAGCAAACGTTATTCTTTCACGTAAATCAGCATTCATAATGGCGAAATCATACCGAGCTTGGTAGAAATCACCGRAGGAAGAACGGCCACCGGAAAGCATATAGTTTTCAGTATAGCCGCGAATTTCTTCAATCGGAAAAATTCCACGTTTTGCATATTCCAACGACTKATTATTATAATCGGTAGCATAWAGCCTRGARCGYTCTAACAACCCTTCCTCTTTCAATAGAATGGCGAGGGAATACACCTCTTCCCCTGTCGCACATCCGGCATGCCAAATATTAATTCGGGGATAGGTGCGTAATACTGGGACAACCTGCTCCCTTAAGGTTTTAAATATGCCGGGACTACGAAACATCGTCGTCACCGTAATCGACATATCATGTAAAAAACGCTCAAAAAACGCGGYGTCATAGAGCACTAGAGGTATCAATTCAGATACATAYGTTACTCCTTCGGCGGACATTCTACGATGAATACGTCGAGTYATTGAAGCTCTCGCATAGTGCCTAAAATCATAGCCATAACGAACAAAAATAGACTCTAGRAACCAATCTATTTCCTTCTCGAYTAACTGRAAATCATCATTGATYATCTGTTGCTCWGTATYCGCATCGYTACTAAYATTACTATTAGCATTRCTATTAACGTTGCTATTCACAATAAYCCNACCAGYATCTTAAACGGCATCAGCTTATGTTAACCTTACTTTTAAATAACCATACTCTAAGCATCGAGAACAACCTGTCCATATCGACCGGCTTAGTTAAGTATTCTGACGCTCCAGCATCAATACATTTCTTTCGATCCTCTGGCATCGCGTTAGCCGTCAGGGCTATAATCGGCACCTTTTGGTAAGCAGGGATTTCTCTTAATTTTCTCATGGCTTCATAGCCATCCATAATAGGCATCATTATATCCATCAGTATTAACTCAAACACTTGCTCTGCTTGATTCACTTGGTCAATCGCCACCTGACCATTTTCAGCCACGGACACATCAATACCAACAGCTTCTAGTTGACGTTTTAAGGCAAAAACATTTCTCATATCATCATCAACTAAAAGAACCCGCCGCTCTTTAAGCATAGCATCTTCGTCATGGTGCATTGAAACATCACTGTCAGAAATATTCTGCTGCTGAAAATCCATCTTATGTAGAAAAAGAGAAACATCATCCACCAAGCGGTCTAATGATGCTTTTCCTTTTACAATGACAGAGGTTGTTCTTTCTGATATTTCGGCAAACTCCGCATCAGACATTTCCCTTCCAGTATAAATAACAATGGGTGTATCTTTGGCGTTTGCCAACCCCGTAATTCGGTTGACAGCTTCTATTCCCTCAACCTCAGGCAACCCCAGGTCCAAAATAATGCAGCTAAAACGCTTTTGAGCCAACATTTCTTCCGCGTCATTAAGCTGGCTCGCAAACGATATCTTGATACCATCATTGTCTAACAAGCGGCTAATTGCTTGCTGGT
Organism: Moraxellaceae bacterium; assembly: GCA_002402125.1. Classification (GTDB taxonomy): domain Bacteria; phylum Pseudomonadota; class Gammaproteobacteria; order Pseudomonadales; family Ketobacteraceae; genus 42-54-T18. The sequence continues at coordinate 27,512 of NVVG01000015.1, forward strand.
TTGCTAAATCATCCTCGATGACCAATAGAGTTTTAATGTTTTCTGCAAGCACTTTTCGTATATTGTTAAATACCTCGACTAACGTTTCTTCTTCAATGGGTTTCTTTAAGAAACTAACGACGCCAATTCGATCGGTATCATTCGCCTCAACACCGGAGATGATATGCACCGGAATATGACGCGTTTTAATGTGATATTTAAGCTGTTCTAATACCTGGTAACCGTGGATATCGGGCAAACCCAAATCTAACAAAACACCACTAGGCTGGTAGTTCTCCGCAAGCAACAATCCGTCTCGGCCCTTATTGGTAACAATGGCTTTGAAATTCCGCGCCCTTGCAAGGCGAAGTAACACAGAAGCAAACGTTTTATCATCTTCTACAATTAAGATTGAGTTATCACCCGGAGAACATTGAGCTCTATCATCAGACAACCATATTTCCCCAGGCTCGATACTTTCGCAACTACCCATATATACATCAGGCTGATAACGGGCAGGTGAAACACGATTGCCATCAATATTAGAAGAACCTGTTTCGGCCAAACCAAACGATTCATTTATATCACTTTCGGAAATTGTTATTGGAATATATAGCGTAAAAGTACTACCCTCGCCCTGAACACTTTCCAAATGGATCTCTCCACCAAGTAAACTCGATATTTCTCGAGATATAGATAGACCAAGCCCTGTGCCTCCGTACTTACGACTGGTTGACCCATCTACCTGCTGAAAAGCCTCAAAAATTGCATTCTGCTTTGCTACCGGAATGCCTATACCACTGTCCTTGACCACAAACGCAACAGCTTTATCGAAAGATAATGCTGAATTTCTGAATTGAACATTTTTATCTACAGGTCCTATAGAAAACAGAACTCTGCCTTTGCTAGTAAMCTTGAACGCGTTAGACAAAAAGTTCTTTAGCACCTGTTCTAACCGCTTGCCATCAGAATGAATTGCCTGAGGAGCCTCAGACTGAACTGAAATAGAAAACTCGACATTTTTTTCAGATGCAACTCGAGCAAAAACCACCTCCATATTTTTCGCCACACGCTGAAGTTCCACCGACTCAATATGTAGATCCAGCATCCCTGCCTCAACTTTGGATAGATCCATAATATCATTAATCAAACCCAGCAGCCCCTTACCCCCTTCATAAACAATTTGTGCGTCCTGCCGTTGCTCCGGCGATAAATTACCCTCTCTATTATCTGCCAAGCTCTTCGATAATATTAACATGCTATTTAACGGGGTTCGCAGCTCATGGGACATATTGGCTAAGAATTCAGATTTATATTTGCTGGCAAGGGCCAGCTCATCCCTCTGTATTTGTAATTCTTGCTTAGCATTAAGCACAATCTCATTTTTCTTCGATAAGGATAGTTGTTTTTCTTCCAACTCTTCGTTAGAAACTCTCAACTCCTCAGATTGTTGTTTAAGCTCTTCTTCTGAGGCTCTCAGTTTCTCTGCTTGCAATTTTAGGCTGCTGTTTACCAAGACCAATTCATCTTGCTGTGTTTTCAATACACTCGATTGCTTCTGGGTCTTTTCTAATAATGATTGTGTTTTTTGACGACCAAAATAGCTGTCAATTGCGATTGCGATGGAAACAGAAGCGGATTCAATAAATTCCATTACTGAGTCGGAAAAAGCTTCGAAACCGCCCACTTCAATAACCCCAACGACCCGTCCATTTAGCACAAACGGCGCCACCAACAAACAACAGACATCACTTTCTCCAAGGCCAGAGTGAACCGATAAATAACCTCGAGGAAGCTCATTGTTACACATGGCCTTTTGTTGCAGTGCCGTCTCGCCCACAAAACCTTCGCCAAATGGAACTTCAGATTTAAGTCGTGCCCTCTCATCGACAGCATGACCGCCAACAAAGGTTAGCAAGTTACTGTCATTTTCTGGGTCTACGACGTATAACGCCCCTGCACTACCTTTAAACACCATCACCATAAAAGAAGCCAATTCATTGGCCAGAGACAGAAGGTCTTTATCACCCAACAATATATCTGCCAATTCCTTCTGTAAATTCTTTATCCAATTCTTCCTATGGTCTTCATTCTTTGCATCCCGAAGTTTTTGCGTCATGCGCTGCAGTGCTATGCCCAAGCTATCTTTCTCCGAACGAGGATCAATATTGGCTTGGTAGTCACCTCCTGCAATGACTTCAGTTTGGTCTACAACCGTTTTCATAGAATCGCGTAATTGATTTAACGCCACGACCAATACATCATCATCGCCCCTTGGTGCCATAGTCCCCGACAAATCACCAGCCGAAAGCTGCGTCAAATCTCGGCTCACATCCTGCAAAGAATCAACCAACCTTATAAAGGTATCATTTAGAATGCCAATCTCATTATTCTTGGTGCCAACATCTATCTTATGCAAACGACCAATAGAAAGCTCTTTTGCCCACAAGGTCAATCTCACAATCGGCAAGGTAATTGTCCTCGCGCTAAACACCGCTAATAAAACCACAAGAACAATCGTCACCACCATAAGTAGAAATGCTCGCTCTATTAATTCTTGTACTGGCAATAGCGCTTCACTTTCAGCGATCTCAGCTAACATCAACATCGAAACACCAGAGAACTCGATCGGAATAGACACCCCTAGTACTGCCACTCCACGATACCCAGCATAACTCTCTCGACGAGTACCCCTAATTTGTGAACTTTCACTTTCTATTCTTGCTAACCAGGCGATAGATATATCTGTCTCCACGTTGGTGGATAATAAACTGGAGCTATCTTCAAAGATAGATTGTGATCGCATTAACAGATCATCTCCAATCAGGTAGGTCTCACCGGTTTTTCCAAACCCTTCGAGATCACCCATGACTTTAGTAATGGAGTCGTCCTCCAGCTGTATGACTACCACTCCGATCTTTTCACCGTCTTCATCCACCACAGCCTGAGCTAGGAAGCTTGCCAAACTGTTATCGTAAGGCTCATAAAACCCAACGTCAGAATATGTTGGCTCCCCGGTTGCAAGAGCCTTGCTAATGGCGGCCGACAAAAAATTATTCGCATACTTTCCCGTCATAAGGTTGGAACCAAAATCCTCATTTTGACGAATGCTATACAACATATTGCCCTGCTTATCTAACAACAGCAGATCCAAATAACGATATGTCGTTAGAAACTGTCCTAGATCCTCACCATATTGGTCTTCCAGCAAACTCCATTGATAACCACCAACAAACCGCTTCAAGTCTCTATTGGAATCTTTATAGGTTGACGACAATAACTCTAAAAATTTTACCGTATTGGTTGAATCAGCCAATACGCGCAAATTCGTCGACGTCGCATTAAAAAAGGCCAACAGGCTTTGATGTTTTTCATGGGCGACTGAAGCTAACGCTGCCGTCCGGTATTCTCGAATGGTTTTTATACTGTTATTGACGCTAATCCAGGATAAAAACAAGATAGGCAAAATTGACAACAATAAAAAACGTAAAAACAACGAGCGCCCAATGCCCGCAGCCAGAATGCTCCGACCATAACTGCGCAAATAACCAACGCCATTTTCTTCAGCCATATCACCAGCCTATCTATCAAATAATGAATTCGAATATTAGCACTAACTATTCAACCATGAACAAGTACCGCAAACCCTAGTTTCTAAATCAGGCTTACATGCTTTCGGTGATTTTTGTTGCAAAACTGGCATCGGTAAAGGCATCAATGTCGATGGGTGCTCGAAGGATTTTTCCTTCTACCGCCAAATCCATTATCATTTTCATCCCTGGTTTTTCAACATTGAGATTTTTGTAGTTAATAACATCCAAGTCCTTGCGCAGACTCTGAATAATCGCTTGCTCATTGTGTTCAGGTATATGTTTGCGCACCATCATCGCAATCTGGTGTATCGCGTCGCCACCTTGCTCTCTGGCTTTTTCAATATCCAACCCAGCTTTATGGATAAAATAAACAACCTCTTGAATCGCCTCTCGTTTGTTTTTAATCGCGTCATCTGACGCTAATGCGATACATTCCACATGGCCTTTAGGCCAGACTAAAACATCCTTAGAATACCAAGCCACATGGCCAAAGTTTTGCGTTTCAACCACATCGGCCCAGGGCAATGACTGTTCAAATGAGGCAGCAATACCGCGACTATTTTGCTTTTTAATAAACGCCGGGGCCTTGGGTGGTGGCACCGCTATAGCTATCACATCCTCTTTGCTGCCAACACCTATACCTAAGGTCTTCCCGTGGTCTTTTAGATACTTGTATAACACCACCATATGAGTGGCGAATAACGACGGCACACCCACCTGGCTAGGCCGCCCCATGTCCATTTTGACTTGGGTAAACGCGTTGGCGACTTTTTCATCGGGTTTTCTATCTATCCGTTTCTCCGGTAAGTTCACATGAACATTAATCAGATCATTGATGGCTAAGGCGTTGCCATCACGATGCATCTGGCCCACCCAACGAAATACCGGTTGTTCACGATACATATCCATCGCCAGCGGGCTCATAACAAACGCCATGTCTGACTGGCCATCGAGGAAAAAACCTCGCAATAACGGCCAACTTTTCATCCGTGCAATCGTAAATTCTGCATGTTGCATTTGATCTCGGTACTTTTCATAGGCAACGATGCCCGCATAGTGATCGGCCAGCGGGATATAAGCGGCTTTGACAGGGGTACGCTCCTGCGCGTTAGCTTCGCAGTGCAGTACACTAAAACAAACTAGGAAGACCAAATTTTGCACGATACTTTTATTGTTCATGTGAGCTCCGATTATGATATTTTTATTCACTACCGCTGAAAAATAGGCCACAACAAGAGTACCAATGTAATAGTAGATCACTGGGGCTATATGTCATTTATTTCATACTCTAATCTCAGCCAAGCAGGTTGCTAAATCCCCCAAATGACGTACCATTATTTCACCAACCCTCTGCTATAGGATGCACAGACACTATGTTTCACTTCATGTCTCACTCCATGTCTCACTCTAAGCCACACTCAGACAGCAATATAGCTGACCTTACTAAGCTAAAAATCGTGTCCCGAATCAATCCCAGTAATAAAAGCGCTGGTGCAGCCATTGAACATCACAATATCTATCATTGGGATCGTATAGTCGGAGCCGGGGTTCTTCTTCTACTTATCCTATCAACACTGTCATACGCAATCATTAGCACCTTCGGTGATTCAGCTGATTTTCAAATAGAAGTTCAAAAAGAGGTGATACTCGGTGCGGTGGAGACACCCAGCAAGTCCGAGACAAAGTCTGTAATTTCGCCAATCTCACTGCAGAAAACTAAAACCCCGGATACCAAACCTCAGGAAATCTCAGTTCAGGAAATCTCTGTTCAAGAAAACATAGTTCAAGAAAACATAGCGCAGGAGGCCATAAGCCAGAAAACAAAAAAGCAGAAAGACACGCCTCAAGTCGCAAGCGAAATAACTACCCAAACCACAGATCAAACCGCAAGCATCTCAACAGAGGCCAAACCTACAGCACAGGTACAGGTTAAACCCAGCATAACAATGGATAAAAAAACCGCTTCGCTAATCAAACTGGCCAATGTGGAACTTAGTGAAGCCAGTCCTGCAGCAGGTACTCGTCACCCGACGCCGCCTCTCGTGAGCATACTCTCTAGCGACATTAACCGTGCCGTATTTTCTCATACCATCATCGACAAAGAACCCGGTCCAACCATAGATGACATAGTAACGATGGGTAATTCCGGGCTAAGCAGGGTCTACTTCTTTAACGACATACGTCATCGCGCTGGCGACACCCTGACCCACACCTGGTATCGCAATGGCAAGAAGGTCGTCAAAGTGAGTATTCCTGTGGGCAGTGACACATGGCGTGCATCCTCCAGTAAATACCTAGACAAACACATGGAAGGGGATTGGGAAGTTAAAGTCACCGATAGAAAAGGGATTCTGGTGGCATCTGGTGCGTTTGAATTTTCCGTTAACTAGATCTAATTTGAAAACTAGCGAGTAAGCGCAGAGTTTGGCCTGTTATTTCAGAAATATCTAAGGCAGGATCGCCGAAGTTACGCCTAGAGCCCGACCCCATGAGCGTAGCGAGTGTATTGGGTACTGCGTTTTCTGAAATAACAGGCCAAGTTCTGCACGGGCTCAAAAAATTGGCAGAATAATTAGGTTAAGAATAGTGAATACTACCTACGCTTCTTTTTCCTATCAGACTTATATTTTGCCTGTTCGGCAATCCGCCGTTTATGTTCCAATTGGCGAGGACTCAACCCCTTGTTGCCACGGACAAAAGGATTGTCACCGGTCTTAAACTCTATCCGAATAGGAGTACCTTCAAGCGCCATCACCCGTCGAAAGGTATTCTCTAAATAACGACGATACACATGTGGCACGTTAGAGGTCTGATTGCCGTGAATGATGATGGTTGGCGGATTAGACCCTCCCATATGAGCATAACGTAATTTTATCCTACGACCGTGGGACATCGGTGGCGCATGATCTGAGATGGCATCTTCCAATATCTTGGTTAAGAAGTTCGCCGTCAAGGACTTATTGGCCGACTCGTAGGCTTTATTGATGGATTCATACAGGTTACCCACCCCCGTTCCATGCAACGCCGAAATAAAATGGATCTTGGCAAAGTTCACAAAACCCATACGACGTTCAATCTCTGACTTAACTGCGTCTTTGGCTTCTGCATCCATGCCATCCCATTTGTTAATGGCAATCACCATGGAGCGTCCCGCTTCAAGTACAAACCCCAACAAATGCAGATCTTGCTCAACGATACCCTCATGAGCATCAAGCACCAATACCACAACATTGGCATCGTGGATGGCTTGTAGCGATTTAATCACCGAGAATTTTTCCACAGTTTCAGAAACTCTACCGCGCTTACGCACCCCGGCGGTATCAATCAAGGTGTACCGTTGACCATCTCGCTCATAGGGGATATAGACACTGTCACGGGTAGTTCCTGGCATGTCATAAACCACTACCCGGTCTTCACCCAATAGGCGATTGATCAAGGTTGATTTACCCACATTAGGTCGTCCTACGGCGGCAATTTTAATGCCCTTGTTCGCTTCGGCAAGTTCTGCAGCATCAACTTCTTCGGTAATACTTTCGATCACGTCCTCAATCAGCGAGGTAACCCCTCGGTTATGCGCGGCAGCAATACCATAGGGTCGACCCAAACCTAAGCTATAGAAGTCTGCGGTCACGGTATCGAAGTCCAAGCCGTCGATCTTGTTCACCACCAGGTTGATGGTTTTTTCTGTGGCACGTAATCGCCGGGCTAGATTTTCATCGACAGGAGTCACCCCTGCCCGGGCATCAACCATAAACAAGACAATATCGGCTTCTTTTACCGCCTGCATTGATTGCTCAGCCATATGTGAATCAATACCTTCTTCACCACCAGTGATACCACCAGTATCAATCACAATAAACTGATGCTCGCCAAGGCGGCCCTCGCCATACTGGCGGTCACGGGTTAATCCAGAAAGGTCAGCCACCAGCGCATCACGGGTGCAAGTAAAACGATTAAACAATGTCGACTTACCCACATTGGGTCGGCCAACCAGGGCTATTACGGGTTTCATTTTTTTATCACTTTATAGGCAGCCAACTCGCCGCTATTACCTTGTACATAAACAACATCATCTTTCACAATGGGAGCAGCGCGCAAACCGTCGCTATCAACACGTACACGCGCCTGAATACGACCATCGCGAAAATTCAACCAATGTAAATAACCTTCAAAATCGCCCGCAACAACGTAGGTTTCAACGGGTGTCATGGCTGACAGCCTGCGACCTTTTAGCAAATCTTGGTTCCACACCTCTGCGCCACTGATAGCGTCCAACGCAATAATATTACTGTCTTGGTCAACAACATATAAACGGTCTAATTTTTCTGAAACACCGGCAAAGGTTGATAACGGCTTCTGCCACAATAAGCGCCCCGATGGCACATCAATAGCCGCCAATTTACCTTGATAGGTGGCGGCATACACAACTTTACCACTGATCCAAAAACGCCCATCCAAATCCACCAAACGTTCAAGCTCTGAACGACCCTGCGGTTCGGCAACCGGGTATTCCCAACGAACGGCACCATTTTCCGTCGCCATCGCGGTTAATTTCCCATTAGCAAAGCCAGCTAAGGTTAATTTACCCACAATGATTGGGCTACTGCTACCGCGCAAGGTTAGATTGGGAATCGGTGTATCGTAAATCCACTCTTTGACACCCGTTTCTCTATTGAGACCATGCACACGTCCATCCATTGTTTGTACAATGACACGGTTGGCACCTACCGCCGGCGTGGCCAACACCTGACCACCCAACTCCACTGACCATAATTGCGAACCATCTTCTTCCTTTAATGCTACCGCTTCGCCATTGTCAGTGCCGTAAACAACAACACCGTAACCTGCGCCAACACCACCAGTGATACGTTGATCCGAATCTATTTCCCAGATCTCATCACCACTCTTTCGATCTAATTTAATCACTTCTCCATCGTAAGAAGCGGCATACACCCAGCGCTCAGTCACGGCTGGATTTAATACTAAATAGTTGCCCTCTACACCATCATCCACATCCGACGACCACAGTTTCTTTATTTGAATCTCTTCGTCAAAATCGGGCAGCGGCGATGGTGGCAACACTTCGTCATCATCGGCACAAGATGCTAAGAACAAGACCGACATAGCAACCATGGCCATTTTGGATAATGACATCTGCTTTAATGATCGTATGGGTTGAGAAAAAGATACAAACACATTTGGCTCCAGCAAAAAAGTAACCGGCAGAGCAAGCTCCACCGGTTATTAACATCATGGGAATAATTTGAGGTGATTAGAAACGCGGGTGACTATATTAGCTTTGTATCAGCCTTGTATCAGCTTTACATTAGCCTAACCCAATTCAGCACTTATAGTAACGCGCCGAAATCGGCTAAGTATTTACAAGCTTTATTTATTTAACAACCGCCAAATTATCATATTTCATTTTAACCACTGGGTTAATGCCAGAGTTACCTTCATTAGCATTTAACGCTTTGCTATAAGCAGCTCGCGCAGCATCTAGCTTACCAAGGCGTACCAACACGTCGCCCTTTACCGCTGCAAACGCTGGCGCTTGCGCACCCGCATCAACACTGTCAATAAGCGCTAAGGCTGCATCATATTGCTCTTTCATTATCAAAACACGCGCCAAACGTAACTGGGCAATCAACTTCACACCCTGGCTGGATTTGTGATCAATCGCCCAGCGCAGCTCTTCTTCCGCTTTATCAGCATCATCGGCGTTCACATGATGTTTCGCCAACAATAGTGCGGCAAAAACAGCGTACTCAGACGCTTCATGCTGAGCTTTCAACTCACCTACAAGATGAGTAAAGGTCGCTGAACTTTCTTCTGCACTATTATCATCTTTAGCGTCACTCTGCGGTAGTGCTGCCAATTCCGCGGCCTGCAAGACTTCGCCATATATCGTTGACGCCGCCTCTCCAGTGGCACGCTTCTGGTCTTGCCAAAACTGCCATCCCACCACGATCAAGATAGCTAATCCGATGCCAATCAATACATTGCTGCCGTTAACCTGCCACCACTTTTTGATCGCTTCAATTTGTTCTTCTTCTGTTGAATATGCGTCCACTTCTTCTATGCTCCTAGGCTTATTTTAGCGCTGAAAAATACGTTGCTAACTCAGCAACGCTGATGGTTATTTGATCTCTTTGCTCTCGCAAGTATTTAACGGTTACCTGCTCATTGGCAATCTCGTCTTCACCAATAATTAGCGCTACCAAGGCGCCGCTATCATTGGCTTTTTTCATCTGTTTCTTAAATTTGCCACCACCGCAGTGACACTGTACCACCGCCCTGGGTAATGCAGCTCTCACCTGGTCAGCAAATAATACCGCTTCAGGCCCCGATCCTACCACATAAAAATCAGGCTTGCTGTTGATCTGTTCGGTTAGGCCGGCGGTTTCAAGCAATAATACTAATCGCTCCACCCCCATGGCAAAACCCACCGCTGGTGTGGCTTTGCCACCTAATTGCTCCACCAGTCCATCATAGCGACCACCTGCACAAACAGTTCCCTGTGAACCCAGAGACGTAGTCACCCATTCAAAGACCGTTTTGCCGTAATAGTCCAGCCCTCGTACCAGGCGCGGGTTAATTTCATAAGTCACACCGGCGTTGTCTAATATTGCGGTAAGCCCGGTAAAATGCTCACGGGAATCATCATCGAGAAAATCCATCAGCGATGGCGCATCCTCTAGCAATGCCTGGGTTTTGACATTTTTACTGTCGAGAACCCGTAATGGGTTGCTGTCTAACCGTCGCAGGCTATCTTCATCTAATTGATCTTTTCTTGCTTCAAGGTATGACACCAGCTCGGCTCGATAAGTTGCACGGGCCTCGTTTGAACCCAGGCTATTCAGCTGCAGGGTCACATGGGACGATAACCCCAGGGCTTTCCACAAGTTGGCCGTCATCAAGATCACTTCGGCATCAATGTCGGGGCCTTGCAGCCCAAAGGTTTCAACACCTATCTGATGAAACTGTCGATAACGGCCTTTTTGGGGTTTCTCATAGCGAAACATTGGGCCGGTATACCATAGGCGCTGTATTTGGTTGTACAACATGCCGTGCTCTTCGGCGGCGCGGACACAGCCGGCGGTGCCTTCTGGTCGCAGGGTGAGGCTTTCGTCGTTGCGATCCTTAAAGGTGTACATTTCTTTTTCAACGATATCGGTGACTTCACCGATAGTGCGCTTGAATAGCTCGGTGTATTCGACGATGGGCAGGCGAATCTCGCCATACCCATAGCGTCCCAGCACATCTTTGACGATGGCTTCGAGGTGACGCCAGGTGGCAGACTGCTCTGGCAATATATCGTTCATGCCACGAATGGCTTGTATCTTTTTACTCAATGTTCTGCTTTCCGATTTTTTACTTTCTGGTAGTTATTTGGTACATACGTTAGGTATTTAAACAGTTCGTTGAGGACGTTCAGTATTAGAAACTATTTTCAGAAAACGCCGTACCCAATACACTCGCTACGCTCATGGGGCAGGCTC
>NVVG01000016.1 GCA_002402125.1 Moraxellaceae bacterium
CAGGTAAAACCCCCTACTCTCGTCAAGCCGATGGTTTGGCTGTATTGCGCTCATCGGTGCGTGAGTTCTTATGTAGTGAGGCGATGTATTATCTGGGGGTGCCTACTACCAGAGCGTTGAGCCTTGTGCTTACCGGCGATAGTGTCATGCGCGATATGTTTTATGATGGTAATGCCGCGTCTGAGCGTGGTGCGGTGGTGTGTCGAGTGGCCCCCAGTTTTATTCGATTTGGTAATTTTCAACTGCCTGCATCACGTGGCGATATCAAACTATTGCGGAAATTGATTGACTATACTATTACCACGGACTTTCCACATCTTGGCGAACCCTCTATCGAAACTATTTTAGAATGGTTTGCCGAGGTATGTGAGCTTACCTTGGACATGGTGGTGCATTGGATGCGTGTGGGTTTTGTGCACGGTGTAATGAATACCGATAACATGTCGATTCTTGGGCTGACGATCGATTATGGGCCCTATGGATGGTTAGAGGATTATGATCCTTCATGGACGCCAAATACCACCGATGCCGGTAACCGGCGTTATCGCTTTGAACATCAAGCTCAAGTCGCTCATTGGAATTTGTTTCAGTTGGCAAATGCTATTCTTCCTGTTGTTGAAGATAGCCAGGCATTAGAAGCAATGCTGAATCAGTTTGCCGAAAACTATCAACAGCGTTTTACCGTGATGCAATTGAGTAAGTTGGGGCTTGCTGAAGAGCATGAGAATGATTCTATTTTCATCAAGGAATTGTTGGATATCTTAGCGCTGGTTGAAACCGATATGACGTTGTTCTATCGACGCCTAGCGGATGTCGATTTGACAACCTTGAGCGCAAAAAAATATCAACACACCTTAGAGGGTGTCTATTATCAACCGGAGCAACGTACCGAGGAATATTGGCAGCGTCTACATCATTGGTTAACGCTTTATGCGTTACGGTGTGAGACCGAGTCGCTGGCTGCGGCTCAGCGTAAGCAAGTGATGAACTCGGTAAATCCGCTGTATGTCTTGCGTAATTATTTAGCCCAGTTAGCGATAGATAAAGCCGATGATGGTGATTTTTCGGGGGTGGAGGAATTGCTCGAGGTGCTTAAGCAGCCCTATGTGGAGCAACCTGGTAAAGAGCATCTAACGCAAAAAAGGCCAGAATGGGCGCGTCACCGTGCTGGTTGCTCTATGTTGTCTTGTAGTTCTTAAATAGTTCTTAAATAGTTCTTAATTGGAATTTTGTTGGAACTAATTGTAAGAACCCCCCTCTAAGATATTGAAGCTAAAGTAAACCACTGAGAGGTGATGCTCCGGAGGTTGTTCTCCGATGGGCCGAGATCTGATGGTCCGGCCGTGGAAAGTCCGCCCTTTCCCTAGGGGTGGTATATAGCCGGTAGTTTTCCCCAAGACTACCGGCTTTTTTTTGCCTAGGAATCCTCGATGTTGATTTCTGCATCAACTTGAAACCACCTTGCGATAACTTTTTGTGCTTGCTCTACGCCGTCTTTTTTGAGTGATGAAAATAGCTGAACACTAATATGGTCCCCTATGCTCTCGACTTCATTTTGAACACTGATAAGCACGCTTTGGGCGGGTCCGGCATTAAGTTTATCGGCTTTGCTCAGTAAGATATGGACGGGCATACCAAAATGTGAGGACCAGTCGAGCATCATTAGATCGAATTCACGTAGCGGATGGCGTATATCCATTACTAGCACAAGCCCCGCTAGGCATTCCCGCCGTTCCACGTATTCGCTCATGTTGGCCTGCCACTCACGCTTCATTGATTCCGGCACCTGCGCGTAACCGTAGCCTGGAAGGTCGACCAAACGAAGCTCATCATTGATCGCAAAGAAGTTAATTAGCTGTGTGCGTCCTGGTGTTTTACTGGTACGGGCTAACTTTCTTTGATTGGTGATGCTGTTGATTGAGCTAGACTTTCCCGAGTTTGAGCGGCCGGCAAAGGCGACTTCAAAGCCCTCATCAGGGGGGCATTGGGTTATATCTTGTGCGCTAACAACAAATTCAGCCTGTTGTAGTAGCGGCCCGATGAGATTTTTTGCCTTTTTCTCGGGCTCCTTTAACTCCTTGCGAGAGTAGGGATAGGGTGTATTTGGGTCGCGTCTAGGTTTTTTAGACTTGGCCCGTTGGTTTTTTTGGTGTTGGCTTGCCATCGCAACGATACTCAATTGAATAATATGGGGTATTTTAAAGGGATTTTGGTGTTTAGGGTAGTCTGTAGGTTATTTGCTGGGGAAATTATTGGCCAAGCAGGTGATTTCCAAGTATGCAGTCTATGAGGTATAATCGCCGGGTTTGTGGGACTGCCCTCTAGCATACGCCGAGTTTTGGGCTGTGTATAATCGGTGGCATCTCATGTTGAAATAAAACGCCACATTAAGATAGGTCCTATTTAGGGCCACGATAGAGATTACAAAGGAACATTATGAAGAAATTAATTATTGCATCCGCCATCGCTGCGCTAGGTTTTACTGCTTCAGTACAAGCAGAAGGGCCTGCTAAATACAACCAATATTGTGCAATGTGCCATGCTAGTGGAGCTGCAGGCGCACCTAAGACTGCTGATAAAGACGCATGGGCTAGCCGTATGGCTGGCGGAATGGATGCTATGGTGGCCAGTGCTAAAACTGGTAAAGGCGCTATGCCTCCTATGGGCTTGTGTGCCGATTGTTCAGATGATGAACTAAAAGAAATCATTACTTTTATGTCTACGGCTAAGTAATAAGCTTTTTACTGAGGGGGCGCTGTAAGGTTCCTTCTCAGTAAGTCTAATTTGACCTCTATAGTATAAATAACCACCCTCCTAGAAAACATGCGCTTTAACGCAAAACTGGACGTTAAGATGAATCGATTAACTAAAACTTTATCAATAGTATTGATGATCCTAGCCAATGCTGGTATCGCCCAAGCCGCCGGTGATGCTGCCGCGGGTAAAACCAAAGCTGCCGTATGCGCAGGTTGTCACGGTGCCGATGGCAATAGCATGATTCCCAGTTTTCCAAAGCTTGCGGGTCAAAATGAACGATATTTTGTTAAGCAGATAAACGATATCAAGAGTGGAGCTCGTACAATAGCCGCTATGACCGGTATTGTTGCTGGATTAAAAGAGCAAGATATAGCCGATTTGGCAGCTTATTTTGCGTCACAACCTATCAAGATCGGTGCAGTGAAAGCAGATTTGTTAGAGTTAGGCCAAAAGATTTATCGTGCCGGTAATGCTGATACAGGTGTGACGGCATGTTCTGCATGTCACGGAGCAACGGGTTTGGGTATGCCGGCTGCAGGTTACCCTGCATTGGGTGGGCAGCAGACTGCGTACGTAGAAGCGCAATTAAAAGCGTTTCGAGCGGCTGGCCGTGCCGATGAGTCAGGCTTGCGTCGCACCAATGATGGCGAAGCTAAAATGATGCAAAGTGTTGCAGGGCGACTCAGTGATATGGAATTAAAGGCGGTGTCGAGTTATATCAACGGGCTAAAATAGAGTTGAGTAACGATCGTCGATGATCGCAATATAAAAAGGGTAGCTTGTGCTACCCTTTTTTGTATCTCCAGCATCACAATATTACCGTCTTAAGAAGAGCTGACATAGGGAACCTAGTGATGATTTGGCGTTCCAACAAAACACGTCCACCAACGACTTAGCGTAATTAAAATCAAATCAAAATAAGGATGCATTGAATAATGTTAAAGATAAAAAAGCAGATATTAATTCTAATGGTAAGTTTGTTTGCAGGAATAACCACGTTTGCAGCCCAGGCTGAGACATTTCGTGAAGGGGTCGACTATAAAGAATTAGAACAACCGGTACAGACTGCTGATCCCAGTAAAATTGAAGTGCGAGAGTTTTTTTGGTTTGGATGTCCGCATTGTTTTAAACTTGAGCCTTTTGTGAAAAAGTTCGCAGATAACGTGCCGGAAGGCGTGGCTTTTGTACAAACACCTGCACCGCTTAATAAGAAGTGGGTGGATCACGCACACGCTTTTTATGTCATGGAGGCGTTGGGAAAGAAAGATGCAATGGCTGCGGAGYTATTTGATAAGATTCATGTAGAGCGAGCAAAGTTGTTTAGCCAAGAGCAGATGCTTGGTTTCTTTAAGAAACACGGGGTATCTGAGTCGGATTATAACAAGCTATTTCAGTCTTTCTCTATTCGTACCAAGGTTCGACAAGCCGAAGCTTTCGCAAAAGCGGCGCGTTTATCRGGTGTACCTGCGATAGTTGTGAATGGTAAATATGTCATCGGCACGGAAATGGCCAAAGGTTTTCCACGAATGATGCAGATCGTTAACTTCTTGATAGAGAAAGAAAAAGTGATGGCGTCAAGCGGTAGTAAAGCAAACGGATAACATTCCGCTGGGGCCTTTTGAGTAAATCCAAGAGCGYTATATYAAGAGTACTATATTAAGATCGCTATAAAAAGCTGAGTGCAATAGGCCTCAGCTTTTTTACRTTCAATTGYTATATRGGGCCTTATTMTGTTTCCATTTTTGGTGTTCGCCTACACTAATAGTATTGTCCTCGGTTTTTGAGTGTATCAGTTAGGGGTTAGATATTGTCATTTCGTATTAAGCATGACGTTTTAGAGGCGGGTGAGCAGCACTTTTCTCAAAAATATGGGAAAGAAGTTCCTGAAACGATAAAGCTGCTTTCTTATAATATACAGGCAGCCATCGGTACAAGTTCATATCATCATTACGTTACCCGTAGTTGGCGTCATTTTTTACCCGATTTGTCTGGCGTTCAGCGATTAGACGATATTGCTCGTATTGTTGCGGATTATGACTTGGTGGCGTTACAAGAAGTCGATGGCGGTAGTTTACGCAGCAGCTTTGTTAACCAGGTATCCTACTTAGCCGATTTGGCGGGTTTTGATTATAGCTATCAGCAGCTAAATCGGGATTTTGGCCGTTTTGGTCAGTTTTCTAATGGGATTCTATCGCGCTTTGTGCCCTATGAGCTGCAAGACCATAAATTGCCGGGCTTAAAAGGCCGTGGGGCTATTGTTGCTAAATATGGTCATCCTGATAATCCATTGGTGTTAATTGGTTTGCATTTGGCTCTAAGTGAGAGGGCACGCTTTCGACAGTTGGACTATATCCGGGAATTGATTCAAGGCCATGAACACGTCATTGTTATGGGTGACATGAACTGTCGAGGTGATCAGATCATTGATACACCTTTACGCGATACACACCTTATTCAGGTTAGCGGAGAGCATCATACTTTTCCGAGCTGGAAGCCCGATAGAAGCCTCGATCATATTATGGTAAGCCCTGGTTTAAAGATCAATACAATCAACGTGTTGGACTGCACTCACTCAGACCATCGGCCGATTGCGATGGAAATTTGCCTGCCTGATTCCATTAGAGAGTCGTTTTATGATTAACTTTGAGCATTAATTAGTCGTCGCAAGGTTTTTTAGTTCAAAATCGCCTATAGTTTTCCCCCGTGCTATCTATACTTAGTAGTGTCGCCGCCTTCTGCGCGGCAAATTATTGTTACGTTAACGTCATCCCTATAGGTGACGGGATGAAGTGTAAATACTATGGCGCAATCTGAACCTCAGGACTGGAAAGAAAAATATCTACAGGCCCTGGAGAAATTTGAAGATGCTGAGAAGCAAGCTGAGCGACGTTTAAATATTTTACGCAAGGGATTTGTGCGAGTTAGCCTGGCCGCAGATGGGTTGGGTGAATCGTTGGATGATGTGCTGGCTGAGTTACGGGTCGCGTTACGTAAGAATAGTGATGTCTTGTCGATGGAGCCGATGATTGCTCGTTTAGAGCGATGTGTGATTGCGTTAGATGATACTCGTAAAGACGAATACGATGCGGCCTCTGAATTGATTGATGGTACCTTGGTGGCAGCACTGGAGTTTGACTTGTCGCGCAAGGATAAATCATCAATAAAGTCCTTTCGGAAGAAATTGCCTGGTTTGTTACAGGGTGCARCGGTAAATATTGATCTGTGGAAAGGTTACCTTGATGCTCAGCGTCCGGTATATAGTTATCTGACTGCGTTGGAAAATGACGAAAGCTCAAAATCGTCAGGAGGTTGGTTTCAGAAGATCTTTTCATCTGGCAAAAATCATGATGAGGTTAGTGGTGAGCAACAAGATGGACTCGCTGCAAAAGAATCTGCAGACCTTGAGGTTGAAAAAGTTGATGATAGGGAGCTATCGCCAGTAGAGGTTGATATAGATAGTGGGAGAGATAGTGCGGAAGAGGAATTAAAATCACGTACGGTACAAGTTTTCTGTGGTTTGGTAGATAAAATAGAAACACCGGATGAATTTGGTGAGCGTAAGAGTGAATTGGTTCTGCARCTACAGAATGACTTTGAMTGGCAGAGCATGCCGGATTTTCTTACCGAAACTATGGAGTTGGTAGCTTCCACCCGAAGGCTTGAACAATCAGAATTTGAGGGATTCCTTGTTTCCCTGCATGATCGATTGCATGATATTCAGCAGTTCTTGACTGTTGCGCGAGAGGGAGAAGAGCAAGCCCAGTTGAACCAAACTAAATTGGATCAAGAAGTGCGTGCCGGCTTGAAAGATATTAAAATCAGTGTCGATAAGGCATTAGATATTGGTATTCTAAAAGAAGATATAACTTTAATGGTGAATCATATTGTGGATTCAATCGATGTCTTTCATTTAGAAGAAAGAAGTCGCCGTGATGAGGTGTACGAAAAGATTGAAATGCTAGGCGAGAAAATGGGGGCGATGGAGTCTGAAGCGATGGAGTTGCGGAATAACTTGGAAGCGCAGCGGTTGCAGGCGATGCGAGACCCATTAACCGAATTGCCTAACCGGCAAGCCTATGATGAGCAATCGGATAAAGAGTTCTCTCGCTGGAAGCGACATGAAAGACCTTTGAGTATGGCGATTGTTGATATCGATTTCTTTAAAAAGATCAATGACTCTTTGGGTCATCTTCGGGGTGACAAAGTATTAAAGCTGGTTGCTCGTGAAATACAGAAAAATATACGTAGTGAGGATTTCGTATCGCGTTATGGTGGTGAAGAATTTGTGGTGTTAATGCCGGATACAGGAGAATCGGCAGCGTTGGCGGCGATGGAAAAGATCCGTCGAGCAATAGAAAACTGCCCGTTTAATTTTGCAGGAGAACGTATTGCAATTACTGCAAGTTTTGGTGTGTCGGAGTTGCAAACTGGAGATACAATTGTCAGTTGTTTTGATCGAGCTGACAAAGCGATGTATCGGGCAAAGGAGAATGGTCGGAATTGTGTAGAACTTGGCTAAATGATCTACTCGTGAGAGATGTAGTACTTCAGGCGTTCGAGCAATAATACCTCATTTATGGGTTTGGTGATTAATTCACTTACGCCGGATTCGAGAATGTCTTTTTCTTCTGAGATGATTGCGTGAGCGGTGAGTGCAATTATCGGGGCGTCTTTATATTTTTTTGTTTTTCTTAATTGTTGGGTTGCCGCTTTGCCATCGAGACCCGGTAGTGAAATATCCATTAAAATGACATCGAAGTCATTTGACTCGGCTAGTTCCAAGCCATCTTCTGCTGTATAGGCAGGGCTGATAGTATAACCTTCATCCTCTAGCATCCAGGTCACTAGCTTCATATTGTCTGGATTATCTTCAATCACAAGAATGTTACCTGCATTAGTCTGCGCCATGGTAGTTCTCGATTGGGTACGTTTTAGGGGGGTAAGATATATTTAACTTTAGCCGACTTGCGCCCGCTGTCCATGTGATGGATTTTTGTACTGATTTCGTTAGATATGTACAAAGTAGAGCTAAGCTGATTGGTTAACGTATCTTAATCTGGAATCACATCAGCTTACAGTCATCGACGACACACAGAACACTCCATTGCCGCTTAGTGTCGGGGTAGTGTAGTGAGACCAGCACAAGACTTTTGTATACTTTAGGTGAATAAACATCATGATTAAAATGATCCCTGTTCGCTGTTTTGCTAGAAAGAAATCAATTATGCTCTAGTTCTATTATCAAAGGAGAGCAAATGGATGTTCGCTAAAATAGTTGTAGTATGTATTTTAAGTGTATTTGTTGGATTTGCAAACGCAGCAGAAAAGCGTATCGGAATTATAGTGTGGGATGGTGTATTGACATCAGATGTAATAGCGCCACTGGAGGTCTTTGGGCATGCAAGCAGTTTAAGCTGGTTTAAAGACTACGAAGTCACAATTATAAACATTGGAAAGAAGAAGCAGATTAAAACAAATGAAGGGGTAATTCTAACAGTAGACTCGCACCTTTCTGAACTGCCTGTTCTTGATGTTTTGATCATGCCAAGTGCGTACGATATGAGCCCTGTTTTAAAAAATAGGCAGTTAATTGATTATGTTCGAGAGACTGCAATAAAGGCAGATTGGATGGTTAGTAATTGCTCTGGTGCTTTTGTGTTGGCTGAGGCAGGAGTTCTCGATGGAAAAAGTGCCACAACTTGGGCAGGTGGAGAAGACGAGCTACAAAAAGCATACCCAAATGTAAATGTTAAATCTAATACTAACTTAGTGGTAGATGAGAAAGTTATTACCTCTAATGGTAGCCTAGTAAGTTACCAAGCTGCATTACATTTGTTATCGAAGATCGCGTCACCGAAGAAAGCACAAGAAGTAGCTGACGCAATTCAGTATTCGCGTTTCTCTGAAAAGCCTTTCAATGTGATTATGGCGAGTGCAAAAATACGGAAATAAAAGTGAAGAACATTTATCCTCGTTACTCGGAAGTTCATGTAGAGCGTATGGAGTAAAATTCTCGAAGTTGTGTAAGTATGCCCCTTAGGTGATGTTGCTTGTTGCTATTCATTTATAACCAAGGCTTCCTGAATTTTAGGCGCTTACAGCCATCTACCAAAAGTTTTCCGGTAACATTAAAACTAAATTTTCATAGCTATTTTTATGCTTTTGTATTCACGGTACTAAATATACATAACGAATATTAATATACAATTCTTTATTAAGCCTAATGATAGTCTCTTAAAACTACAATCAAATGCGTCCAAGATCAATTTGTTACCCATCATCTCGGACGTTACTAAATACAATTGTTTATTACAGGAGTTTAATACCATAATGGCTAGTGACAATTCTATATCTGAACCTCTTTCATCTGAGTCAATATTACAAATAGAATCATTTGTTGAGGATGCATTCAACGCCCATCAATCGGCAATGTCATTCAGTGATGCTCAGTTGGATGAAGTTATTTGTGCCATTAGTGAAAAAATCAATAAAAATATACTATGGTTCGCCCAAGAAGAAGTTAAAGAGACTGGCCTAGGTTTTACACCTCACAAAGTTCACAAGCTGGGTTTGGTAACTCAGGATGTTACTCAGTCATTGTGCGGAATAAAAACTACTGGTTTAATCTCAACGGCAGGTCACGGTACAGTTATGGAGTATGGGAGTCCTGTTGGGGTGATATTTGCCGTGATTCCTATGACAAATCCAATCCCAAATTCTTTATTTAAGATTCTGCACAGCATAAAAACGCGAAACGCTATCATTCTTAGTTATCCATCGAAAACTCGAATTTTAGGCCGTTATTTTTTAACACTTGTTCAAGAACTGTTGGCGTATTACTCATTACCAATTGAGTTGGTCCAAATGGTTCCAGAGAAAGCGAGTAGAATATTTGTACAACATATGATGTCTCATTCAAGTATTGACTTAGTAATGGCAACTGGTGGTTCAGGTATTGTTAAGGCCGCTCACCAATCAGGAAACCCTACTTACGGTGTTGGACCTGGGAATGCACCGGTAATAATCTGTGAAAGCGCTGATATTAAGAAAGCAATCTATAATATTGTTCAGTCCAAAACCTATGATCACGGTATTGTATGCGGATCCGAAAATAATCTTATCTGTGCGCCAGAAATATACGATGAAGCTATTGAAAACCTAGAACATAATTGTGTTGCCGTTCTCAGCTCAAGAGAGAAAGAGCATGCGATTGGCATACTATTTAGTGACGAAGGACAATTGCGTCGAATTTTATTTGGGCAGTCTGCAAATAAAATTGCAGTATTATGCGATATTAAAAGAGATTATCAAATTAAAATGATTGTTATACCGGCTGAAAGTAAAGAAGTGCATCGTTTAGGTAGGGAGAAAATGGCACCTATTGTTTCTTTGTTTAAAGCACCATTTCAGGAAGCCATTATCTTAGCGAAAACGATCTTAACACAAGAAGGCATAGGTCACACCGCAGCAATACACAGTAGGAAATTTGTAGAAATCAATGATTTTGCTGAAAAAATTCCAGCAGGTCGTTTACTCGTTAATACACCGTCAACTTTTGGGATGATGGGTGTTTCAACCGACCTCCCGATATCGTTCGCGCTTGGTAGTGGAACCTGGGGTAATAATATAACCACCGATGGTATTACCTGGCGTCATTTTATAAACATAAAATACCTTGCAAAACACACTTCTGATATTCATTTCAATGACGAATAACAATTATTAAGTACCCTCCCACCCATTATATTGCTAAAGGAATACAGTATGAAACCAATAGAGGCTCTCAATAAGCTAAACGAGTTGGCTTTTTCTTTTTACACTGCAGGATCTTTTGCTGCCGCCAGTAACCTAGAGATTTTTGATCATCTTGGTGATAAGTGGCAATCAGCAGAACACATATCTGAGAAACTAAATATTCACCCTGAAGGTTGTCGTCGGCTTCTCAGTGCAATGGTTAATCTTGATCTGGTAGAGCATTCTAATCAAACTTATCGAAATAGTACTCTTGGAAATTATTTAACGAAAGGCTCCGAAGTACCTATGGGGTTTTCACAAAAAGATAGTTATTTTTATCATATGTGGCAATTCCTTCCTGATGCGTTACGAGAGAATAGTCCACGTCACGAACAGGCCTGGAATAAAACAGCGCAAGAGCTGTATCAGGCAATTTACAGTAATGACACACAGCTTCGATCATTTTTTCGTCTGCTGGACTCATATAATATCCCAATTGGCCAAGAAACCGCAGAATTATTAAATTTTAGTAGTTACACACGTATATTGGACTTAGCTGGCGGAACAGGCTCATTTGCTGCAGAAGTGGTTAAACGCAACGAGCACCTTTCCGGAGTAGTGTTAGATTTAGAGCCTGTACAGAAACTATCAAAGGAGATGATCGCAAAAAATGGKCTGGAGTCTCGTTTCGAATTTGTTGTTGGCGACATGTTTAAACCTAATTACCCTGAAGCTGATGTTATATTTCTAAGTTACATTCTTCATAACTGGAACGATGAAAAGTGCATACAGATAATTAAAAATTGTTATGAATCGCTTCCTTCAAAAGGCATGGTCGTCATTAGCGAAAAGGTGCTAAACAACGATTTTACGGGTGATTGGTGGGGAGTGATGATGAACCTACAAATGTTAATTGCCTTTGAGCCAGGTTCTAAAGAACGAACGGAAAATGAATATGATTCCTTATTAAAACAAGCAGGTTTTGTAGGCGTTGAATTGATTCGCCTCGATGCTCCGAGAGATCTTCTGATAGCCTATAAACCGTAAAAACTAGAGAGGCTGTGCTTTCACGCAGCCTCATCGCCTTAAAACTCAGCTGAATATTGAACACCCAGAAGGTGTAATGACATGGACCATTCACCACTTAGAAACACCTCTTCATCAATATAAGGAGCATCAGAATTCTGCTCAATAATCGCATCTTTATAATCAAGAAAAGCGTATGAAAAACTAAGTCGTTGGGTGGGCGAAAGTTGATAGCTAGCTCCAAATGTATACCACTCTATATCAGCGGCCGGAACTAATGGTGACTGACCATGTTTGTTTTTGACTGGTGAATTGTCGTAGGCGTACCCTGTATGCAGTATCCATTGACTATTTAATCGAAAATCCACACCGATAGCACTACGCATGCCATTACCCCAGTCAACCGAATAGCGTTGGTCAGGATTACCGCTGTCTTCATATTCAATAGCCCATCCCTTGAAATCGCTCCAATGCTTCCATGTAATGTCAGAATACAGTGTCACCTGATTATTAAGGTTCCAAGCGCCACCCACAGTGAAAGTTGCTGGTAATTCAAGGTCAATATCAACATCAGAAGCTAACCATTGACCCTGATTGCTAATAACGGTATTTACACCTCGATATTGGCTTTCGCCCTCCAGAGCAATTGTTTCGCCAAATCGATATACTATTCCGAACTGCCAATTATCGTCGATACTGGTATAGTGCACCGCGACCGTCGCCCCAATACCCCAGCCTTCTGCTTTTACCTTTTCGAAACCCTCTGAATTATCTGCGTTTAATACTAAGCCTTCGGTAACGCAGGTACCCGTTGGCAGCGAACCATCACTCTCTAGCCCTATACATCGACCCGCTTGATTTAATCCACGGTGAAACTCAACGGACGCGATATTTAGAGGTAATGATAACCCGATGGATAATTCGTTATTTAGTGAAAATGCTATAGATGGTGTTACTGCAAATACGACCAATTCAGAAAATGTACCTGAAAAGCGTCCGCCCCACTCTCTGTCGTAATCAGTGCCGTATGCATAAGGTGCTAACACCGAAATACCAAAATGCCAATCCTTATCCAAATCAGTCACATAATAAAAAGAGGGGCCACCAAAAAGTCCTCCGAGATTACTGTCTGAATCGCCCTTTACTGATGAAGAATTTGCATAATCCGCACTAACATCCTCTGTATCCGCATTGAAGGTCATGACGTGGAATACGCCAGACCAATGCACACCTTTTAGTTTTGCTATTGCTGCTGGGTTCGCGTAAGAAACTGACGCGTCATCACTTCTTGCAGACTCACCAGCGTACGCTCTTGCAGTACCAATAGCTGTTCGAGCATAGGCTTCATATTCATGTGCAAATACAATTTCAGTACCACAGGACAGCGCACAAAAAAATGAAAGCGATTTCAAACCAGTTATTTTATTTCTCATAGTGATGTGATGGTTCCAAAGTTACAACTTCGCGTAATACTCTTTTGAGTTTTTTTCCGGTGACTCCTAAATGCAAATTAGCCGATTCTAGTATCAATTCTGATATACATGGCCAGCCCTTTTTTTGAAGCGCATTATTGATGCGAGCTAACAGTGAGTCTTTTGGCGTTTCGGATTGTAATTCTACCGTTATTAGCGGTTTTACAGCGTCTCCTCCATCTGTCACTCCAACTATGGAGCAATCAAATATTTCCGGAAATTGATTTAATAAATATTCCTCAGCTTGGCAGCTGTACAAGGTGCCAGCTTCAGTTTCAATTTTGTCCGAAATCCTGTCAACATGATAATAAATACCATCTGAGGATCTGTAAGCAAGGTCTCCAGTTAACCAAAATCCATTTAAACGATTYTTTTCCGTCAATAATGAGTYATTCCAATAACCAGAMGTAACTGAATCTGACTTCACTCCTAAATAGCCAAYGTTATCTGGTGGTAGTACATAACCACTATCGTCAAGTATGGCCGCTGTTACCCAGTCAAATGGTTTTCCAATACAACGATTAAAATTTCTATCGCCGGGTCGATATATATTTCGGAATGCCGCAAAACCAAATTCCGAAGATCCGAGGTTGTCAATAAAAATKGATCCCGGTATGTCTTTTCCTTTGTGGTAATGATTTCCAAATGARATCAATTTCTGGATATGTGGCTCGTGATTTGCGTCGCCGGTACTTAACCAATAACCAATAGAAGAAAGATCAAMGCCACTTAGATCMAAACGACATAGATCAACGTAYACTTTGGAGAAAGAAACAAATAAATCAGGCCTGAATTTTTCGATGGTATTAAGTACACCAGACGAAGTTTTGTCTGTTTGTATTCTAATTAAAGCTCCTCTCATCAAGCCTGACATCATTATAGAGATGGCAGCCGCATGAGAGTGGGGTAATACATTGAGAATTCGTTTACCCACCTGTTTTCTTAGTTCCCGCTTGACTCCAATACTAAAACCGTAATGATTAAATTGAACCGCTTTGGGGGTTCCTGTTGTACCTGATGTATGCCCCAGAAGTACAGGGTCTTCGCTATGATGTTGATATTCTCGTGATGGTTTGCGAACACTAATTACCTCTTCATCCAGCTTTATCGCCTGGTATGAAATGTCGTTGGTGGAGAAAGTTGAAACTAGTTTTTTCCACATTAAAGATGATGTTATTACGCGTTTAACTCCAACAAAATCAACAAATTCTGCGACAATATCTGGCGACAGGTCTCCGTTAATACAAACGGGGATGGCACCGATTCTATTTAACGCTAGATACTGAATAAAGTAATGAACAGAATCATCCAAATAGATGGCAATTGGGTCTTTCGGTTCTACGCCTAAATCTTCATAAAACGCGCCCCAAGAATCTACAGCTTTGATGATTTGAGACAAAGTCAACGTTAATGTTCTTAGTCCACATGGTAGAATGTAGGGCGTGTCAAGTTCTATGGCCAGATATTCATCTTCTATATTGGCCCATAAATAATGGACAAAATTTCCTGCTCCCCAATCTTCAGATTTTGCAAAGTGATCGATCATCTCTGCTGAAAAAATATTGCTTTTTTGGTACATCAAAACAACCTCGCTGTAGTAGATAAATAAGTAACTAGTTCATTACATATAACTTTGTCGGTATATTTTCGGAGACTAGTTTTATAAAGTTGAAAGATACAATTTATCTGTTTTAAACTTAGTGAAATTTAATTAGCTCAAGTTGTTGTGAGTCTTGAGGCAGCGTGGTCGATAAAGCGTTTCGCATAAATTTTCCATTGTCATTTTTTGGTAACTGACTAATTACGAAATACTCTTTGGGAACCACATATGAACCAAATCCTTCCGCTAAATACTGACTGATGTGATTTTCTATTTCTTTAATCTTTGGTTGGTCTTCGTTGGTGGCGTAATAAAGGACTGGAGTCACGTCTCCGCTATTCGATACAGCGGGTATTAACGCCGCTTCACGAATCATAGGGAAGTGTGTGGTAATGAATGATTCGATATTCTGCGGTGAGATCCAGCGTCCTTTTACCTTAAATAAGTCATCTTGGCGGCCAACGTAGGTAAATATGCCTTCAGGGTTTTGAGTAAAAACATCTCCAGTGATATACCAACCATCACTGAAGCGATGAGCTGTATTTGTGGGATCGTTATAATAACCTTTTGCAACAGAAGGTCCTTTTACATATAGGACCCCTTGTTCCTCATATTTTGCAGTTGTATCGACGGAAGTCATTAGTTTTACTTCATAACCCTTCAGCGTTTTTCCAGTGGAGCCCGCTTGCGCACTGCCAGGTCTGTTACTTAAAAAAATATGCCCCATCTCTGTGGCGCCAATACCATCCAGGATTTCTATGTTGTATCGATAGCGCCAAGCATTAAATATTGCACCTGGGAGAGGTGCGCCGGCTGATACATAGCGAGCATTGTTTCCCATTGCTCGTGTAATATTTTCTCCATGATCGATTATATTGAGGTAAATGGTTGGCACGGAAAACAGGATTGTTGGTCTATTTGTTTGTATTATTTCTACAATAATATCTGGAGTCGGCCAGCGCTCATCAAGTATTGCACGAGCGCCCCTCAGGAGCGGGAAAAAAACCGAATTCCCCAATCCATAACCAAAAAACAACTTGGCTGTACTATAAATACAATCATTGCCGCTAATATTTAGTATCGCTTTCGCATACAATTCGGTATTTTCTACCATACCTTGGGTACTTTGACGCACGGCTTTAGGCATGCCGGTTGTCCCTGAGGTATATTGCCAAAAATCTGATTCACAATCGTTGTATAAATAGCCATCGAATGGCGAGAGATTAAGAGCGGTTCGAATACCCTTTAAATCCAGGTGCAGGTTGTCATTTGCAGAACGGTAGAGATCTTGCTGCCAAACTTTAACATCATTTAGTAGACTTTTTTGTATAGTTTGTATCACACTTACGACGCGTGGTTCACACACAATAGAGGTGCATTTACTATCTTTTATATAGTGTTTAATATAATCTTTCTTTGATTGCGGATTCAATAACACGGGCACCATACCTGCTTGTATAGCGCCAAGAAAGCAACCAACTGCAGCAGGTGTATCATCTAAAAATAGTAGTATTCTCTCTGACGGCTTTAATCCTGCCGACATGAACAACTCTGCCATTTGACCGGCAATAGTTCCTATTTCACCTAGTGTTATCCACTTTTTTCGAAAGAGATATAAATTGCGATCTGATTCAGATTTATTGTGAAATACATATTCTACGAAGTTCCATGTTTTTTTCATAATACTGTTCCTTTTGTTGTTCGAATCTAGCAATTCATAGCTTTAAACTGTTGATGAAGCGCTGAATTATTTTCTATTAAAAATAGTCTTATCTCTTTCCTATATCGTGGGTTGTCAATTGTGCTAATTGGTAGAATAGATTCGTAATGAGATAATAAGTCCCTGAACTCGTCTGGAATCAGGTTAATCTCGCCTAGCATCTCTATTGCACTTGTCAGCACCAATAAGGGGGCTGCGTATATATCTAGTAGGTCGAAGCTATCTTTTTTTATATTCAACGGAGATTGCCACAAAATCTCTAGCTGTTTTCTAAACATTTTGATGCATTCATTAAAAGTGATCGTGTCTTTTTCCGTAAACACTGCTCTTAGAGATCTATGTATGTCATCTATTGCTACGCTCCAGGAATGCAGTAGTGCATTTTTTTCAATGTCATATGGCATTAGAGCATTTTGATATTGAGTGTTTACATAAGTAAGTATGGACATAGATCCAAATAGGTAAAAACTCTTGACTTTTACGAGGGGCACTTTTCCAAAAGGAGATATATTTTCAAACTGCTCTGGCTTTAAAACAAAGTCTATCTCGTTGTGTATATAATTTATTTCTAAGGCCTCTAGAGCAAGCACAATTCTTTGTGAGTATGGGCATATTAAATTTGCGTATAAGCACAATTCATTGGAATCCTTAGCTGAATAACCGAGCATTTGTAGACAATCCTTTACTAACATATTAAGAAATCACATAATGCGCAGTATATATAGGCCAACCAGAAAGAAAAATACCGAAGTCGTAGAATCAGTTATGAAGGAAATTCACTTATGGATAAACTGGGTTTAATTGAGGTTTTTATTGAAGTAGTTAATACTGGGAATTTCGTTAACACAGCGGGATCCTTAGGCCTTTCTCCTTCTACTGTTAGTAAAGCCGTCGCTCGACTAGAGTCACATTTGAAATTTAAGTTATTTAATCGCTCAACAAGACAGTTGAAATTAACTCCAGAAGGCTTGATCTATTCAGAAATTGCTCGCAATATGCTGGCAGAGCTAAATGAATGCGAAAATCAACTCAGGTGTGACCGACAACGCCCACAAGGCTCCCTCAAAATTAATTCATCTATATCCTACGGTAGGCTTTACCTATTACCCATTATCAAGGAGTTTCGATCTAGGTACTCAGATATCAATATAGACATTACATTTTCTGATCGTTATGTGGATGTTATAGAGCATGGTGTTGATGTTTGTATTCGTAGCGGCCAACTTAGCGAAAGTTCACTGATAGGTCGCCAACTTAGCCCCATTGATTTTCTCATTTGCGCATCCCCCGATTACATTGAACGTTACGGGTATCCTATATCGGTGGAGGAATTATCGAATCATTCGTGGATTAGATTTAGATTTAAACAAACCGGGCGAATTATGCCTATCCGCATAAAACATGGTAATGAGGAAAAGCAGGTTGATCCAAATAGAGATTTTATTGTTGATGATGGTGAGGCGCTGGCTTCCCTTTGCGCTGATGGCTTAGGGATAACTCAGTTGCCCCATTTTATTGCGCGAGATTGGATACAAAAAAAGAAGATTGTTCTTTTATTTCCTACTGAGCGACCGAAAGGTTTTGGGATTTATGCGGTATATGCCAGCCAAAAGAGCACATCTGCAAAAATTTCAGTTTTCGTTGAATTTTTACATCAACATTTATATTCGCAGGGAGAAAGCACATTTTACACCTGGGCTGAGCAGTTGACCCCACTTATGGATCGTTTACGCTGATTGCGGTGAAATAACAGGTTTTTTATACTTGAGCGTATTGCGAGGCATTGCCTAACCAGCGGTGAACTAACGGAGCAATCAGTTCTGGTTGTTGGTTAATGATATGAATAGCGAGTTTTTTTGCTTCATATACTAACTCTTGATCACGCATTAGGTCGGCTATGCGGAACATAATATCGCCGGTTTGGCGTGTGCCCAAAACTTCTCCAGGGCCGCGAAGCTCTAGATCTTTTTCTGCAATTTGAAAACCATCGTTAGTTTCTCGCATGATTTCTAGGCGTTCCTTGCCATGTTTGGATAACGGTGTTTTATAGAGTAATAAGCAGAAGCTTTTAATGGATCCCCTCCCTACTCGGCCGCGTAATTGATGCAGTTGGGCAAGGCCTAGTCGTTCTGGGTTTTCAATGATCATGACGCTAGCGTTGGGTACATTCACACCAACTTCAATCACCGTGGTGGCAACTAATAGCTGGATATCCCCTTGTTTAAAACTGTTCATTATATCAACTTTTTCTTGGGCCTTAAGGCGGCCATGAACAAGGCCGATAGCTATATTGGGCAATGCCAGGCTGAGTTGTTGGGCGGTATCCTCCGCGGCTTGGCATTCTAAGACTTCGGATTCTTCAATTAATGTACAAACCCAATATACCTGTTTGCCCGCTTCGCAAGCATTTAGTACCCGCTGTACCACCATGTCTCTTTGTGAGTTGGGAATCGCTACCGTGCTAACCGGGGTGCGTCCAGGGGGTAGCTCATCAATAATGGAGGTATCTAAGTCGGCGTATGCACTCATGGCCAATGTACGCGGAATGGGGGTGGCGGTCATGATTAACTGGTGGGGAACATAACTGTCGTGGCTTTTTTGGGTTAATGATAGGCGCTGATGCACCCCGAAGCGATGTTGTTCGTCGATGATGGCCAGACCAAGTTGCTGGTAGTGAACGTCACCTTGAAATAGGGCATGGGTACCAATGATAATTTGGCATTCACCGGATTCGAGTTCGCTAAGTTGTTGTTTGCGTTTCTTTCCCTTTAGTTTTCCGGTAAGCCAGCCTACTTTAATATCCAGTGGGGAAAACCATTCGGTAAAGGTAAGGAGGTGTTGTTCCGCTAATATTTCCGTTGGCGCCATTAATGCAACCTGGTAACCGTGTTCAATCACTTGTAAAGCGGCCCAGGCGGCAACCAGGGTTTTTCCACAACCTACATCGCCTTGCACAAGTCGTAACATCGGGCTGCTTTGGATTAGGTCTTTACCGATCTCCAGACAAACCCGGTGTTGGGCGTTGGTGGGGGAGAAATCAAGCTGCTGTAAAAATTTATGATGAAGGGATTTGCTAACGGGAAAGGCTGGAGCGTCCTGTTGTTTTACTTCTTGTCGGCGTTGTAACAAACTTAAGTGGTGCGCCAATAATTCTTCTAGTGACAAACGTTGTTGATGGCGGTGGGTGCCATTTTCGAGGCTGGTTGTGTTCACCCCGGGTGGTGGATTGTGAATAAAATTAAGAGCCTCGATTATTGAAGGCCATTGCGTTTGAGAGCTTGGCAATAGTTCATTAATTGTGTTGCCCGTATTTAGTCGTTGCAAAGATTGCTGTGCAAGTTTGCGTAGTAAATGCTGTGAGACACCGTCGGTGCTAGGATAAGTGGCTGTAAGGTGTTCGTCTAAAGGAGCCTGGACATCGTTGAGAACTTTGTATTCGGGGTGAACAATCTCTCGGCCATTGGCATTAAATCTGATTTCCCCAAAACAGCGTACGGTGGCGCCATTAGTTAACGCATTTTTTTGCGCGGCAGAGAAATGAAAAAAACGTAATTGGATGGATCCAGAGCCATCCGTCAGTCGACATACCAACATTCGTCGTTTGCCAAATACAATATCGCAATGTTCGACGTTGCCCTGGATGAGTACTTCAGCCCCCATTCGTGTGCTGCCAATCGGTTGAATGCGTGTTCTATCTTGGTAGCGGGAGGGTAAGTGAAATAAGACGTCCTGTACCGAGAGTAGCCCTAGTTTTTCTAGCTTAGTTGCGACCGCCGCCCCGACACCTTTTAGCTGGGTGATGGGGACTTGCGACAAATGATTTGGGTTGTAGTTGGCGGGCATTATATAATGGTATCTGTTTAATGAATCGTTAAAAATCTACCATGATTTGAGGGTAATTCCTAGAATGCAAAAAAATATCTTAATTGTTGGTTGTGGTGACGTGGGAGAGCAAACAGGGCTGCGATTGAAGTCATTGGGGTGTCGTGTATTTGGTGTGACGCGAACGACGGAGAAAACTCTGCCCTTTCCTTGCTTTAACGCAGATGTTAGTGATGCCGTTAGTATAAAACGTTGTATTGATGACATTGCGGTCGATATTCATTATGTCGTCTATACAGTGGCACCGGGTTCGCGTACCGAGCAAGCCTATCAGGCAGTCTATCCCAATGGGGTAAGTAATATACTTGAATGTATTAATGCACAAGTGCTGCTGGGTTTTCTATTGGTGACAAGTACTGCGGTGTATCATCAGCAACAGGGTGAATGGGTTGACGAGAATTCGTTAACTCAGCCTGTTAGTTTTTCAGGTAAGGCGTTATTGGACGCCGAGGCTGTACTTGTGAATGCCTGCGTTAAGGGCGTTGCGATTCGTTTTGGTGGTATTTATGGCCCTGGGCGAGAGCGAATGCTTCGTAAAGTGATGAACGGCTGTGAAATCAATTATGACATACCGGTGTATACGAATCGTATTCATCGCGATGATTGTGTGGGAATGTTGTGTTTTATTATTGAAAAAATTGACGCTGGTAGCAGCGTTGAATCTTGTTATGTTGGCGTTGACAGTCACCCGGCCCCAGAAAATGAGGTGTTAGTGGCGTTAGCCAATCTACTCGATGTTGACCTGCCAGTACATAATGAAAATCTGCGAATAGCGAGTCAAAATAAACGTTGTCGCAATGACCGGGTCCGTGCTCTTGGATATCGATTTGTTTATGAGGGCTATGTCGAGGGTTATCGGAGCATTGTTGAATTGCGAGGGTGATCATGAAATTTTGATGGTTTTTATTAGATTATGGAATAACTTTATTTTGTTTTCATTGATCAGCTGATTAAAAAGAGGCGATTTATACTGTTCTTTGTGGCTATACTATTGAGAGGGGTTAATGGTACAAATCGCAGAGGGCAAATAGTGTCTCAACATCGATGCCATTACAAAGACCACAACGGTGAGCAGTGTGATCTGGAGGCAGGTCAGTCAGGCTTGTGTTTTTGGCATGACCCCACCAGTTCAAAAGAGGGGGATGAGATTGCGTCTCAGCTTCAACAAGTCGCTAGTGAAGGCCATTCGCTAGAGGGCTTTAGTCTTCGTCGTGCTAATCTTAGAGGTATCAATCTGGTAAAGAAAGGTAGTCGTGAGGGTTATAACCTGACTTATGCCGATCTCTACCATGCAGATCTAAGTGAGGCCCATCTGTTCGGGGCGGACCTGCGCCACGCCTCATTGATGAAGGCCGATTTATGCGGAGCCAATATCCACCTTTCTAATCTTAAAGATGCCAATTTGCTCGGAATTAAACTCGATGGCACTAAACTCGACAATGTTATTTGGGGTGATTTGATTCTGCAGGAAAAACAGGCCAGCGCTCCATCACAGCGTTTGCCAAGAGAACAGCAACAGGATTACTTGCAGCAGGCAGAGGAGATCTATCGTACTTTGCGATTGGAAACGGAATCTCAGGGGTTGTTTCAAACTGCCGGTAGATTTTTTCGAAAAGAGATGACCATGCGCCGACTGCAAATGCCAGTTTACTCTATTGAGCGCAATATATCCGCCTTGGTTGATTTGTTTTGTGGTTACGGCGAACTGCCCTTAAGAGTGTTGAGTTTTTCACTGATTATTATTCTGTTTTGCGGCATTCTCTATAACATCATCGGCCTGGGTGACGCGGGAGGTTATTTGGGGTGGCAAGTTGGTGTTGGATTAAAACAAAACTTACTGACTTTGCTGGAATGCCTTTATTTTAGCATCATCACCTTTACTACACTCGGTTATGGCGACCTTGTTCCCGTCGGCTATTCACGCGTTGTTGCGGCAGTGGAGGCCTTCGTTGGCGCCTTCACTATCGCGTTGTTTGTGGTGGTTTTTGTTAAAAAGATGACGCGCTAGTTATTGTTTTTCAGCGGCCGTTAATATTGTTATTAAAGACTGTGCATGTTCGGCGGCATCTTTTCCCAAGCCGGAAAGATAACCTCCGTCAGCTTGGGTAATTAGCCCCTTTTTATGTAGGCGTTTAGTTGCCGCAATAGCAGTTTTTTCGGCGCTCTTGTGTACCTTGATGCCTTCTTGCATGGTAGATAAGTTAAATAGAGCGAGGATTTCTAGCTCTTCAATCAGATTCGGTGTAAATGACATGTTGCCTCCTTAACTTTATTGATTTTTTGAGCTTGCGCTCGAACATTGTTTAACGTGAGAGTTCTAGAATAGCATCCATTTCGACATTTGCGTTTTTTGGTAATGACGCAACACCTACTGCTGCTCGAGCGGGGTAAGGCTGTTGAAAATAGCGTGCCATGACTTCGTTGACTAAGGCGAAGTTTCCCAGGTCAGTGAGAAATATGTTGAGTTTAGCAATATCTTGCAATGATCCACCGGCCGCCTCTGCAACCGCCTGAAGGTTGTCGAATACCTGGGTGATCTGAGCTTCCATGTCCCCTTCATGCATTGTCATTGTTGCGGGGATGAGTGGAATTTGTCCCGATAAATAAACCGTATTGTTGCATTTAACCGCTTGTGAATAGGTGCCAATAGCTTGGGGGGCTTTATCTGTTTGAATCACTGTACGGCTCATGTAAGTTTACCTTTAAGTTAATTACGTATCCGGGTCACTTTAGTAACGGATTTGGCTTTGCGGATTTGTTTGATGGCGTTGGCGAGGTGGGTACGATTTTTTACCGCAATTTGAAGCGTGACTACGCTAAGATGAGCATCTTTCTCGTCAAGGTTGATGTTTTCAATGTTGGTGTCTGCTTGCGAGAGGATGGATGCAAGCATGGCAAGTACACCGCGATTATTTTCAATATTTACTCGTAGTTCAACGGGGTATTCACCTTCTATTTCCTTGGCCCACCGAATTGGCATGCATTTCTCTGGACTGGATTTCATTTCTGACGCAACATTTTTACAACTATCTCGGTGCACTACCATGCCGCGACCTGCACTAAGGTGGCCAATTGCGGGATCACCCGGTATTGGCCGGCAACACTTGGCAAAATGGATTACTAGGCCTTCTGTGCCGCGGATAATCAGCGGTATTGGTGCGTTTCTATCGAGGTCGGAGTTTTCAGTGTCTTGCGGTTGGAGGCGGCGGGCTGCAATTTGCGCCATGTGTTTGCCGAGTCCTATCTCTTCCAACAAATCATCCAGCTCGGCAAAGCCGGATTCACTGATTGTGTGATTGAGTATCCTTTCAGGTATGCTATCGAGTGAAAGGTTTAAGGTCGATAAGGCCTTGTCTAACAATCGTTGACCCAATGCAACAGATTCAGAGCGACGTTGGCTTTTTAGAAAGTGGCGAATGTTACTGCGGGCTTTTGCGGTAGTAACAAAACTCAACCAGGCTGGGTTAGGGCTGGCGCCAGGTGCGGTGATAATGCGAATAGTTTGGCCGCTTAGAATAGTTGTGCTCAGAGGCACAAGGCGATGATCAATGCGTGCGGCTACGCAGCTGTTACCGACATCGGTATGTACAGCATACGCAAAATCAACGGGAGTAGCGCTGCTGGGAAGCTCAAGGATGTTACCTTTGGGGGTGAATACATAGACTTCGTTGGGAAACAGGTCGATTTTGACATTTTCGATGAATTCTAACGAGTTGCCGGTTCGTTGCTGCATTTCTAGCAGCCCTTTTAACCACTCTTTTGCTCTATCTTGAGCGCCGCTGGCCACGTCGTCAGTTTTGTAGAGCCAATGGGCAGCAATACCATTGTTAGCCATTGCTTCCATCTCTTCGGTGCGGATCTGAATCTCTATGGGGATTCCGCGCATGCCTTTGACGATGGTGTGTAAGGATTGGTAGCCGTTGGTTTTTGGGATGGCGACGTAATCTTTAAAGCGGCCAGGGATGGGTTTGTAGAGGTTGTGCACTGAGCCAAGGGTGCGATAGCAGGTATCTACAGTGTCGACAACGATGCGAAACCCGTAAACGTCCATAATCTGATCGAAGGATTTGTGCTGGGTGCGCATTTTTTCATAAATACTGTAGAGGTGCTTCTCTCGACCCAGCACTCGTGCCTGGATGCCTTCGCTTTCTAGGCGGGCAGTAACCGCTTCCTGTATTTGGGAGATGACGTTATTTCTGGCCCCCTTGGCAAGTTTGAGGGCTTTCTTGATGCTTGAGGAGCGCATTGGGTAGAGATTGTTAAAACAGAGGTCTTGTAGCTCGATGCGAAAATCATTCATACCTAAGCGATTGGCAATAGGAGCGTAGATCTCTAGGGTTTCGGTTGCGATGCGTCGGCGTTTTTGTGGGTGAAGGATGCCCAGGGTGCGCATGTTATGTAGGCGGTCGGCTAGTTTTACCAGAATGACGCGAATATCTTCGGTCATAGCCAGTACCATTTTTCGAAAGTTCTCGGCTTGCTGTTCTGCTCGTGATTCGAATTTAATGGCGCCTATTTTACTGACACCGTCAACAATCTCTGCAACAACGTCGTTAAACTCTAGCGCGAGGATCTCTTTGGTAATGGGTGTGTCTTCAATAACGTCATGTAACAGCGCTGCCATCAGGCTCTGGCTGTCCATATGCATGTCTGCGAGGATCTTGCAGACTGCGAGTGGGTGGGTGATGTAGGGGTCACCACTACGCCTTACCTGGCCTTCGTGGGCTTTTTCGGCATAATAATAAGCCCGGACAATCTGATCGGCTTGCTCAGAGTCCAAATAACTTAGTTTTTCTGTAAGACTTTCAAGGGATTGCAACGCCCATCTCCTAACTCGAGTTCTTTATTGAGTGTAATGGCAATGGGCGCGAATGAGAACAATTGCAGGCGCAATTGTTCAACTTTATTTGTTAAACACTAACAAATAACGTTGCTTAGAATCCGTCTGGTAGGTCCGTTAGCGGAACATTGAGGGCTTCGCGTTTAGGGGCATCATCGAGGATTGAGGCGTCAATATAACCTTCGGCGATTTCGCGCAGCGCCATAACAGTTGGCTTGTCGTTGTCCCACTCAAGGTAAGCATCCTTTCCACCGGTAGCTAATTGGCGAGCACGTTTGCTGGAGATAAGCACCAATTCAAAGCGGTTGGTTACTTTATCTAAACAATCTTCTACGGTAACTCTGGCCATAGTATCCTCGTTATATAGTGAAAATCAGATGAATCTTTGTTAGTTGGCGTATACCTGCTGCCACCCTACTATGATATCACAGTAGTCAAGAGCGGGGATTTTATACAGCTAGACTGGTGAAGACAAGTCTTATGACAAACTTTATGACAAAATCTACGACAACAGATTTCGTATTAATGTCTCGTGCCGTATCAGTTGTGGCCCAATAGATAAGCGCTCTGAATGAATTATCGATTGTAGTTCAGCTAATGCGGTATCGAAATTGTCATTGATAATAAGATAGTCATATTCTACATGATGGGAAATTTCTTGGGCTGCCTCAGCGAGTCGGTGCTGAATGACATCCTCTGGATCTTGGCCTCGACCGTTAAGGCGTTGTTCAAGTGCTGCTTTGGACGGTGGTAGAACAAATATGCCGACGGATTCAGGAATTTGCCGCCGTATTTGCTGTGCACCCTGCCAGTCTATTTCCAGGATTACGTCTTCGCCGGCGCGAAGTTGCTGATTTACCCAGGTTTTTGAGGTGCCATAGTAGTTACCAAAGACTTCAGCATGCTCAAGAAAGTCGGTCTGGCTCAGCAGTTCTTTAAACCTATCAACATCAATGAAGTGATAGTTTTCTCCATTGGTTTCACCGGGGCGAATGGGGCGTGTGGTATGAGACACAGAAACACATAAGTTCTCTGTGGCTTCGATGAGAGCTTTTACTAGGCTGGTTTTACCGGCACCTGAGGGTGCGGAAACAACGTAGAGTGTACCTGTCATAGTAGCTTCTATGGTTGTAATTGGTTCAAAGGGTTATTGGATCAGTATAGCGCAAGAGCGCCTGCAAGGCACGACTCGATCCTATTGGGGTTAGTCATTTAGGTAATGAAAATGATAATAGCGGCAAGTAGTGATGCTAACCAAAGCAGTCCCAGTGCTTGCCAGACCTTAAAGGTAGGAAATCGTTTGTGGTGTTGCAAGATATAGGCTTCGGTGAGGAATTCTGGATTGGGGTTCTTCAGATCTTGCATAAAGGCTTCAATCGACTCGTAGCGTAACGAGGGGTTGATTTCGGTGGCTTTTAATAATGCGCCATCAAACCAAAGCGGGATATCTCGCTTGATATGGGTGCTGGGGATATATTTAAGTCGCTTAGTATCAAGGTGGACCTTGAAGCTCTCCAGCTTGTTGCCGTAGGGCAAATGCTGGGTAAACAATTCATAGGTGATGGACGCTAAGGAGAAGATGTCGCCTTTTACTCCCATGTTTTTACCCAGCATGTAGAGAGGGTCGCTATAGTTCACGGTACCGATAATATGACGGTGTTTTACCGGGCTGTAGATTTCGGCAATGCCTGCCACGTAGACGGATCCAAAATCAATGATTTTCACTTTGCCGTCGGGGCTAATCATGATATTACGAGGTTTGAGATCTTGATGAATGGTTTCTTTTTCATGCAGGGCGATGAGCCCAGCAGCAATCTGGTCAATGATTTTAATCAAATCTTTGGGGCGGGCCTCTTTATTTTGCTCTCGCCATTGATCTAGCGTTATGCCCTCTGCATTTTCCATCAGGTAATACAGGAAGTTTTTTTTACCATGATTGGCGATCACTTTGACGATGTTGGGATGGTCAAAGCGACTGCCGACCCAGGGTTCGGTAATAAAACTTTCAATATAAGCGTCATCATCGACAAAATTTATCGAGGGTGTTTTCATAATTAGTCGCGTCCCCGTGTCTTCGTCGGTGACGTTATAGATTTGACAGCGTGTACTGGCGAAGATCAATGCGTTTATCCGATAACCATCGAGCTTCATGCCGGGCTCGAGGTCAGGAGGAAACGGA
This sequence comes from Moraxellaceae bacterium, assembly GCA_002402125.1. Taxonomy (GTDB): domain Bacteria; phylum Pseudomonadota; class Gammaproteobacteria; order Pseudomonadales; family Ketobacteraceae; genus 42-54-T18. Next base: position 27,211 of record NVVG01000016.1, read on the forward strand.
GGGTGGTGTAATCTTATTGCGGCTTGATTTTTAGTTTCTAAAGCTAGGGTGTTGACCCGTAATGCAAGGCAGCTGATGTTGTCATCGCTGTGTTCGTGCAATGCTTTTTCTGTTAGCGCCTGGCAAATCTGTTGAACATCGGCCTGTGGATGGAAGGCATCAAGAATGTCTTGATCTTGCATAAAGTCATGAATGCCATCGGTGGACAAAAAGAAGCGATCGCCTTCAGCGATATCGATAGCGCGATAATCCATTGTTAAGCCGATATCCATCCCCATCGCACGAGTCAGGTAGTGTGTTTCTGTGCCGGAGGTTGCTATATGATCCGTGGTTAGTTGTTCAATAGCATGATCGCGAATCAGATAAATTCGACTGTCGCCAATATGAAAGATATGGGCCTTATTGGATTTAAGGATCAGTATGCTGAGTGTTGTAATGTATCCCTTATCGAGATGACGAAAGCTATTGCTGCGTTTGTATAAACTTCGGTTAATCCCGGTGAGAACTTTTTGCGCAGATGTTGCCGTGCTCCACAGCTCGGGTGTGTTGTAAAATTCTTGGATGAATTGATTGACACATTGGTGGCTGGCTTCTTTCCCCGCTTCGGCGCTGCTGACACCATCGGCGATCATCGCGATGGTGCCTTTTATTGTCAGCAGTGGTTCATCCGGTACAAAAAAGCCGACTGCGTCTTCGTTTTGCGGCTTGCGGCCGGCAGTCGAATTCTGTGCAGCCGAGAAGTCAGCTTTGTGTACGGTATCTATAGGAGGGCTTTCGGTGCAAAAAGGTGGGGTCACGGGTTATCGGTTCCGATAGGTTGTCCTAATATCGATTGCAGTATAACAAATAAAGCCCCAACATTGTTTGGGCTCGATTTGTTAAACTGAGAACAGTTAGCATGTCATATGTTAGATCAATTTACCGATGGAGCGGTCGTTTTTGGGTGCCACTCCCACCATTCATGTTTGCCCTCTTCGGTATCTTGTTTTTTCTTGACGATATCCCAGGTGACAAAATAGTCCGGATTTTTAATATCTATATTGTGTTCGGCATTTTTAAAGTGCCCCTCTGGCGCTACAAACCAAGCATCCAGCGACGGTGGAATATGAAAGTTTGGTGTCTTGTCTGCTTCAGCTTGCCCTTGGGCTCCATCAATAGCCATCAATTTAATGGTGATGCCTTCTTCTTCGTCTACTTTAATCACGGTGCCGGCGTATTGTGCCTGTTTAAGCACATCTCCATCGGCCGTTAAATAGGTTAAACCGATTAAACAGGTTTTATTGATCAGATCTTGCAATGTCATAAACTGTTATCTCTCGAAGCCTTTCTAAAAAGAACCATAAAAAAATAGCCTTACTGAGTTTCAGCAAGGCTATTTATTATTTTATGGTTCAAGAACCAAAAATCAACGCACAAATTAATGTACGTTGGGTACGACACCCACTTGCGGCATATCGGCCAGCCCCACATCACGGGCATGCTCTTCAAAACCTTTGTTTTTCCAGAAGAAGGCGCCTGGCATGGTGGTTGGTATCACCAAAATATAAAACAGGGAGCGTCCTACCAATAAACTCAACACAATTGCTGGGGCAACTACGGCCGCCAAAGCCAAACCAATGATGGTATCGCTTAGGCCAATGGCAACAATGGCACAGATGAACGCACTCACCGCCATCAGTACGTTACGGGCCAGATAACTTTTACCAAAGGTGGTTTGCTGCACATAGTGAGCGGCAGCGCCTTCTCCGCTTTCGGTATTCAGGTACTTAGCATGAGTGATTAGCCCCAAACCTTCGGCGAATAAACCTATCGCCGCCAGACCCGCGGTGATTTGCAATAACGGCGAATAATCTTCGCCAGTCAACGCCAGTGTTGGCACAGCCAACACGGCCAATACAACACTGCCCAGACTAAACACGGTGCCGAAGAAACTGGTGAATACCTGGCGATGATCCCAGAAAGGACGGGCAGGAATCCGATAGCTGCGGTACATCCAATACAGGCCTACCAGACCGGTGAATATCGCAAAACCGGCGGCGCAGTGTTTTAGCGTCTCCAGCGTAGACAACAGGCTGGCGCTGCTGGCAATGGCAAAATACTCCAGCCCGAAGCTTATCATCTCGAACAAGGTAAAGGCCGCAATGCCRGCAAAGAACAGGGTTAYCCCTAAGGCTTCACGGCTCACGGGGGAATATCGTAGGTTATTAAARCCACGATAAAATCGCATGGGTTTGCCCAAATGCATGGTGGATAACAGCAAGCCAGTTGCTTGCAAGCCCGCCAATACGATCAATAACGGCAAATAGATCACGCTGTTTTTAACCGCAAGTAAAGCTTCAATACCCAACAAAGAACCCAAGTACAACAGGATAAAGCCTCCCATAGAGGCTTGAGTAAACAAGGTGAAAATCACCAAGGGGTTTTCACGCGAACTTAACCGGGCGATATTCCAGGATATTTGCTTGCCCGCTTTTTCATCGACCACCGAACGGAAAGATCCGTCATCTTGTTTGTGGTACTTGATTGGCATGGTGTCGGTACGGGCCATCTCGTTTGGCATGGTATTCGTTTGCTGGAAACGAATATTGGGGTTAGAGATGGATGGATCTGGGAAACCTGGAATGCTGGTTTTGATTTGCTCGCGATTTTCCGGCGTATTTTCCACGACACCGAAATTTAATGCGTTGCCCAAACAGGCAGAGACACAAGCGGGTTTTAATCCTACTTCTAAACGGTCGACACACATATTACATTTGGAAACCGTGCCTTCGATAGGGTCAAGCTGTGGCGCGTTATAGGGGCATACCCAAGTACAGTAACCACAACCAAAACAGGTTTCAGGATCTTGTAATACCGCACCGTATTCAGCGTGCTTGGTATAGGCTTTGGTTGGGCAACCTTTCATACACACTGGGTTATCACAGTGGTTACAGGCCATGGAAATATTCATTCGTTTGTAGTCGGGGTATGAGCCCCCTTCTACATATCCTACTGAGCGGAATGATATGTGCGCCGGCAGATCATTCTTCTCACTACAGGCGGCTTCACAGGCGTGACAACCTATACAGTTATCGGCGGTAAAATGAAATCCATGTTGCTTGTTGCGGTTCGGGTTATCACCCACTTCCGGATTGCCGTTGATAAATAACGAACGCCCTTCCGGTACCTCGGTATCGGTAATATTCAGTAAATCAATCTGAGTACCGTAGCGGTTTGTTTCACACACGACRGGGTCATTTAATTTTGCATAGTCGCGTTCGCCGGAACGGGTATCAAAGATCGGTCGCGGCGTATCGTCTAAGTCTGAACTATCGGTGCCCAGGGTATCCAGATAGTTACGCATCATGAACCAAGGGTTATAACGACGCAGATTCTTCTGCATGGCCGTCATATTGTCTTCACGCAGACCAATTTCCACCGCCGGTTTGCCTGGMGTGGGAGARCCCGCAGCCTTTAGGGCGTCGACCTTAACGGGAATAACCGTGTCGGCACTGTTAAAACCGTCGTTGTTGCCAGTGGGATCGTAAAACTGGACTACCTTGGTTTTTTGCGTGGCTTGAATTTTTGCATTCATGGTTAATCTTCCCTTAGTACGAACGACGTTCGACGTTTAATTGTGCAGCCATGGCCTGATCCACCGCTTCGATGCGGATTGAACCTTGTTTAAACGCCGGCTGACGGGAATGAGGATCTAATAAACCCAGGCATACTCGGTTTACACAATCGTAAAAATGAAAAGGTATAAAAACTGCGTTACGTGCCACCCGCTGGGTCAGCTGCACCATTACYACGGCATCACCACGGCGACTGACGATGCGCACATAAGAGCCGTGTTTAACATCCAGTTCCGCTGCGGCATCAGGATTCATTTCCATGTACGGGGTGGGACTGTATTTGTTCATGTTTCCCATTTTTCCGGTACGGGTACGGGTATGAAAATGCTCCACCACGCGGCCCGAATTCATCCAAAATGGATAATCAGTACAAGGCACTTCGTTATTATTGATAAACGGTAGTGGGATCAGGTTGGCTTTGCCATCTGGCGTTTGGAACTTGCCATCGGTATAAAGACGCGCTGCGCCTTTCGCCGGCCCCTCAGAATTTTCAGCATCAGATTCTCGATAAGGCCATTGTATGCCACAAGCCTCTTCAATTTTTTGATGGCTCATACCGGAAATATCCAGGGTGCGATCGCCACCTTTGGACAGTTGTTTCATTTCATCGAAGGCGCCGGAAGGAGTTTCTGGGAAGTGGATTTTTTCTCCATTAGGAAAACGTTTGGCCAGTTCTTTGAAAATCCAGAAGTCCGCCTTGGAATCCCCTTTGGGCTCCTGCACCTTACGCACAATATTCACCCGACGTTCGGTGTTGGTGAAGCAACCTTCTTTCTCGGCCCAAACCGCTGCCGGTAAAAACATGTGGGCATACTGGGTGGTTTCAACGTCGGCGTAGGCATCCTGAATGACTAAGAATTCCAGTTTCTCCAAAATTTTCCGTATCCGTGCCGTATTGGGCATTGATGTCATCGGGTTGGTGGCCACCAGCCACAGGCCTTTAATTTGTCCTGTTTCGATGGCGGGGAAAATATCGGTTTGTGCCAGGCCACGCTTTTTCGGGAAAAACTCTTCATCGATGCCCCAGAAATCCGCGATCTCTTTACGGTCTTTTTCCTTTTCTAATAAACGATAACCCGGTAGGCCAGAACAGGACGACCACTCACGRGTGCCCATGGCATTACACTGACCGGTAATAGACAGGCTGGTRCCACCGGGYTTGCCGATATTGCCAGTTATCAGGTTCATGCTATTGATGCCCACTACGCCATCGGAGCCGTGGGTGCTCTGATTGATACCCATGGTCCAGATGGACATGGCTGAGCCGGCTTTGGCATAAATACGTGCCACTTGACGAATGCGGTCTTCATCGATGCCACATATTTTAGAGGCGGTAATAGGATCGTAATCTTTCACGCAGGCTTCTACGGCTTCTATGCCATTGGTGTGGGCATTGATGTAGTCACGGTCTTCTAATCCTTCTGCGAGAATTACGTGCATCAAACTGTTGATCAATACCAAATCGGTACCTGGTGTTACCGCYAGGTGKATATCGGCAAATTGAGCAAACATGGTAACTCGGGGGTCTACCACAATCAGCGGGAACTTGCGTTTCTCTAATGCTTCTTTCMAACGCCAGTAAATGATTGGGTGCTGCTCGGGCAGATTGGAGCCCCAGGCGATGAGGCACTCAGTGTGTTCGAAATCTTCATAGCAGCCAGGAGGGCCGTCGGAGCCAAATGAGCGTTTGTAACCGGATACCGCAGAGGCCATACACAAGGTGGTATTGCCGTCATAGTTATTGGTGCCGATGCAGCCCCGGGTTAATTTACCCAGGGTGTAAAATTCTTCGGTTAACAGTTGGCCGGTCGAGACGATGGCGAAGCTGTCTTTGCCATAGGTTTCTTGAATGCGTTGAATCTCACTGCCCATGTGGTCTAGGGTGGTATCCCAATCGCTTTTGACCCAGGGTTCGTACGGCTTGTTACGCATGAGGGGCTTATCGCCACGGCCGGCGGCATCGAATAATTCGTGTTCAAAGATGCCCTTGATGCACAATTTGCCACGGTTCACGTCGGCATTGGCGTTACCGCGGGTGGCCACGGCCTTACCATTTTCGTCCAGACCTACTTCGATAGAGCAGCCGGTGGAGCAGTAACCACAGGTTGTGTATTTCCACTCCTGGACCTTCTTATCCGCGATGCGGATTGGATTTTTCTCTTTGCGCTTAAAAAACATCCAATAGACTCCTATGAATCAATGCTGAGCACCTCAAATGGGCGAGATGGGGCGTTACTATTTTATATGCCCCATTAACGCGCATAACGACAAGGCAGTGAGGTGTCGTAACCTAATATTTCACTATAGGCATGATGTAGCAAATGTTGGGCCATAGTTGTTGCAGGCAGAAAACACGGGGGTAATCAGGACGGCAGGGGATAAAACGGCTTATACGCTTGCTATGATATCACTGTTATCGGTTAAATCAAAAATGTGGGTGCTGCCTAATTCACCTAATTCTCCTTTTTAGCGAGAGATAGATGAGGTGGCAGTTTGGGCGATACAAGACAAGATAAGTTAGGCCAATAGTATCCCGAGGCCTTTAAAAGCCCTATAATCCTAGAAAACGCCTTATGCGTGTAATAATCAGTGGTGGGTGGCAATAAGCAATGAGTAACGGCAATAAAATACCTACCGTTCAAATTCAAACGGGTACCAAGTTTGTTAATGAAAAAGGTATCACCGCCATCAAGAACGGGGTAAAAGCCAGCCACCAGCCATCTGTTGCGCCCCGCCAGCCCAAGCCCAAGTGGCTGAGGATGACGCCCCAGCGCGGCAAGGCTTACGACAATGTTAAAACCATTGTCCATGAACACCGTTTAAGCACCGTGTGTGAAGAAGCGATGTGCCCCAATATTGGTGAATGCTGGAGTTCTGGTACAGCGACCATCATGCTGATGGGAGATACCTGCACCCGCGCCTGTCGATTCTGCGCGGTGAATACAGGAAACCCAAATGGCTGGTTGGACCCGGATGAAGCCAATCACACTGCCGAATCGGTAAAGCTAATGGGACTGAAGTACCTGGTACTGACCTCCGTCAACCGTGACGATATTCCTGACGGCGGCGCCGGCCATTATGCGGCAGTGGTTAGACGGGTGAAGGAACTCAATCCCGATACGGCAGTTGAGGCATTGACACCGGACTTTCAAGGTGTCACCGAGGATATCAAGAGTGTGGTTGATAGTGGTATTGTGGTTTTTGCCCAAAACGTCGAAACCGTGAAACGGCTGACTTATCCGGTACGTGATCCCCGCGCCAGCTATGAACAAACATTGAATGTGCTGGCTTTTGCCAAGCGACATAACCCCAAGGTGCTCACCAAAACCAGCTTGATGCTGGGGTTGGGCGAAACCGAGGCAGAGATCATCGAAACCTTGGACGATCTGCGGGCTATCAATGTCGATATCGTCACCTTAGGACAATACTTGCAGCCGACGCTGAATCACTTACCCGTGGAACGTTATGTGCCACCTGAGGAATTCGAAAAGTACCGTCGTTGGGGGCTGGAGAAAGGTTTTCTCGAGGTGGTCTCTGGTCCATTTGTACGCTCCAGTTATCGTGCAGAGCAGGTGTTGCAGAAAAATAATGTAGGATTGGATTAGGATTGGATAGCACACCTCATTTAGCATAACCCATGTAGTAAACCCACTAACACAGCGACGCTATAGGAATATAACCCTAGGTCTTTAGGCTCTTGGGACAATATTTAGCTGCCTCTCGTTTTCACTTTACCCCCCTTATAGGAAGTAGTTTTTATGTATAATATGTTGTCTCACAGCCATAGCGGCTTGGCTTATCTTTTATTCTTGTTCGCCCTGGTCTCTTTGCTATTGGCGGTGTTGCTGAAATTCAGTCCCAGCCCGCGCTGGCTGAGCATTGCCAAAGTTACCCGTGTTGTAGAAACAGCTCTCATGGGATTAATTGCCCTGAGTGGGCTAGCGGCACTCTTTATGGGTAATTGGCCACTGGTTTCCCTCTGGCCCTGGCTGGCTCTAGTGGTCGTGTTTATCCATGGAAAAGTGGGTGTTAAACGGATAAAACCACTGCAGCTAAATTTTGATGATAGCGATGCTCAGGGCAAAAGCCAGCTGGTGATGTTTGCACTGGTGCAGTGTCTTTTGGTGGTGGCTGTGATTGCTTTAATGCATATAAAACCTTTTTAAATCGATGAACTATCAGAAATGCCCGCGGTGACCAACAGTAAGTGGTCTGCACTTGCCATGAGCACACTGGCGTTCACGGTCAATTTTGCTGTGTGGACGATGTTTGCCATCATTGGTATTGGCATTAAGAGTGAACTCGATCTAAATGAAACCCAGTTTGGATTATTGATCGCCACCCCGATATTATCCGGCGCCCTTGCCAGACTCCCCATGGGGTTGCTGGCGGAGCGTTTTGGTGGKCGGTTGGTRTTTACCCTGCAGTTACTKTTTGTGGCGGTACCAACCTATGGMYTAACCTWCGCGAGTGAATATTGGCAGTATTTGGTATTTGGTTTGTTTGTCGGTATTGCCGGTGGATCGTTTTCGGTGGGTGTGACTTATGTCTCGGCTTGGTTTGATAAGCGTCAGCAGGGTTTGGCAATGGGYATTTTTGGTGCCGGTAATATCGGCGTTGCYATCACCAATCTGTTRATTCCRTTTATCATGCTYTCATCCGGTTGGCGTGAAGTTCCGCAGTATTACGCGGCTGCGTTGGTGATCATGGCGGTGGTGTTTTGGTTGTTTACCGCTAACGACCCTAAGCACTTGGCGCGCTTGCAAACGGGGGACTTTCCTAGTTTCGAAGAACACCTGCGACCTATCTTGAAATTGCGCGTATGGCGCTTGGGATTTTACTACTTTTTTGTGTTTGGTGGTTTTGTTTCGTTGGCGCTCTGGTTGCCACAATATTATGTTAATGAGTATGGCTTAAGTTTGCAGTATGCATCCTATGCTGCGTTAGCTTTTACCATACCTGCGGCGATTGTGCGCATTATTGGTGGCTGGTTTGCTGATAATGTGGGTGCTCGAAACGTAAATTGGTGGGTGTTTTGGGTGTGTATGGTGTGTTTGTTTTTTCTTTCTTATCCGCAAACAACCATGACCATTCACGGCATTGATCGTGAAGTGAATGTGAATATTGGTATCAACGTTTATGTTTTTACCTTGATCATTTTTATCATGGGTGTCGCGATGGGCTTTGGTAAGGCCAGTATTTTTAAGCTAGTGCATGATTATTATCCCAACAATATGGGCGCTGTTGGCGGTATGGTGGGTGTGTTGGGTGGTTTAGGTGGTTTTGTATTGCCTATTTTATTTGGTATTGCTGCGGATTTGACCAGTATTCGCAGTTCTTGTTTTATGTTGTTGTATGGGGTTTTGGGTCTGTGCATGATTTGGATGTATTACGCCATCAAACTCGACGAACATTTAGAGCGAGTGCGGCAAGCGAATTCTAGCGGCTTCTTGTTGTAGTCGGGAGCCATTCTTAGATAACTAAAAGTTAGATAACTAAGAGTTAGAAAATTAAACCGTCAACGTCGCTGCTGTCATCATTACCGCAGTGCCACCAATACGAATGGTGAGGCTTTTCTCTTGTTTGTTATCCATTTCCATTTGTAAGTAACTCAGGCGTCGTTCATTTGCTCCACGTTGCACGGTAAATACGTGCGTACCTTTTTGAATGCGAGGRTTTTGACACAAATAGTTAGCAAAGTCCGCAATCACCGGGGCTATTGGTGGGTCTTCGTGGATGGCAATGTCAGGGCCTACTAGTCGAGCGTGGAAGTCGGCGGCATTATCATCGGTATTGTTAGAGAACAATAAAATACCTAAGGCTGCGGATGCMGGTGCGGAAGATTGGCTCCAAGATTTTATATCAAATCGAGTGGCGCGAATGGCGTTATATGATTTGATGGGCACGATTAAGTAGGGTGCATTACAAGAGATAATTAATGGGTTATGGTTGTCAAATCCAATATCCGCAGGGATTAATGACAGCATGCTGGCAAGTTCTTCTGTGGTTGGCACAAAGCGGTCTACTACGGCATAGGTATCTTGGGATTGGATGATAAGGCCTGGTTTGCCATCGTCGTTGTTGACATATATTTCCGAAACACTAYCGCCATTTTTAAAATAAAGCGGTGTTTTAGAATTCAGTGGTAACAACTTTAGTGAGGTTAAAACAAATGCTGCGGCTATAAGAGTATGGGTTGCCGGCTTAACTTCTTTTTTATTGGCAGTAAAAATACGCAGTTTCTTGCTGTTTTTATCATCGTCATCAAAAACAAACACCGTGTCAGAGGCGTTGGTTTCATTGGCAATCAGTTGCATGTTGTATTCACTAAGGCCTTCAGCGTTGGTAAATACAGGAATGCTTGCACCATTAAAGGGTTTGTTGGTGAATACGTCTGCGGTATAAAACTTATATTCCATTGGTCACTCCCATCGCCTTTCTTGTTGTATGTAGTGTTAGATACTGCCGATAGTACGCATTAAAAAACTGCAGTAGCACCATTACATGGTGGTTTAGGTTTTATTGTAAACCATTTTTTTGGATTTTGTACAAACAGGCGTTTGATCCGTTACTGTCAGTGACTCTCATACCGGCGTTTTATCTGATTTAGGGCTTTGATTAATAACAGCACCAGAGCACCAGAAACAACCCCAACTAAGGCGCTAAATAACGTAGGGCTAATGGCCAATAAAAGGTTGTTACTCGAAAAATCGGTAAGGGCTTGCAATAGAGATTCTTGCAGGTGATGGATGAATGGGGTGCCATGAATTACAATGCCGCCGCCTACTAAAAACATTGCGATGGTGCCGACAATTGACAGGGTTTTCATTAGATAGGGGGCAAATCGCAACAATCCACGACCGATGATGGCTTGGACTTTCCCCCAGCTATTGTTAGCGGCATTTTGCATTAAATACAAACCGGCATCATCAAGTTTTACAATGCCTGCAACAATGCCATAAACACCTATGGTGATGAGCAAGGCAAGCCCAGAAACGATGGCGACCTGCACAGCAAATGCGGCTTCTTGCACTGAACCTAAGGTAATGACAATGATTTCTGCAGATAGAATAAAATCGGTGCGTATTGCGCCTTTAATTTTGTCTTTCTCAAAAGCCACTAGGTCAATGGCAGGATCACTGAGCGCAAGTAGTTTCTCTTTATGGCGAACTCCGTCTTGCTGATTGAATAAATTATGCAGGATTTTCTCAAAGCCTTCATAACATAAAAACAAGCCCCCGATGATTAAACAAACGGTCACCGCCCAAGGAGCAACCGCACTTATCAGTAAGGCTGCAGGTACTAAAATGACTTTGTTTTTTAAGGAACCCTTTGCAACTGCCCATACTACTGGCAACTCGCGTTCGGCGCGTACCCCTGAGACTTGTTCAGCGTTAAGCGCTAGGTCATCACCTAGCAAGCCTACCGTTTTTTTGGCGGCAACTTTGGATAAGGTCACTGCTCTAGGGTAATCTTCTTCCCGTGTGTAAATCGTTTTTTCAGGATTTAGATTGTCATCGGTGTTGTCATCGGGGAGGGT
>NVVG01000262.1 GCA_002402125.1 Moraxellaceae bacterium
GGATGCAACACCCTGGCTAAACAAGCTTGGGGCCTCTAGCGTGATTAATCGCGCCACTATTGCCGAGTCTACACCCGCCCCGTTGTTAAAAACGGAGTGGGCTGCCGTGGTTGATACAGTTGGTGGTGATACCTTATCCAATGCGTTAAAAGCGGTTCAATACGGAGGAAGTGTTGCATGCTGTGGTATGACCGCAGGAATAGAGTTAAATACCAGTGTTTTACCCTTTATCATTCGAGGCATAAACCTTCTCGGGATCGATTCAGTTGAGCTACCGCTAGAAGTGAAAATGGATATTTGGAAAATGTTAGCAGGGGAGTGGGCTTTTGGAGAGCCTGGGCAGTTGGAGCAGTTGCTGTGCACGCCTACGACACTCTATGGCGTTCAGGATGCGCTGGATAAAATCATTGATGGAGCGCACCGAGGGCGTTTTTTAGTTAGTTTATAGATTTTTGGTATCCAGCAAGAAGGTCGGGTTTGTCAGGTACTTGGTTTTTTTATTTTGGTGCGGGTGATTTTAGGCGCGTTTTTTCTCGTTAGCGGTGCTCTCTAGAACGCTTCTTAATATTTTCATGTTCACTGGTTTAACCATGAAATCATCCATGCCACTATTTTTGCAGCGTTGAATTTGTTCTTCTAAAACGTGAGCCGTTAGCGCAATAATCTTAGTGCGGGGTGCCTTGTTATTTTTTTCCCAAAGGCGAATCTCCCGCGTCGCCGTCAAACCATCCATTTCTGGCATCTCGCAATCCATAAACACCAGATCAAAAGGTATCCCAGTGGTCTCAATAGCGGTTAGTGCTTCTAGGCCGTTGACAGCAAAGCTAGGGTGCTGGTTGCATTTTTGTAGTATGCCCTTCATGACTTGTCGTATTACGGTGTTATCTTCGGCGACAAGAATGTTTAAACGGGGCAGTTGGCTTGGTTCGGTTTTTTTACGGTTATTTTTATCATTACTGTGTACTGTAGGAATGTCGCTAGCAATACCAAGCCCTTTGGCGATAAGTTCGATGAATTCCGATTCTACTAGTGGTTTATCTGTTGCAAACAAGATGTTGGTGTCCGCAAGATCTTCATGTTTTGGTGGAATGCTGGAGGCGGTTATCAGGACAAAAGGGGTGGTGCCATACGCTTTTTTTAATGTTTCTTTCGCAAATCGAATGCCATCTCTGTCAGGCATATTGAGGTCAGATACTATTAGGTCAAAGGGGCTCTGTACTTGATGGGCTAGCTCTAATTGTTTGGTGGCTTCCTCGTTGTTTTTTGCATAGCTTGCTTGTATTTGGTGTCTAGTAGCAAATTTCTTAAGAAGTCCACCATACGTGGTATTGTCGTCAACGATGAGTATTTTTTTATTGATGAGGGGTTGGTGCAAGGGATTGGGTGTTAGGGTGGCGGTAGTGTCTCGCGGTAAATGTATTTTCACCCAAAACGTAGAGCCTTGTCCTAGAGTGCTCTCGACGCCGATGCCTTCTCCCATTATGCTCGACAACTGTTTGCAAATGGCTAAACCTAAACCGGTACCCCCGTATTGTCGTGTTGTTGAGGAGTCTGCTTGCCCGAAAGCTGCAAATAATTTTTCCTGTTGTTTCTCCGATATTCCAATGCCTGTGTCGTGCACCGAAATTTTCACCATGTTTTTGGAGTCATGTAGGGATTCTGCAGTAACAACTATTTCGCCTTGCTCGGTGAATTTAAGCGCATTGCTAATTAGATTAATAAGAATCTGACGTAGGCGTGTAGGATCTCCGATGACTTTTTCTGGTATATCCGGCGAGATGTCGGACATCATAGGGAGGAAGTGTTTTCTCATGTCAAGCCGAAACATTTTAAGCACTTCCCATACTAGCTTTCTAAAATCAAAGGGGATTGACTCAAGTTGCATTTTCCCGGCTTCTATTTTCGAATAATCGAGAATGTCATTGATAACCGTTAGCAGGGTTTTTCCGGAGGAAAGAACCATTTCGTTGCATTTTCTCTGCTCACTATCCAAATGCATGTCGGAGAGTAGTTCAGACATGCCAATAACCCCGCTCATTGGGGTGCGGATCTCGTGGCTCATTTTAGCCAGAAACATGCTTTTTGCTTGATTGGCGAGTTCGGCTTCTTCTTTAGCCTGCTCGGCTACTCTTGTTGCGGTAACAAGGTCCTTAGTTGTTTTTATAAGTTTAAGGTTGGATCTCTTTCGTGCTCGATTAATGAACAAAATAACTATCGTTAACATCGAAAATGTCATAATGCCAAGCCCCATATAGAGCAGCCAGTTTCTTTGCGCCGATATAGTAGCGCTTTGCTCAATGTTTTTACCCTTTTGCAGAACCAGGTCTGTTTCTTGTTGTTCTAGTATTTCATTATTCTTTTTTATGATTTCTGATAAGTTGATTACTCTTTCTTCTTTGTTTCCAAGAGTTGTAATCGTTCCCTCTAAGCGAATCTCCTTTTGCTTTAATTCGCCTTGTTTTTCCAGTAAGGACTTCGCCGCCTCAGAATATTGACTTGAAAGGGCGCTGAGCTCTTGTTGTTTTTGAATAAGAGAGATAGACGCGCCGGTATATTTTTCAGACAAGATCGCTAGAGAGTATTCTCTCTCCATTATCAGTCTGTTTTTCTTCTTAAGGGTATCCGTTTGTTTGGTTATTTGGTTTTCGTATTGTTGTTGCAGATTTTTGTGACTCTCTGTTTGTTTTTTAAGTTCTGAGGTCTTTTTTTCTAATTCGGATTGACGTAAAGCCAAGCTGTCTTTGAGTTGCGATAGTTTTTGTACTATGTCTCGGAGCAATTCCGCTACATCCAATTCGCTGCCGCCTAGTAGTAGTATTTTGTTATTCATCTTAAGGCGTTCAAATATAATGTTACTTCGGTTAACCTCAAAGCGTAGAGCGTTATTTCTTGCAATGATGTTGATCATGAAATCTTGTTTTTGTTTGCTTTCTCTGGTAATTAAGAGCGTGTCAGTGCGTCTTAATTTTTTGGTGATTTGAGTAAGTAGTGGGTTGGAAGATCTGCTAGTAAAGATTATTTGGAATTGTGATCCGTCAATATTGGCAGGGTCTATGGCCGACACCTTTACTGGCCGACCGTGAATCTTGGTGAGTTTGGAAACCTTGGTAAGTTCTGCAAATAGAGATTTGTTATCACCAATAAAACCAATGTTGAATTCTTTTATTGTTGGGTCGTTGGGCCATTCGATGTGGTTAGAAAGCCTACAGATCATCACTGCTAAGACTTCATCGGCGCTGGGTTGCTTGGCGTGCAGACACGTCGATAGAATTAGCAGGCAGAGCAGAGAGCATGCTCTCGCTAGAGGGTAGTGTTTTTTTTGTTGGCTATTGCTTGGGTAATGCGGTTCCCAGGTTGCCACTAATCTCTCTCTTTATTACTGTTGAATAACATATTGTACCTAGTATAAGTAAGCACTGTACACCAGCCTACGGAGGTGGGCGAGTGATATTTATTCTGTTCAGCTATTAGCATATAACTGAGTAGAGGATTAGTCTCGTCTGAGGCGATCTGACACCGCAATAGGTGATGGGTAGCTGAAAACGATAATGTAGGTTGAAAGCAAAAAGGTAAGTATTGCTGTTGCTTGTATCATTGTGGATGCTTCATCGCCAATATAGTGTAGGCTGCTAGCTATGTAGGCGATCAATAACGAAAATTCACTGGTTTGCCCTAAACGGAAACCAACTTCCCATGACAGTTTTTTACTTTCTCCCAGCTGGGTTAATAATTTGGCGAAGACCAATGGTTTTAGCACTATTACTGCGCCAGCCAGTAAGGTTGCAGGTATGATAATGTCACCTACAAGTCCCAAGTTAAAGTTTGCACCAATGGCGAAGAAAAATAGAATTAGAAAGAAATCCCTTAATGGTTTTAGGTTAATAGCAATGTATTGGGCAATGGGGCTATTTGCTAAGCTGATTCCGGCGATAAATGCCCCTATTTCTAATGATAGTTGGAAATGTTCTGCGAGCACCGCGAGTCCTAAGCACCATCCTATGGCTAGCAAAAATATGTATTCGTGGAAACGATCAAATTTCTGGATCAGTGGCTGCAGAACCCAGCGTACAAAACCCATGGCAAAGATAATGAGGCAGGGCAGGGCGGCGATAAGTTGGATAAATTGAGTTGAATTTTCTAAGCTTTTTCCACCGTTCAGTATGATGAGTACCACGATAGCGAGAATGTCTTGCAATAGCAGAATTGAGATTAGCATGCCACCCGTATGTTTATGATGTAGAACGGTGGTTGGTAATAGTTTTATGCCAATGATGGTACTTGAAAAAATAGTGGATACACCAATAATAACGCTTTCCATTAAGCTAAAATCAAAGGAATAGCTCAAAATAAAACCGGTAAAACCGAGGGCGGCAGCACTCAGTAACGCTATAACGGCAGTTTTGGATAGTAGTTGTAAGAAATTCCTTGGCTGTAAATCTAATCCAAGTAGAAAGAGTAAAAACATAATGCCGATATGGCCAATTTCTTCGAGAGTCTTTGCGTCTTTTACGAGCTTAAATCCAAAGGGACCGAGTAAAATTCCAAGTACAATGTAGGCAACAATAAGAGGTTGGCGAGTGAATAGGGCAAATGACGCTAAAACACCGGCGCCGGTAAAAATGAGGAAAATTGAATAGATTAAGGATTCACTTCCCATGCGAAAGATTTGTCTCCGTAGAATATTGGGGGTTTAGATCAAGTCTAGCAAATAATATACCGAGCGTGAGGGTGGGTGTGCTTTTAGAAAGAAGGGGAGAGGGAAAAGTGAGGCTAAAAATGAAAGTCACCGGTTAGGATTGCTCAAAACCGGCGTTTTTTTATTCAAGGGCGTCGAGCGTAGATTGGGCGTTTTTCCAACACGTCTGACTGGTATTCAACCGATAGGCTCGCAAAGCTTGCAAGTGCCTCATTCATATCCTTGTCCGCTCGAAGAGCATAGGCATCGAAACCGCAGCGTTCCATGAAGCGCAATTGGTCTCTTAATACATCACCCACTGCGCGAATTTCGTGCGTAAAATTGAAGCGCTCTCGTAGAATACGCGAGATGCTGTAACCTCTACCGTCGCCAAACTTAGGGAAATCAACAGCTATCAAATCGATGTGCTTAAGCTCTTCTTGGAAAGTTTCTGGCTCGTCGGAACCAAGCAACAATACACCCACCTTTCCTTTGCGGGCGGTAAGTGCCTCTTTGTTTTCTAACCAATAGGCCAAGTTAACGATGATGTTGGTGGATTCAGGAGTGGTCTCCAACTCTTGTTCTGGTTCGGCTAGGGTTGTCCATTGGTCGTCGATTATTTCTCGATTTTTAATTATTTTTGGCATATACCTTCTCCTTAAACGGTGCCATACCAATGCGCTGGTAGGTCATTAAGAAGGTTTCGCCTTCTATTCGTTGGTCGATATAAAACTTGATGATTGTTTCAATGACGTTAGCCACCTCTTCTTCTTTGAAAGAGGGACCAATTATTTTGCCAACGGCAGCATCAAACCCAGAGTCACCGCCTAAGGACACCTGATAGAATTCTTTGCCTTTCTTATCAACACCCAAAACACCGATGTTACCAATATGGTGATGGCTACATGCGTTCATGCAACCTGAGATGTTGAGGGAGATTTCGCCAATGTCATAAACGTAGTCATAATCATCGAATTTTCGTTGAATTTGCTCTGCAATAGGAATCGACTTTGCGTTTGCAAGTGCACAGAAGTCACCACCAGGGCAACAGATAATATCGTTGATTGTGTGAATGTTTGCGGTCGCAAAATCAAATGACTTGAGTTTTTCCCAGAGTTCATACAGTAACTCTTGTTTAACATCGGCTAGAACAACATTTTGGTTGTGGGTTGTTCGTACTTCACCAAAGCTGTATTGATCCGCCATGTCAGCGATTGCAATAAGTTGATCAGTAGTGACATCCCCTGGGGCAACACTGATGGGTTTTAGCGACAGTGTCACAATGCGATAACCGGATTTTTTATGGTTATCTGTATTTTGGCGGTACCAAATTGAAAAAGCACTGCTGTCTTTTTTTGCAGACATCAAAGCAGCCGGATTGTCTTCTAGAGCTTCGTATGCGGGCTCCGGGAAGCATTCCTGCATCTGCTTAACCTCTGCATCGGGTAAATCTAATGCAGTGTTTACCAGGTGCTTCCATTCCTCTGCAACCTTGTCGCGGAATACATCGGGTGTTAGCGCTTTAACCAGGATCTTGATGCGGGCTTTGTACTTGTTGTCACGTCGCCCATAACGATTGTAGACACGCAGTACGGCCTCTAGATAAGAGAGTAGATGCTTAGGAGGCAAAAACTCGTTAATCAGAGAACCCGCTATAGGGGTACGGCCAAGGCCACCCCCAACAAATACATTAAACCCAATTTCCCCGGCTGCATTTTCAACTAAACGCAACCCAATATCGTTAAAACGGATGGCGGCCCGGTCTTCATCGGTGGCTGCTGAGACTGCAATTTTAAATTTACGTGGCAGAAAAGCAAATTCCGGGTGGAATGTTGACCATTGGCGAATGATTTCGCAATAAGGTCTAGGGTCAGCGACTTCGTTGACGGCAACGCCGGCAAATTGGTCGATAGTGGTGTTTCGTATGCAGTTACCGCTTGTTTGTACCGCGTGCATCTGTACGCTAGCCAATTCAGCCAATATATCAGGTACGTCAGCCATCTTGGGCCAGTTAAATTGGACGTTTTGACGGGTGCTGATGTGAGCATATCCCTTGTCGTAGGTTTTGGCGATATGGGCCAGTTTACGAACCTGTGTGCTGTTTAGCATCCCATAAGGGACTGCTACTCGTAGAAGCGGGGCGTGTCTTTGCACGTAAAGACCATTCTGCAGCCTAAGAATTAGAAATTCTTCTTCTGATAGCTCACCTTTAAAAAAGCGTTGAGTTTGATCGCGAAATTGCTCAACTCTCTCATTCAATAATAATTGGTCATACTCTTTATAAGCGTACATTTGATTCTCTTACATACAGATTGGTATACAAATCAACATAGAGGCAGTCGGCCTCGTTCGAGGCGTGAGGGTACCAGTATGTTTTTGTGGAGAAAAGATTTTTTTGGAGTTATGTCAAAATCTAGGGGTGTCTTAGGCACTTATATTAACACGAAGATGTTGTTAATTGGCCAGGTAACGTCTGTTTTTGAGGTTAAAACTGGGCTTATAAGCGGATATTAGCCCAATCTTTTTGCGACCACTTATAAGAATAGCCTAATGCGACTAGCAATCGCTGTAGCAATTGCATACACCATATGCCCAATAACCCGTAGCCTAATACCGGGCCTATAATTATGGCGCTGGGCAAGAAGAATAACCATTGTGTCGTTATGGATATCTTCATGACTGTTTTTGCGGCACCAGCGCCAAGCAGGGTATGCATTAAAACTATGCCTACGGCGTCTAGGCCCATGAAGAATGCGGAAAGTTGCAGCGGTAAACGGCCCAATTCTATTAGATGTGGCTTATGTAGAAATAGGCCGAGCGCTAAATCAGGAAACAAAAGTAGGGGCAGTGATATGGCAGATAGTAAAAATACTGCGATTACGGCTACGTCTTTTCCCCATTGATAGGCGTCGGCTTTGTCATTGCGACCCAGTGCCTGACCAACCAGGGAGGCTGTGCCTAGGCCGAGCCCCATCGAGGGTAAAATTAGAAATAGTATGAAGGTGATCAATACGTGTGCTACAGAAAGTTCGGCGGTTCCTATGCTGCCTATGATCCAGAATAAGGCGGTAAGCCCAGCGGCGAAAAAAAACTGTTGGATCGATGCGGGAAATGATTGTTTAAATACGTTCCGAAGAAGCTCTTTCGATGGCATTCCAGACATAAAACCGTGGACCCTAGCTGATCTAAAAGATTGAATCGCATACAGTAGGCTGGCTAAATACAATGATAACGTTGTTCCTAACGCGGCCCCAGCCACACCTAATTCGGGCAGGCCAAAATGGCCAAAGATTAGGCCATAACTAAGCAGCGCATTGGTTATATGCATGATAACGAGTGTTCGCATATAAACAATGGGGCGATGAATTCCGTTCCAGTACCCGCGAAAACTAAAGTTGAGGCCTATCGCAAGTATTCCTAATGTACGTATTGAGAAATATTCGGAGCCTAACGCTGCAACCTCAGTGTCACTAGAAAGTAGGGTTAGCAGTGGGGTTGCTAAGGTGAAGAATAGCGCGACTAGCGGCAAGCCAACCATTACTGACAGCAACAATCCTGCATTGAGGGGGGCGGCGTAACTATTGCTGCCTCCCTCACCTTTGCGTCGTGACACTATCGCCTGAACACCGGTTCCAAGCCCCATTACCAGGGACGCTGCCAAGAACGCGGCGTATCCTCCCAATCCAACCGCTGCAAGTGGCACGCTTCCTAGCTGACCCGCTAAATAGGCGTCGACCAGATTTAGGATACTTTGTGAGACCATGCCACCCATTATTGGCAGAGATATCGCCATGATTTGCGACGTACGTTGCTTGGTTGGTCTCATTTAACCCTCTAGTCGGGGTCATACCCCAAGTTTGGTGATAGCCAGCGTTCAGCTTCTTCTAAGGTCATACCCTTGTTCGATGCATAATGCACCACTTGATCGCGTGCAACTTTACCGACAGAAAAGTAACTTGCTTCTGGGTTTGCAAAATACCAACCGCTTACTGCAGCAGCAGGATGCATGGCAAAGTTATCGGTGAGCACAACCCCGGTATGTTGGTCGGCTTCTAACAAGGAAAATAGCGCTGCCTTTTCTGTATGGTCTGGGCACGCAGGGTAACCAGGAGCAGGGCGGATACCTTGGTATTTTTCTTTGATCAGGGCGTCGTTGGCAAGGATTTCATCGGAGGCGTAACCCCAGATATCTTTTCTTACCCGTTCATGCATGTATTCTGCAAAAGCCTCAGCCAGTCTGTCGGCAAGGGCTTTTAACATGATGGCGCTGTAATCATCGAGATCTGCTTCAAAGACCTTTACCTGCTCGTCTACCCCTTGACCGGTGGTGACGATAAAGCCACCAATATAATCCTTGGTGTTTGCTGTTATTGGCGCGATGAAGTCTGAAAGGCTTCGAGCCGGTTTATCATTCAATTTGTTTTCTTGTTGGCGCAAATGATAAAGCGTGTTAATGACATTGCCATCATTGTCATAGACTTCTATCGCGTCATTTTCATTGGTGTTGGCAGGCCATATACCAATCACCGCTTCCGTTCTTAACCAGTTTTCGGAGATGATGTTTTCAATCATCTTTTGTGCGTCTGCGTATAGATTGGTGGCAGCTTCACCCACTTTGTCATCGGTTAATACCGCCGGAAATTTCCCGACTAGGTTCCACGCTATGAAGAAGGGCGTCCAATCTACATAGGGCAATAAGTCGCTAATTTTCACATCGGTAATTGCTTTAACACCCAAAAAGTTCGGGGTTTTGATGTTCGCGTTATCCCAATCGATAGGCGCTTTGTTTTTTCTGGCGTCCTCAAAGGCAAAGAATTTTCGTTTCTTTTTATTCTTCGCTCTGCGTTCACGCACTTTTTGATATTCTTCCTTACGCGCTTTTACAAAGTCATCTCTAAGGTCATCACTTAATAGCGACGTTGCTACCCCCACACTGCGTGAAGCGTCTGCTACATAGATAACTGGGCCATTACTGTATTCTGGCTCTACTTTAACGGCGGTATGCGCTTTGGATGTGGTCGCGCCACCGATAAGTATCGGTAGGTCAAGCCCTTGCCGCTGCATCTCTTTGGCAACGGTGACCATTTCATCCAGCGAGGGGGTGATTAGCCCACTCAGACCAACAATATCGACATTATGTTTTTTAGCTTCTGCGATGATGGTCTCGGTTGGCACCATTACGCCTAGATCGATGATTTCATAGTTATTGCATTGCAGCACAACACCGACAATATTCTTGCCAATATCGTGTACATCACCTTTTACGGTAGCCATCAAGATCTTGCCCTTTGCCCTAGCATTATCGCCTTTTTCGGCGTCAATATAAGGTAGTAAATACGCAACGGACTGTTTCATTACGCGAGCACTCTTCACCACTTGAGGAAGAAACATCTTGCCATCGCCAAATAAATCGCCAACTACGTTCATGCCATCCATTAATGGCCCTTCGATTACTTGGATGGGAGATGTTGCGTTTAATCGTGCTTCTTCGGTGTCGTCAACGATGAACTGAGTAATACCCTTCACTAAGGCGTGCTCTAAGCGTTTGTGTACTGGTAACGAACGCCATTCCAAATTCTCTACCTTTTTGGTGGTGCCGTCTCCACGGAACTGATCCGCTATCTCAAGTAAATTGTCGGTTCCTTTGTCGGTACGGTTTAAGATGACGTCTTCAACCGCGTTGCGTAAATTCTCCGGGATATCGGCATAGATAGCTAATTGACTGGAGTTCACGATGCCCATCGTTAGGCCCGCATGAATGGCGTGGTACAAGAATGCAGCGTGAATGGCTTCTCGCACCGAGTTATTACCACGGAATGAGAATGATACATTGCTGATGCCACCGGATATTTTGGCGTGGGGTAAGTTATCTTTGATATATTGACAGGCATTAATAAAATCAACGCCATAGTTATTGTGTTCTTCGATGCCAGTGGCAACGGCAAACACATTGGGGTCAAAGATAATATCTTCTGGTGGGAAACCAATACCTACCAGTAAATCGTAGGAGCGCTTGCAAATTTGCTTCTTGCGTTCTTCGGTATCGGCTTGACCCTTGGTATCAAACGCCATGACGATAATTGCGGCGCCGTAGGCTTTACATAAGGCTGCTTTTTCTAGGAACTCTTCTTCGCCTTCTTTGAGGCTGATTGAGTTAACGATGCCTTTGCCCTGAATGCATTTTAGCCCGGCCTCTATGATGTCCCATTTTGATGAGTCAATCATAATAGGCACGCGGCAAATATCAGGCTCCATGCCGATCAAATTCAAGAAGGTGATCATCGCATTTTTCGAATCAAGCATGCCTTCATCCATGTTGATATCGATGACCTGAGCACCATTTTCAACTTGATCACGAGCAACATCTAACGCTTCTTCAAAGGATTCTTCCAGGATGAGTCGCTTAAACTTAGCGGATCCGGTTACGTTGGTTCTTTCACCCACATTGACAAACAATGAGTTGGCATCAATGGTAAAGGGCTCGAGTCCACTGAGGCGCATGGCAGGCTCAATGGTAGGCACTTTTCTTGGGGCAACGTCGGCAACCCGCTCGGCTATTGCACGTATATGCTCAGGAGAGGTGCCGCAACAGCCACCAATAATATTGACTAATCCGCTGTCGGCGAATTCACCAACTATAGCGGCCATCTCTTCTGCTGTTTGGTCATATTCACCAAACTCATTGGGTAATCCGGCGTTGGGATGAGCACTGGTTAAATAGGCAGATTTTGTGGATAGTTCTAACACGTAGGGCCGTAATTGCTCGGCACCCAGGGCGCAGTTTAGGCCAATGCTAAGCGGATTAGCATGGGCTAGGGAGTTATAGAAGGCTTCTGTAGTTTGTCCGGAGAGGGTGCGGCCGCTGCTGTCGGTGATGGTGCCCGATATCATTATGGGTAGTTCATAACCGATGTTCTTGAAGTGACGCTGTACGGCAAAAATTGCTGCTTTAGCATTCAGGGTATCGAATACTGTCTCGATAAGAATGATATCGGCGCCACCATCCACTAGACCTCGTACCGATTCTGAATAGTCTTCGACCAACTCATCAAAAGTAACATTGCGCAAGGCGGGGTTTTCAACTGAGGGTGACAATGACGCGGTGCGGCTGGTCGGTCCAATAACACCGGCAACAAAGCGGGGCTTTCCTGGCGTTTTCTTGGTGTATTCGTCGGCGGCTTCACGAGCAATTTGGGTGCCGACTTTATTAATCTCGTAGGCTAAATGTTGTAGGTCATAATCCGCCTGAGATACCGATGTACCATTAAACGTATTAGTTTCGAGTATGTCCGCACCCGCATCCAAATAGGCGCAGTGGATTTCTTTAATGATGTGGGGTTGGGTGAGGGAAAGTAAGTCATTATTACCCTTAAGATCGGAATGGTGATCTGCCAGCAATTCTCCTCGATAATCGGCCTCTTCCAGCTTATAGCTCTGGATCATCGTACCCATGGCGCCATCGAGTACGAGTATGCGCTGGGAAAGATGTTGGTGAAGTTGTTTTATTGAGTTGTCTTTAGGGTTCATTCTATCGGCCTTATGGTAATTATCCGGCGAAGTGTAACAAATTCAATCAGGTAATGGATATTGGCAATGCTGTTCTTTTGGAAATTTAATTGATTCTAGTGCGAATTCGAGACGTAAATGGGTGTCGAAGATTGGCAAGGTTGGCGACAGACACTGTCGGTCAGGGTATTTAATAGGCCATTTACGCTAATCTTGAGTGGATTGGTTGGTTTTTATAGGGCAAGAGGATATTATTGCACTAATGCTACTAGCGCTACTAATGCTACTAATGCTACTAACACTACTAGAACGCACGAGAACGATTGGATATTCGCATGACTGAACAATATTTAACGATTACTGACAGCGCTCAAGAATATTTGCGCGAGTTATTGGAAAAGCAAGATACCCCCAATATGGGTGTGCGTGTATTTGTAGAAAAACCCGGTACTCCATCGGCCGAATGTTGCATGGCCTATACCAGTGCCGATGACGCTGAGCCTACCGATAAGGTA
>NVVG01000263.1 GCA_002402125.1 Moraxellaceae bacterium
TAGAGTTTGTGCTTTTTCAAGTGCAGCCTTAAGGGGTGTTCTGGGTTTAGCGCTTTCTTGGGAGTTGGATGCAAATCCAGAGTAAGAAAAGAATAGACCAAGAGATAAGGTGAAAATGGTGCGAATGCGGTGGTAACTATACATTGGATAAATCAACTACTTTGAAACAATTAAGGATACGGTGGTGCATATCTATCGTGTTGCGAATGCAATAAAAAAGCGCTGCCTACTAGTGGCAGCGCTTGTTCAAAACAAGCTGAAGCTTGGGTACGTAAATTAGATTGCGTATTTGCTCAGCTGGTCATTCTGCTTCATCATGCCAAGTGTGGCGTTAAGTACGTCACCCGAAGTTACACTAGCAGTAGTAAATATTGTTGAGAAATTGGCCTGTGTTGCCGTAGCAAACGTATCCAGGTCAGCGTCTTCTACACCAAGAAGTTGTGCAAAAGCCTCTAGTGTTTCGCCATTGCCTGTTGCCATGTTTTCAGCAATCTGGTCCATATTCGACTCTAAGAATATGGCAGCGATGGTAATAGGCTCATTAACGTCACAACCAGATGTACCAGATGTCATCGCAAAAGTCATGTTTCCAGAGGTACCGTTAAAAGTAACAGCCATTAGGTGAGCGCCCATTCCAGATTGACCTTCAAAAATGGTGCCGCCTAAACCACAACCAGGGCCATCAGCAAAACTAGTGGCTGGAAGTATAATTATGGCTGCTGCTAATAAAGTTTTTTTGATCATGATTTCGAATCCCTTAAATTATAATTCTAAAATTTATGCCTTATTACTTATACCTTCCTAATTTCTTTTAGCAAGAGATTTTTCTAATTAATTTGAAGTGTTATTTAAAGTAGATTGCAGTAAATGTTATTGAGACTTGGCTGTCTAAAAAGTACTCTTTAATGGCAATTTCGATTTTAACAACGCATTGCATTAAATTTATACTATAGTGTAGGTGATCTAAATAAGTGTAAGTGATCTAAATACTCTGCAGGTATCTTGGAACTTAATGCATGGACATAGAAACACTAGTTAAGAATGCGTCTCGCAATGAAAAGTTATTACATCAGTTACAAGCGATGGAGCTGCGACTCCTTAGCTGTCGTCGCTGGCAGGAATTGTTCGATGTGCTTTTTGTCGAGCTGCCAAAGACATTTGCCATTGCCCAGCTAGAAATCGTTGTTATCGATCCAGATAATAGGGCGCGCGCTTCGATCGAGCGTCAATTAGGGCCTATTGATGGCAGTAAATGGCCACTTCGTTTGAGCCGACAACTATACACGTCAGATACTAAATCCAAGATATTGAACGAGCAAGATTTGGCTCACCTAGGTTTCGCTTCTGGCTTGCAGCTACCATTGATTAAACAAGAGCAATATTTTGGCTTGGTTCGCTTTATGTCTAAAAGCCTTAAGCGATTCCAACCTGATATGGCGACTGATTTCTTAGCGCATCTAGTAGCTGTTATAGCGGCATGTTTTGAGTTGGTCATGCAAACGGAAGAGATAGCTCGGCTCGCCTATACCGATCCCTTGACCGAAGTGACTAATCGTCGCGGTTTTCGCCATGCTTTTCAACAGGAAGTCGCCAGGGCGAAACGACAAAATACCTCCATCGGATTTGCCTTGTTGGACATAGATCATTTTAAAATAATTAACGATACCCACGGCCACCTGAGTGGCGATAGGGTGCTTAAACAGCTTTGCTCAGTGCTGACTCAGGTGTTACGCCCGACAGATCATGTAGGTCGCATGGGTGGAGAGGAGTTTATGCTGCTATTGCCGGATTGTGATGCCGGTCATTTGCTCATTATTATGGAGCGTGTCCGTGACATCATCGCGCATACGCCTTTTATCAATGTGAGTGATGAGGCCATGGTGGTGACCGTGTCCGGAGGCATAGGTTGTCTGGATGGCAATTCATTAATGGATATGAGCTTGGAAAATATCATTAGTTATTTGGATGATAGTCTTTACGCGGCCAAAAGTTCCGGACGGAATAAGATGATCGAGGCCGATTTCATTAAGCAGTGACGCTGTAGTTGTCGAGCGGAACGACGGTCAGAAAAGGATACAGTGCGTATAATTTTTTTGCACACGCAAGTGTGTTAAATTACGTTCATTATCCAAACTCGCACCCTAGAGCAGGCTTTTGTCTTACATTTGCCTAATATCATTAGGTACATCTTGCGCAAAAAGGTTGATTTATAGCCGATTTTGTTACTAGATGTGTGCACTGCGTTTTTGTTTGTAATTTTGAGAACTGGTTACGTTAGCCCTTATTGACGTAGAAAATCATTGAGAGCTATATTATGTATTCACATGATATGGGTATGTCATCTCGTTGGAGATTGTCGCTACCTTTGTTATGTCTGGTCCGATGTTGGGGGATCTGATACGTAATGACTTTTTGATAGTTCTTATTTGAATTGTTCAGCATTAACGTATGTAGTCGGGTTAACACTGACAAATAATAATAAAAATAGATCCAAAATGGATATCATTATGAGCACTAATAATTACCGAATACCTTATGTAGAAGCTATTCCTGATATAAGTGATGATGTGTGGTTTCAGGTACCTAAACCTGTAGCTCAGCCACGATTACGTTTGTTTTGTTTTAATTATGCAGGCGGTAATGCGTCTGCTTATCGAGATTGGTATCAGCAGCTACCCAGCGATGTGGAAGTGTGCTCCATTCAGCTGCCCGGTCGCGGAGCACGATTTAAAGAAAGTGCCTATACAAACCTTAATGCGCTACTCGATGCGCTAGAATCAGCGATGTCTCCGTACTTAGGCGTGTCCTACGCATTTTTTGGTCACAGCATGGGGGCGCAAGTTGCTTATGAACTTGCAAGAAGGCTGCGAGACAATGGTTTTGCAGAGCCAGATTACCTGTTCGTTTCTGGTCGCAGGGCACCACAGTTGCCAGCAACAAGAAAGCCTATTCATGGATTGCCAGAAGATCAGTTCCTAGAAGAAATTCGCAGATTAAACGGTACACCGGACGAGGCGTTGAACAATCCGGAGTTGATGGAATTAGTCAGCCCTATACTTAGAGCGGATTGTCAGGTTATCGAAACCTGGGATTACCGGCCTTCCGAACTATTAGCGATGCCTGTGATTGCACTGGGCGGTGCTAAAGATAGCAATGTGGCCATTAATGAGCTTGAAGATTGGTCAAAGGTCACTAATAACCATTTTGAAATGCGGTTGTTTTCCGGGGACCACTTTTACCTACACTCTTCGAAGGATTCGTTGTTGAGTTGTATTGCTGGCGTGCTAAACAAGGCGTTGGATTGCTCAGGCAAATTGTTTTCTCGGTCTGTTCGAAAGGTAGCAAGAAACGCATAAGAATGCCTCGTTATTTGATCAATTCCCCTCTTGTATTAACACTGATTTTCAATTGTTAAGCCCATCGCTCTCCTGGATAGAGTGATTTGGGCTAATGTTTGTAATTTATTGTTGTTAGTGTTTAATTTATATGTGTTTTTCCGCTACTATGCTAAAGCTTGCGTCCAGTATTTGTAGATGGATGAAGTCGGCTAAACAAAAAGAACAATGAAGGGTCTATAGGTTTATAGTTACACGCGATGTGACGGTGTAGGTCAAGAATCATAACAAGCAGATATCGAATGAATAAAGCACTTAAGATTGTTTTACCCCTGGCAGCCATTGGTGTTGCTGTGATCATCTCTGTTCTATTATTTATCAGTAGCCCAAAAATAGAACATAAAGCCATTGAAATAAAACAACCACAGGTTTCTGTTTTGCCTGTTTATTCAAAGGCATTGAGTATTCCAGTGTCTGCTCGAGGCACTGTTACGCCAGGTACTGAGATTCAGCTCAATTCCGAAGTAAGTGGTCAGGTTCTGTCGGTATCAAATCATTTTGCCAATGGTGGTTTTTTTAAGAAAGGCGAAGTCCTGATTACTATTGATCCTATTGAATATGAAGCTAACATCAGTCGCGCCAAAGCTAACGTTGCCAAAGCAAAAGAAGCTGAGTTGAGAGCGAGCGCTGAATACAGGGCGCGTAATAGGGTTAAAGGTGTTAAGCGAGACTCTTACGCTCTAGGAAAGTCCCAATGGGATCAAGCCAAAGCAAGCCTTCAAGCCGCGCGGGCAGAGTTGCAATCTGCAGAGCTGCAAAAGAAACGCACGCTGGTACGAGCGCCATTTGATGGGCGTGTCAGAATGAAATCCGTTGATGTTGGTCAATATATTCGCCCCGGTATTGTGATGGGAACAATCTATGCGGTAGATGTGGCTGAGGTGCGCTTGCCGCTGTCCGATCGCCAGTTAGCGTTAGTCGATGTGCAGTTACGTTATCAAGAGTCCACCGAATTTGAAGGTACTCCGGTTTTGTTAAAAGGGCAGTACGGAGGCAAGCCCTATGTTTGGGAAGGCCGAATTGTACGGTCTGAAGGTGGCTTAGATGAAAAAAATAGATTGTTGTACGTGGTTGCCCGAATAGAAAACCCTTACGCCCGTGATGAGAATCAACCCGATAGGCCGCCGCTATCGGCAGGAACCTTTGTCGAGGCACAAATAGCTGGTCGTTATCATCAAGGAGTGTTTACCGTACCACGCCGAGCACTGCGTAATGGTAGTCAACTGTGGTTAGTCGATGCCGATAAGCGGTTGGTGCGCCGCGAGGTGGATGTCATATACAAGGGAAAAGACGAGATCTATGTCAATGGCGGGCTTAAAGATGGTGATCAAATAGTGCTAAGTCAATTGGATATAGCCGTCAAAGGCATGCGGGTACGTACCAAAATCTTTGTTCCTGATCCACTGCTCGATGCGCCAGGGGGCGTAAATGATCTGATGAGCAAAGCGGTCAAGCGCCGCGAAAATAACATAATGAAAGCCATGGCTGATCAAATTCCCGTTCAAGATAGGCAAGCGGTAAAGGCAGCAGCCACTGCAGCGATAGGCAAAATGCTTGATTCAACCCCTCAACAGCGCAAAGACATGATCAAAGATATTACGCAGGCGGTAACGGAGACAGCGGCTAAGGCGCAAGATATTGTCCAAGAACCTGCTGCTTCTGCACCGGACAAAGGAGCCATGTCCCCCTTGGCGGCACTTATTGCAGAGGATGAAGCCGCGCAAGCTTCCAAGGAAAATGCAAGCGTTACTCCTAAAGTCGAACCTAAGGCTCGCCCCATTGCTGTTAGTAGCTCCGGTCTGGTGATTGCTCCTCAACCCTTGGCGGAAGCCATCCGATGAATGCTGTTATTGCCTGGTTTGCCGAGAACAGAGTTGCCGCTAACCTGCTTATGGTCTTTATCCTTATTGCAGGGGCAATCTCTCTTGATGGTACTCGAAAAGAAATAATACCCAATGTTTCGCTAGACATGATCAATATTACCGTCAGCTATCCTGGTGCGTCGCCAGAAGACGTCGAGAAGTCGGTTATTACTCGTGTCGAATCTGCCATATATGATATTGAAGGTGTTAAATCCATTGCCTCTCGAGCAGATGAGCATTTTGGTGTGGTTACCGTTGAGGTTGGATATGGATATGATTCTAAAGAATTGCTCAATGCAATAAAATCCAGAGTGGACGGGATAGGGTCTTTTCCCAGTGACGTTAAACGTCCCATCATCAAAGAACTATCCGTTAAAAATCTAGTTGCCTATCTATTGGTTTCTGGCCCAGCGGATATGCGTTCATTAAGAAAAATAGCGAACAATATCAAGAGCGACCTCACCAGCATGAGCGCGATAAGCCAGGTGTTGAATACGGTAAACAAGACCAATGAAATTGCGATTGAAGTATCCGAGGTGTCGTTACAGCGCTACGGTTTGAGTTTTAACGAAGTTGTGGCGGCCGTTAGGCAGAGTTCGCTAGATTTGCCGACAGGTGTGATTAAGACCGCTCAAGGCGAGATCAGCATTAAAGCAAAGGGTCAGGTTTATTGGGGTGATCAATTTGAGGAGATTGTGGTTCGGGCCTTGC
The DNA here is from genome assembly GCA_002402125.1 of Moraxellaceae bacterium. Taxonomy (GTDB): domain Bacteria; phylum Pseudomonadota; class Gammaproteobacteria; order Pseudomonadales; family Ketobacteraceae; genus 42-54-T18. The sequence continues at coordinate 5,969 of NVVG01000263.1, forward strand.
CGGATGGTGCCCAGGTATTGGTGGGTGATGTAGCCAATGTTACTGACGGGTTTTCTACAAGATTATCTACAGCCGAATTTAATGGAGAGCCTGCCGTCGCATTGGCCGTTTATCGTGTTGGCGAACAAAATATTCTGGATATCTCTGAGGCCCTCCAGAAATATATTGCAGCGCCACTTACGTTCATACCGGAAAGTATTAAACTTGATATATGGCAAGATACCTCGGTGCATTTTAAAAGCCGTATTGACCTGTTAACTGAAAATTTCACAGGTGGAATGATTGTCCTATTTGTTATTTTGCTGCTGTTTTTGCGTATTGGATTGTCGTTTTGGGTGAGCTTGGGTATTCCTATTTCGTTTATGGGGGCGTTTTGGTTGCTGCCTTATTTCGGTGGTTCGATCAATATGATATCGCTGTTTGCGTTTATTCTGGTACTTGGCATCGTGGTAGATGATGCAATTATAGTGGGAGAAAACATATTCACCTTTCATCGTAAGGGTATTATGGGACTACAAGGCTCGGTGTTGGCTGCGCAGGAAGTCGCGAAACCCGTCGTGTTTGCAGTGCTTACAACGATAATCGCATTTCTACCGTTGGCGATGATGCCTGGGCCAGAAGGTAAATTGATCAAAGTAATTCCTATTGTTGTAATTGCCACATTAATCTTTTCGTTGTTGGAATCGTTGTTAATCTTGCCTGCCCATCTGTCGGGCACCAATAGCAATGAGATAAATAAGGCTCCGATAATAGGTAAACTACAAACACGTTTCTCCTTGGGATTGGAGCGTTTTGTTCGTAATGTTTATAAGCCTTTCTTGGAAAAGTGTTTATCCTGGCGGTATCTGTCTATGCTGACTTTTGTCGCCATCTTTATTGTGGCCTGTTCGCTGTTAGCCTCTGGCTGGTTAAAGGTGGTTTTTTATTCGACCATCGAAGGTGATACTGCGAGGGCCAATGTGACGTTTGCGCAGGCTACCTCAGAAGATTCGGTAAGGAGGGGTATAAAAAAACTAGAAGAAGTTGCGTTTGAGATTAAACGCGAGTTAAAGGCTGAAACCGGAGAAGAGCAAATATTGGATGTGCTTACTTCTTATTCGAGCTCAGATGGTGGTAGCGTAGTGGTTGAAATGGCGCCTTCAGAAGGTCGCGCAATATCCGGTACGGATATCACCGATAGATGGCGGGAAAAAATCGGAGATATACCTGACGTAACCAGTTTGAAGTTCATTTCCACCTTAAGCCCTTCCGGATCACTGGTAGCACTGGAATTGTCATCAAACAGTTTGGATGATTTGAAAGCGGCCGCCAATGGCTTGAAGGATCGGCTGGCTGAATATAATGGCGTTTATGGCATTAGGGATTCTTTCCAAAAGGGTAAGCAAGAGCTGCAGATAGAATTAAAACCGGCGGCGAGAAACCTTGGGTTGAACCTTGAAAATGTGGCTTCCCAGGTGCGGCAGGCGTATCACGGAACCGAAGTGCAAAGCCTGCAGCGCGGAGATGAGGACGTTAAAGTTGTCGTACGCTACCCAGTAGAGGAGCGGTCTTCCCTGTGGTACTTGGAAAATATGCATATCCAGTTGCGAGATGGCAGTAGCGTGCCGCTGTTGACGGTCGCTGATATCCAATACGGTGAAGGTGCCGCTTATATTAAACGGCGTGATCGGCGCCGCGTCATTAAGATAGACGCGAAGATTGATGACAGTATCACCACGGAAGAAAGGGTGATGGGCGCCATTAGAAAAGACTTTTTAGATGCTATTCCCGAGAACTACCCTGGCATGACGTGGTCGGTAGCAGGGATACAAAAAGATAGAATGGAATTTAAGTCTTATATAAAAACAGCCTACTTTTTTGCTTTGCTAGGCATGTACGTGATGATGGCGACACTGTTCCGTTCCTATTACCAACCTTTAATGGTGATGTTCGCTATTCCGTTTGGTTTGGTTGGTGCGCTGTTTGGCCATATGTTGCTTGGCATGGAAGTCACGCTTTGGTCGGTGATAGGCATGATTGCGGTTAGTGGTGTGGTGGTAAACGACAACTTGGTGTTGGTGGATTATATCAACCGCAAACGAGATGAAGGCGTACAATTGCTCGAGGCGATACGGGAGGCAGGTGCCGCGCGTTTTAGACCGATAATACTCACATCGCTGACGACCTTTGGTGGGTTGACTCCGCTGATGATGGAATCCAGTTTGCAGGCGCAGTTCCTTATACCGATGGCGGTATCTCTGGCGTTTGGGGTTATGTTTGCGACCTCGGTGAGCCTTATCTTAGTGCCGGCGTTATATCATATAATGCATGATTGTGAGACGTTGCTGGCCAATGTGTTTAAAAATCAAGCTGCGCCAGTGCCAGTTCTGTCGGTTGCCGATATCGATTTAGAGATCGATGGCCCTGTTGAAACAGCGCCATCTTTAAGTGCCGGAGAAGAAAAGAAGCAGTGGCACGTTGGTTTGGATGAGGCTTATGAACAGGGCTATAAAGACGGCTTGGTTCAGAGTGTTGTCAGAGAGGCGCCTTATGATAAGGAGGTGCTTGTGGCGAGTTGGGAAGCTGGCTGGGATGATGGTCGTGAAGAGCTAGATATGGCGGGTGGCAGCCCTCTCAAAGGCTAAATGTTCAGATGTATTCTATGCTGTAATTAGTTCATGAAAATCGCAGTAATAAAAATTGTAGTAATAAATAGCGCTGTAAAAAAGTGAAGATGGGGATTTCGAGTTTGTTAAAAGTAATAGTTACCGTATTAATGTCAACATGGCTAATCGCATGTGATGACGGGGCAGATACCCCCGCACAGGTCGAGCGGGCAGCGTCTACTGAGACCGTAGATACCCCTCAGCGCGAGTTTGTGGCGATGAGTGGTGGTGCCAAATTTAGTGGTGACGTTGTCTTAGGTAAGAAGCAAGGTTTTGGGGTTTACATATGGCCTAACGGCGATCGCTATGACGGTGATTGGTTAAATGACACCATGTCAGGTGTTGGTAAGTTTGTCGATGGCGCAGGCCGTGTCTATGACGGTCAGTGGAAGAATGGCCTATATAATGGAGCGGGTGTTTATAAATGGCCCAGTGGTAGTTTTTATGAAGGCCAATTCTCTAATGGCCTAAAAAATGGCCAGGGCACCTATACTTGGGCGGATGGCCGAGTATACGTTGGTGGCTTTCGCAGCGACAGGAAGAACGGTGATGGCACCTACCAATGGCCTGATGGTCGAAAGTATACTGGGCAATTTGTAAATGATGAGAGAACCGGGCGTGGTCGCTTGGATAGCCCTGGCGGTCAGTCCTACGAAGGACAGTTTGTTAATGGCGTTCAACAGGGGTTGGGTAAAGCGACCTATTCTGATGGTGGTGTCTATGAAGGGCGTTTCAGTGACGATCAACGTTCCGGTAGAGGCGAAATGAGATGGGCCAGTGGTGAGTTATATAGCGGTCAGTTTGCTGCGGATGCTCCCAACGGCAATGGCATCATGCAATGGCCCAATGGCAATCGTTACGAAGGTTTTTTTGTCGCAGGTGTTATGCAGGGGCGAGGTAAATATTTTTTCCAAGATGGCCGAGTGTATAACGGTGAATTTAAGCGAGGAGAACGTACCGGTAAAGGGGCGTTGCAATGGCCTACCGGCGAGCATTATATTGGGGACTTTACCAGTGATATTAGAGAAGGCCAGGGTACCTTTAGTTGGCCTGATGGTAGCAAGTACGTCGGAAGCTTTAGTCAGAGTCAGCTTCACGGTAGGGGCACCTGTACGGCGGATGGTCAGACATCATCTTGTCGGTTCGATCGTGGTGTTCGGGTAGAATAGCCATAGCACCTAACAGGGTTACAAATAACAAAGCATCAAAACCAATAAAGGGCCTAATCAGGCCCTTTATTGGTTTTGATGCTTTGTTTACAAGCGTTAGTTATGCTGATTAAGACAACTTAAGCTCTGGCAGCTTCCATTTCCGCTACAGCTTCTTTTGCCGATTGGTACCGCGTGGCAGGGCTGGGATCGAGAAGTTTGGCGGCAACCGTTGAAATCTTAAGGCCCACGATATCTTCAAGGAAATCGTCGCTGGGTTTTTCTTTTGACGCAGCAAAAAGCACTTTATCTCTCTTGGTTTTACCAATATTCCAACGTTTACTCTTAGCTAATTCGTAAAACAGTATGCCAGCCTGATAAAGGTCGCTGCGATGATCCCAGTTTTCACCCTTTGCCTGCTCTGGCGATATAAATGACGGCTTCGCCAGCCACTGAAAGCTATCTTTATGGGCCTGTTTTACAAAGTGGGAGCAGCCAAAATCAACCAGATATATGCGTTGTTTGCTGTCGATCAGGATATTTTCAGAGCTGATGTCCCCATGAGCGACAGGCTTAAGCCGTTCTTGTACGTGAACTAACTGCACGAGTAATTGGATAACGATATCGGTAGCAATATCTTTAATGAGCTCAGGAGGAAACCGGTCTTTTTCCTGAGATAAATTAATTAACGGTACACCTTCGATAAACTCGTACGCGTAATACGCCTTGCCGTCAATTAGGCCCCGGGATAGGTAACGCGGTAGAAAAGGGTGATTGAGTTCTTTAACGATCTGGCTTTCATTGGAAAACTGGCGTCTTACCGCCGCGTGGTTGAGCCATTGCTCTCGCACAAGCTTAACGGCTAATTTGGGCTTGCCCGCTTCCTTAGGGATGCCTTTCATTACCACGCAGACGCCGCCTTCGGTGAAGGGCTCTAAACGATAGTGGCCAATATTGAGCTTAACATTGATCGGTTTGATGGCCTGAACACCTTCTTGTGCCGGTGTTTGGGCTGGTTTTGCGCTAGCGGTAGTTCTTCTTCGTGCTTTAGGGGGCGCAGCTGCTTTAGGTTTGGCAGGTTGCTTTTTACGCCATCTAAAAAGCTTGGATAACTTCATTGTCAGTTATGTCCCCATATATCCCAATTGCTATTAAAATCATCTTAGCTTAATAGTTTAGTATTGTTATGATGATGTGACCCAATAATAGTGCTAAATGCACCAAAATAGGTAGTTTTCTGTTATTAATTGTAAAAAGTCTCCAAGAGGGCATTTTACACAGTGAACTAGGCTATGCAATCAGCTTTCCTAGTTTGGCGCTATGTGACTGATTTATTATGAGATAAATCCGGTGATGGATTAGGCGATTTAGTGTGCTGGTTCTCAAGTTGGAAAAGTTGTTTGTAACTAGCGTAAAAGATTAGGTTTCAAAGGCTTGACTTAATATACGACTATGTAAGTATGTCTACCAAGGTATGCGTCTACTTTTCCAGCATCTGTGATGTTTGGGAGGACTCGGTTGGCTAGTACCTGCACGGTGATTTACATTGAATCTATAATTAGATAGAGACATTAAAAAACCATACGGTACGAAGTTTTACCGAAACAACTGTCGTTGTATCAGCAGCCGCTGTCGTAGTTGCAATAAACAGAATAAAAAACACACCTAAACAAGGGGCTAAGCCTGTGAAATCTATTACATTAAATTCTCGAAAAAATATTCGTGGACAAGGCATGTCTGAGTACTTGATCATCGTTGCATTGATCGCTGTTGCTGGTATTGCGGTAATGGGACTGTTTGGTAACGCTGCGCGTAACCAGGTAGCGGGTTTGGCGAATGAAATTGGTGGTGGTAACCAGGCGGATGCTATTACCGCATCGGCTGCCGCACTTACTAATGCTAACAATGCAACAGCAGACGCAGCGATTGTAACAAATTTATCTAACTATGGTGGTAGTGCCGCGGTGATTAATAATGGCGCGCGTGATGGCGGGCAGCAGCAATAATACTGATCATAAAAAAAGGGGAGGTTGCCTCCTCTTTTTCCCGTGCCCGATTGCATGATTTACGGATGATCTAGTAT
>NVVG01000264.1 GCA_002402125.1 Moraxellaceae bacterium
AAATGCTTGAAAAACCTTAGTGGCAAATTTTGCCAATGCTTTATTAGTAAATCCCGCAACCGCATTTTGCTCATGAATAAACAATGGTTTTCGCGCCAACCAAGCACCCACTCCCCCAGGCCCAGTAACAAACCCCCCCATGCCTAGCACTAAATCAGGTTTATACTGGCGAATGATGCCAATGACACGTAAAACGGACGCTACAATTTTAAACGGCGCCAATAATAATCGTTTCAAACCCTGGCCACGTACACCGGCTACGTCTAAATAGTATATATCCAGGTCATTCTCAGGTACCAGCCGAGACTCAAGTCCCTTTCGAGTACCCAACCATTTCACTTCAATGCCTAGCTTTTGAAATTCTTTGGCGGCGGCAAGGGCAGGGAAAATATGTCCCCCAGTACCACCGGCCATCACCAACACTCGTTGCACCGAAGACGTCATATTGGTTGAGCATTTTGTTGCAGTCTGGCTTGTCGTTTTACTTATCATAGCACCGTCTCCTTTCTCCAACGATCCATCCAACCACGTTGTTCCTTAGGAGACTCATTAAACGGTGTGCGTTTTCCAGCTTGCTTAGTCTTTCTTTTCTTAGTCTTACTCTTATCCGTCTGGTTTTCTATCGACAAACAATGCGCAATCTGAGTCTCTTTATTCACTCGTAGAATAATCGCAATCATCACCGAACTGACGATCAAACTGCTTCCACCATAACTCATTAAGGGAAGCGTCAGACCTTTGGTTGGTAACAAACCACAAGCCACCCCAATATTCACAAATGCCTGCAAACCAATCATGATGCCTAATCCGTAACACATGTAGGCACCAAAAAGCACCTTGGCTTTTTCCGCAGCTCGGCCAATACACAGAATTACCATCACCATAAATAGATACAAACTAATTACAAACAAATTGCCCACCAATCCAAATTCTTCTGCAAGCACGGCAAATACGAAATCAGTGTGGGCTTCAGGCAAATAGGACAACTTTTGGATGCTATTACCTAAACCAACACCGGTTAAATCACCGCGACCAAAGGCAATGAGACTTTGCACTAGCTGGTAACCAGATCCAAACTGATCTGACCAAGGGTCTAAATAAGCAATCAGGCGCTTTAAGCGGTATTCCGATGAAAATATCATCGCAGCTCCCGCGCAGATGCTCACTGTCAGCGCCAGGGCATATTGAGAAAACTTCACTCCCGCAAGAAATAACATACCAAAAACGGCGGACATTATGACAACCACCGCACCAAAATCAGGTTCCTGCAACAACAATACGATCATCATTGACAACACCAGCACAGGCTTGATAAAACCCCAGAATTTTTCTCTGACTTCATTATTTCTACGCACCAGATAACCTGCTACATAAGCAAGCACGCAAACTTTTGCCACCTCTGACACTTGAATGGTAATCAACCCTAACGAGATCCAGCGAGTACTGCCGTTGACGGTACGACCGACACCGGGTATCAACACCACGATCAACAATATATAGGCAAAGACTAACAACACTACGCCACTTTTTTTCCACATATCCAGAGAAACCTGGTAGGCAAGCGAGGCACACATCAGCGCCATGGTGAGATAGATCAAATGTCGTTGTAAGAAATGAAAGGGATTGCCAACAAGCCGCTCAGATATGTCCATCGAGGCAGACGACACCATCACAAAACCCACAGCAGCAAGTGTAATCACAGTTAACAATAACCACTGTCCGAGGTTTATCGATGAGGAAACTTCTTGCTGCATCAAAGATGAATTCGCTGTATTACGCACAGTTCATTCCTCCTTGCAGTCTATCGCCGGAAGTCACATTATTGACTAATTCGATAAATTGATTGCCTCTATCTTCAAAACCCGAAAACATATCAAAACTAGCACAGGCAGGCGAAAGCAATACCGCCCCACCAGATTTTACCAGGCCTCGGCTTTTATCCACCGCGAGCGCAAGCGAATCTACGTGATGTATATCACAGTCATTATTCAACGCAGCATCAAGCTGTTTTGCATCAGCACCGATCAATACCGCATCGGACACATAAGCACTAACCGCTGGTACAAGTTGTGAAAAATCGGCTCCTTTTGCCACCCCTCCCGCGATCAACACGATACCCGATTGATAAAGCGGGCCCAAACCATTTAGCGCCGCAATGGTTGCTCCGGTATTAGTCCCTTTTGAATCGTTAATCCAAGCAACATTATCTTGCTTCGCTATTATTTGACAACGATGGGCTAAGCCGGAAAATGTGCTTAAGGTTATTGCCATCGACTCATCAGATAAACCAATGGCCTGACCAATTGTTAACGCTGCAATGGCATTTTGTAGGTTATGACCGCCGGATAATGCTATATCAGCAAGGTCGATAACCTTGTTGTCATTATGGCAAAGCGTTTCTTTTTCTCCAGCCGTGGCGTAGTAGTATCCAGCCTGGGGCAATTCAAGACTAGATGACGAAGTGAACGTTAGTACCCGGCAGTCTAATGAGTCGGTTGGCAACGTTGCTTGGTCATCCGCATTTGCAATGGCAGTATCACAGCCACTATAGATTCGCTGCTTAGCTGCAATATAGCCCTGCATACCATCATAACGATCGAGATGGTCTGGAGACAGATTAAGAATTGTCGCTACATTTGCCTTTAGGTTGTAAGTTGTCTCTAACTGAAAACTGGATAATTCCAATACATAAAATTCTGCAGACTGACCCTGCAAGAGTATATCCATAACCGGCAGACCAATATTTCCAGCAACGATCACAGTATGCCCCGCCTGCTGAATCATGTCCCCAACCAATGTAGTCACGGTGCTTTTTGCATTTGAACCTGTAATAGCCACAATCGTGGTATTTTCACGAGGGATATATCGAGAAAACAACTCAATATCGCCAATCGCAGGGACTCCGGCAGCCACTGCGGCTTTCACTGCAGGTTCTTGAAGTGACACACCTGGACTGACAACAAGTTCTTCCGCCGCTAACATCAAAGATTGATCAAAAGCCCCAACGCTTACAACGACACCAGGATATTCAGCCAAAACCGCAGCTAACCCAGGCGGATTATCGCGACTATCGGTCACAGCAACAGCAAAACCTTGCTGACACAAAAAACGTGCGCAGGACAAACCGGTTTTACCCAGCCCCACGACGACTTTTTGTATTATCTGTGACATTTCCCATATCCCTTAACTATGAACGTAACTTTTAACGTAACTTTTAACGTAGCTTTAATGTTGCTAATCCGATCAATACCAAAATGACCGTAATAATCCAAAAGCGAACAATCACCTTTGGTTCTGCCCAACCCTTTAATTCAAAATGATGATGAATCGGCGCCATCCGAAAAATACGCCGCCCGGTCAATTTATAGGAACCCACTTGTAAAATAACTGACACGGTTTCCATCACAAACACACCACCCATAATAAACAGCACAATTTCTTGACGAGTGATAACAGCCAATACACCTAAGGTTGCCCCTAACGCCAAAGCCCCCACATCACCCATAAAAACTTGTGCAGGGTAGGTATTAAACCAAAGAAAACCCAAACCAGACCCCACGATCGCTCCACAAATAACAATCAACTCCCCGGCTCCCTCTAAATAGGGGAAATGTAGGTACTCAGAAAATTGATAGTTACCAACAACGTAGGCAAAAACACCGAGCGCACCACCTACCATGACCGTTGGCATAATCGCAAGCCCATCCAATCCATCGGTTAAATTCACCGCGTTTGATGTGCCTACAATGACAAAATAGGTTAATACGATATAACCCCAGCCAAGATCGATTTGTATATTTTTGAAAAACGGCACTAACAGCTGAGTTTCTGCGGGAGTTTCAGCCGTCATAAACAAGAAAATAGCCGCACCTAAACCACCAACGGACTGCCAAAAATACTTCCACTTTGCCGGCAATCCTTTTGAATTCTTCTGTACAACCTTTCGGTAATCATCTACCCAACCAACCGCACCAAACACCAAGGTTACAATTAATACCACCCAAATATAACGATTAGCCAAATCAGCCCATAGCAGCGTGCTTACAGTGATCGCCACGAGTATCAACGCACCGCCCATGGTTGGCGTTCCCGCCTTACTCAAGTGAGATTCAGGCCCATCGTCTCGAATTGACTGCCCAATCTGATGATGACTAAGTTTTCTTATCATAATTGGGCCAACAACAAAGGCTATGGTTAGCGCTGTTAACACCCCAAGAATCCCCCGTAATGTCAGATACTGAAATACATTAAAAAAAGAAAAATATTGCGACAAAAAATCAGCTAACCACAACAACATTAGCGTTGCCCCTCAAAATCATTACATTCCTCGTTAATCATGGATTTCAAACACTGAATAACACGTTCCATTGCCACACTACGAGAACCTTTTATTAGAATTGTATAGTTACTCAATTCATCATGTACAAACTGAGCAATTTCCTCACATGAATCAAAGATTGCGCCTTTCTGATCCGTGCTTTTATGCGTAGTAAAACCAAATAGATAATCAGAAGCATGGCGACCAAACACCAGTAAATTATCGATCGCCTTTTCCGCCGCATACTCGCCTATTTCCCGGTGTAACGAAGGCGCATGTACACCAAGCTCGGCCATATCCCCCAACACCAAACATTTGTTGCCAGGGATTTCTGCCAACAAATCAACAGCTGCGTGAATAGACACGGGGTTCGCATTATAGCTATCATCAATAATATGCAGTGGACCCACCGTTAGTGGACATAACCTACCCTTTATGGAAGAAATGCTTTCTAACCCACTTTTGATTTCTGTCAGCGTAGCGCCAACCGAATATGCAGCGGCAGCAGCAGAAATAGCATTAAGTACACTAAATCGACCCAACAACGGTAAAGCAATACCAATACAGGCATCATTATCGCGACAAACTGAAGATGACACATTCAACAAAAAGTGATATTTACCACTTTTTTGTAATTCCAGATCAGATCCAAAAAAGTCTGCCTTTGCATTTTCCAATGAGAAGCTAACTTGTCGCTTACCCTCCACTAACGAGCACCAATAATTATAGAATTCATCATCTCTATTCAATACGGCAACGCCGTTGCTCGACAAACCTTGGAATATCTCACCTTTCGCCTTGCCTACATTTTCTTTTGAACCAAAACCTTCAATATGCGCATCACCCGCATTCGTCACAACAGCAACATCGGGCCGGGTTAAGTCTGCAGTGTAAGCTATCTCCCCGAGATGATTAGCACCTAATTCAATGACCGCATACTGATGATCTTCAGATAAATTGAGTAACGTTAAAGGCACCCCAATCTCATTATTGAAATTACCTGCGGTAAAATGTGTGGCACCCCGCAAATTCAATATGGCCGCTAACATCTCTTTCAATGTGGTCTTTCCACAACTACCGGTAACCGCTATCGTTGGCAGTTGATACTGTGCTCGCCAAGCCGCTGCCAGCCTTCCCAACCCTAACCGAGTATCTTTTACCATGATGGCTGGCAAGGATGTTTTTACTGATTTGCTAATAAGCACTGCTACCGCACCATTTTTCTTCGCCACATCAAGATATTCATGGCCATCAAAGTTTGGCCCTCGAAGTGCGACAAATAAATCTCCAGCCTTGATTGAGCGGGTATCGGTACTTACAGAAGCAAAACTTATATCCGACCCAGTCAATTCACCATCTATTTTTTTTGCGGCTTCAGATATCAGCATTGCTCTCCTCCTGAAATGGAACCATGCAAGCGCTCCCGTAATACTTTCTCGGCAGTATCTCGGTCCGAATAAGCGTATTTCTTACCGCCAATATCTTGATAGTTCTCGTGGCCTTTTCCGGCCAGTAAAATCAGGTCGTCGTTAGCAGCATTCATCACCGCACAGCGCACAGCTTCGCTTCGATCAAGTTCAACTTGATACGCCGCACCAATACTAATGCCACTCTCAATGTCTTGGATAATGTCGCTGACATTTTCACTGCGTGGGTTATCGGCGGTAATCACCATTCTATCGGCATACTTTGCGGCTATCGCCCCCATCTCGGGACGCTTGCCTTTGTCTCTTTCACCACCACAGCCAAAGACACACCATAACTTCCCATGACAATGAGGCTTCAGCGCTGTCAGAGCTTTTTCCAGTGCGTCTGGCGTATGTGCGAAATCAACGACAACACCAGGAAGCTCTCCACTTCCCTCTACCAACCCAACATCTTCCATGCGTCCCTGGACAGGTGACACTAACGATAAAACATGGGCAATTTGAGCTAAATCATAACGACGGCAATGTAATACCGCGGCCACCGCGAGTAAGTTTGATACATTAAACTCACCTATCAACTTATTTTTAATCTCACTTCGACCTGTAGGGGTTACTAAAGTAAAGGTCAAGCCGTGATGAGAAAAGACTACATCTTCTGCATAGATTGTCGCAACGCGGGATTGGCTAGAAAAAGTAATCCGCTCAACATCCTCGCGAGCATAAACAGACAATGCCATAACTTCCGGGTCATCGGCATTTAAAATTATCTGTTGCAACCCTGGCCAACTAACTAAATTGGCTTTGGCCTGTTGATATGACTTCATCGTGCCATGATAATCGAGATGGTCTCGACTGATATTGGTAACAACGCCAACATTGATTTTTGTACCAGTCAGCCGCCCCTGCACAAGCCCATGAGATGAAGCTTCCACCGCCACACTCGACACATTCTGTTGGTGAAAATCCGCAAACAACTCTTGCAGTTGTAATGGATTAGGCGTGGTATGTTGCGTCTGTTGAAGCTGTCCAAAAACCCCATTGCCTAAGGTGCCGATTACCGCAGTCTTTTCACCTAGTGCCCCCAACGATTCTGCAATCATCTGAGTAACACTGGTTTTTCCGTTAGTACCGGTAACCGCAACAACGGTGAGATTGCTTGATGCATCCCCCCAAAACGTTGCGGCAATTTTGCCGATAGCGTTCTCGACATTGGTAAGACTTACAATAGGAACCGAAAACCCACTAGTATTAAATTCTTGGCTCTCATCTTCCTCAACAATCACCGCAACCGCGCCGTTTCCAATGGCCTCCGCTATATATTGTCTGCCATCGGCCAAGACACCCGAATAAGCAAAAAACAGATCTCCGCTTTTAACCCGTCGGCTATCCAGAGCTAAGCCCCTAATAACACAGCATCTTTCGCTCTCTGGAAGCGTAGCACTTGGAAGCGCAGCATCGGTAAAAACAGTATCATTCAGCAAATTGCCAAGCGTCATACTCATGAGCTTGCCGCCTTTATATGTGATGCTTTCGCCCATTGCTCTGGAACACGATCAGGAACAACCTGTTTCACTCGTAACAATCCCGCCATAATGCGGGAGAATATCGGCGCAGCAACTTGCCCACCATAATAACGATCACCCTTGGGATCATCGACCACAATAACCAAGGCAATGCGCGGGTTGTTTATAGGTGCTATTCCTGCAAACAACGCAGTATATTTATGATCTTCATAACCCCCACCTGCACTGACCTTATGAACCGTTCCCGTCTTACCTCCAACGCGATAACCTGGAACCTTTGCCCGACGTGCGGTACCCTTATCACCGGTCACCTTCTCGAGCATAACCAACAGGTCTCGAGCGACCGTTTCATCCATAACCTGAATCAGATACTCATCATCAAAATTTCCAGATAAGTCCCGCTTCAGTAAAGTCGTTTGATGCTTAATGCCACCATTGCCGAGCACCGCATATGCTTGCGCTAATTGCAGCGCGGTGACAGATAAACCATACCCATATGACAAGGTCGCGACTTCAATCGGACGCCAACGGTCTTTAACAGGCATATAACCCGCGCTTTCCCCAGGAAAACCAATGCCTGTGGGCTGGCCAAATCCTAATCGTGAAAAGTATTCACTCACAGCCCCTGGATCTAATGACAATGCAAGCTTTGTTACACCCACGTTGCTTGATTTGGAAATAATTGTACCGACATCAATGACACCATAATTTGCCATATCACGAATACGTTTACGCCCTACCTTAACAAACCCTGGAGCGGTATTAACTAAACTATCAGGCTTCCACCGGCCACTTTCTAGTGCTGCGGATACCGTAAAAGGTTTTATCGTTGAACCTGGTTCAAACAAATCGGTTACGGCACGATTTCGAAAGTTGGCTACATCTTTGCGAGAACGATTATTGGGATTATAGGATGGCTGATTAACCATCGCGAGCACTTCCCCGGTTTCAATATCAATCGCCACCGCACTGCCTGCTGCTGCTTTGTATTCTTTCACCGCAGTCAGTAGTTCTCGATACGCCAAGTACTGCGCTCTAAGATCAATACTTAGGGTAATATCTTGTCCAGGTTCGGCATTTTTAATTAAACCGATATCTTTAACCACACGCCCATGAAGATCTTTTATTACTCGTTTTTTTCCTGGCTTACCATTCAACACCTTATCATAGGCCAATTCGATCCCTTCCTGCCCCTTCTCATCGATATTAGTAAAACCAACAACATGTGCAGCCACCTCACCTGCAGGGTAATAACGACGATACTCTGTCAAACCATGAACACCAGGCAATTTCATTTTTAATATTTTGTTCGCTCGCTGCGGCGTCATATGCCGACGCAAATAAATAAACTGTTTGCTTTGATTGCTAAGGATTCTATTTCGTAACCGTGTTTCACTGGTATCCAGATGTTTGGCTAACAACGGCCATTTTTCTTGCATGCTAACCAACTGTTTTGGGTTTGCCCAAATCGTTGTAACTGGTGTACTCACTGCCAGAGGCTCATTGTTTCGATCTTTGATAATACCTCTATGGGCGGGAATTATTTCTGTACGCAATACACGTTTATCTCCCTGATGTTGTAAAAAGTCCTTATCTACAACATAGAGATACACAACTCGTCCAGACACAGCAAACGCGGCGCACAACATCACCACTACAACCAAGTAGAAGCGCCATGCATAGTCCTTTTCTTGTGTATGCTCGCTCACTGGCTCACCATCACAATTTTATTTGGCTCCGGCACTATCATTTTCAATCGTTTGCTGGCCAATTTCTCAACACGATTAAACGATCCCCACGCACTTTGTTCTAACAACAACTGCCCCCACTCTACTTCCATGTCATTTCTTGAATTTTGCAGCTGCTGAAATTCAGCCACAAGTTTCCGCGTTTGATAAGTGGAATAAACTACCGACACCGCGGACAGCACAACCAAAACACCTAGCGTAAAGACAAGAATCCACGCTCTTAATTGAGGGACTGCCCCATCACGAAATGCTGGTGACATTTCCATTGCCTACATCAACTTTTCTGCAACTCGCAACACTGCGCTGCGAGCCCGTACATTGGCATCCACTTCAGTGGCGGACGCTTTTTGCGCCTTACTTAACGCTTTCAAACGCTTATTAAGTTGACTATCCAGGATCGGTAAACCAGCGGGAAAATCATCGCCTTTTACATGTTTTTGAATAAATCGTTTTACCATTCTGTCTTCCAGCGAGTGAAAACTGATAACAGAAAAATGCCCGCCAACAGCAAGCATTTCTAAGCCGTCATTTAAACAGGTATCCAGATCAACTAACTCTTTATTCAAGAAAATACGAATCCCTTGAAATGACCGTGTCGCTGGATGTTTATGTTTTTCCTTTACTGGTCTTGCCCGGTCTATTAGCTCGGCCAATTGGGTCGTAGTAACTAGTGGGCGCTCAGCACGCTCTTCAATAATGGCTTTAGCAATCCTCAGGCCGAACTTCTCTTCACCGTATTTTTTTAATACCTTGGTAATTTCTTGCTCTCCAGCAACTGCAAGCCATTCTGCAGCAGTCACGCCGCTGGCATTATTCATTCGCATATCCAGCGGCCCTTCTTTCATGAAACTAAAACCACGTTCCGCATCGTCAAGCTGAGGAGAAGACACCCCCAAATCCAACAATATTCCGCTTACCTTGCCGACATATCCTCTATCGGTAACAACCGCTGTTATTTCTGCGAAAGAGCCATGAACAATTTCAAATCGACTATCTTCTTGTTCTAGCTCTTTTCCAATCTTGATTGCTTCTGGATCTTTATCAAATGCCAGCACGCGAGCTTCTTTCCCCAATTGCTTAAGAAGCTCACGTGTATGACCCCCCCTACCGAACGTACCATCAATGTAGAAACCATCCTTGTCGGTGATGACACCTTCGACTGACTCATGTAACAACACTGCATGATGAGTTAACCCCCGTTGACTCATCATAATGACAACGACATCAAGTCGTCGGGCAGTGGTTCATCCGCCAGGTTCTCTTCTTCTAGCCAAGCATCTCTTTTTTCATTCCAATGCGACTCAGACCAAATTTCAAACTTCTTGCCTTGGCCAATCAACATAATTTCTTTGTCTAAACCTGCATAGGTTCTCAGTAATGGTGGCAACACCAACCTTCCGTTCTTATCCATCTCCACATCGGTAGCATGGCCAATCAACAAACGCTGCACTCGTCGTGCGGCTTTATTAAAACTGGGTAATGCCGCTATCTTACGTTCGATGTCTAACCACTCGGGAAGCGGATACAACAACAAACATTTATCATCTGTATCGATGGTGGCTATTAATTGACCAGCACAACGTTCTTGCACAGAATCACGGTAACGGGTTGGCAAAGCCATCCGCCCCTTTTGATCCAAATTGATTGCATTAACGCCTCTAAACACGATGCTTCCTATGTTTTCCACTTTATTGGTGAAAATGACCAATTAAACCCACTTCCCACCACTTTCCACCACTTTTTCACACTATAGGGAGCATATAGGTGTACTGTCAAGAAGTTCAAACTATCAAGGAGAGGA
This sequence comes from Moraxellaceae bacterium, assembly GCA_002402125.1. Lineage (GTDB taxonomy): Bacteria > Pseudomonadota > Gammaproteobacteria > Pseudomonadales > Ketobacteraceae > 42-54-T18. The sequence continues at coordinate 10,818 of NVVG01000264.1, forward strand.
ATTCAGACGAAAAACAATGACTTAGGATGGTTTTAGAAAGAAATAAGCGAAAAACACGAACAAGAAAATCCCGTGCTTTCAAAGGGTTACTTGGCCTTTGTTAAAGTAATTTATTAACCGTGAGAACGTTTTGAAATAAAGGATAGGTGTTTTTATACGCAATTTGACAAATTGCATCTAACTTAACTTGATTAGGCGTCACAAACGCCTAATCAAGCAAAGGGAAAGGAGTGAAAAGTTAGTCGATAAGCCGGGTTCTGTCGTGGACAATCATTCATCTGGGACAGTTGTCACCAACTGCCTCAAGCAACCTACCCGAATCCAGTGTGGGTCACACCTAATGGATTCCTATTTGGTCTTGCTCCGAGTGGGGTTTACCATCGCCGTGCCTGTTACCAGCCACGCGGTGCGCTCTTACCGCA
>NVVG01000265.1 GCA_002402125.1 Moraxellaceae bacterium
ATCCCTTTCAATTTAACGTCAATTTCAGCATTTAAGTCCGGCCCCGACAAGGTAAAAGGAAGCACAAAGATTCGCCCCCCTAACAAACTGGCCTCAAACTCATCAATCTCTAATGTATACTCATTATTTTCCAAATTAGTAGTACCGGAAAATACACTTTCTAATGCATTCATAGGTATACCATAATTCATCTCGTCAACAACCAACTTATCCGTAGAAAAATTTAGCATTGCATCTTTCATACTAAACATTAATTGCGTTTGGATATTGAATAATGCCATCTCCTTCTGCGTCAAGCTCATCTTATTTAACGTTAATTGTCCACGTCCACGAAACGATGACAAGTCCGGTGAGCCAGTGATGAATTCTTTCAATTCATCAGCCTCGACTGTCGCGCTTGAAGTTAGGTGCATTTCGCCTCCTGTCGTTAACATGCTATTGCCTTCTATCATATCAAGCTGTTTCTGAACAAACGCTGAACCTGCGGTAAACTCTCTGACATCCACTGAGAGCAGGTTTTTATCGAGATTCCAGTTGGCACTGCCATCCAATGTAAGTTCATCATTTTGATTCTGCAGCATAACATCTATATTTGCCGTTCCCTTTGCCCTACTCACTAGCCTCTTCAATACGCCTTCATCTAATATCGATATAGCCTCCAAATCCACTGCTGGCAGATTAAGTTCTGCAATTACGGCTACCTCTCCCGAAGTGTCGTTCAGCAATTCCAACCGAGGATAGCGCTCTGCTGCCGCCGTAATCACTTTCTTTAATCCATCGATTGTAAGCAAAACCTGAATATCTTTCACGGTAACATCGGCCTTGAGTTGAACCGCAAAGTCTTTATCCAGGTTGCAATCAATCCGGCCTATTAAAGCAACTTCATCTTTTTTGTTCTGCAGCGTGAAATCTATATTCGCCGCTGCCTTTACCCGCTTAAGCAGGGTCTTCAATATGCCTTCATTTAAGGTCGTTTTTCCATCAAAATCCGAAAATGGCACATTAAATTCGGCACTAACGGCTGCAACTCCGGAAGCATCACCCAACAAATCCAACAGGGGGTAACCCTCGCCCATCGCATTCATCATCCTCTTTAACGCATCGCTTTTTAGCAAAGCATGAACACCCTGCACGCTACCATCTGCCTGTAGCTGAATCGCTAAATTTTTATACTGCTCATCTAACTGGCCATCCAACCGAAGATGCGGCAAAACAATAGACTGATCGTCAACCGATAGTATGGGTTCTATATCAATTACCACCTGGTTGGCTGCATTCAACATTAACGTGGCTTTTATCTCCGGCGAGAATTGAGTTGTTATATTTAGCCTCGTGTTAAGCTCTTGACGATCAACACTCACACCTGAATCACTGTCAACTCGCCATTGGTTTTGTAAGTGCTGAACCGTGTAATGGTGAATATCAAGCTGGTGGGAAGGTAATAATAGAAATACGTCGGAAGGAATAGGAAAGCCTGCTGTGCTGGGGTCCTGACTTTTTTCTAGATATTGATTATTTTGAGTAATAAGAATTTCAACCTGATCAGCTCCCAAATAGTCAAATTGCCTTTGCTTTAGCGTGGCCAGCGAGCCTGTAGCGGAAAGACCTCTCATCACCACGTCATAACGGTGGCCGTTTTTTTCAACCTCAAACGCCAACGCCTGAATAGTAAAACCTAACCATTGGGCTGATACCCCTTCTAGCGTTAAGCTTGAAATACCTACCTGCTTCAGCTGACCTTCGATAGCATCAAGCAATGTTTGTTTTGCCCAACCATAAGAATAGTACCCCCCTAGAACCAACAATGCGCCAATACAAATAAAAACTATTCGCCAGGATCGATTCTTTGTAGCTGGGGGATCATTGCTCCCACGTTGAGCATCTAGTGCTACTTGCTTTTTGATAGAAGTCCTTTACCACAAAACAAGGATTCCCCATCAAAGAATCCCCCTAAATCATCGTACATTGAATCATTTAAAAAACAGGTCATGTACTTCCCTTTCCTTTCAACCTTTATTAAATCTGCATTCACCAATTCTTTGACATGGTGCGAAACCGTTGGTGCGCCGATATTAAGCCTACGAATACATGCTGAGATCCCGCAGCCAGACCCTAGCTGCCCTTTCACCCGCTTGCCTCGCTGGTCAATAATCTCCAAATATATTTGCAATCTATTGGGGTTAGACAGAGCCTTAAATGCCTTTGCCATTTGTTTCATTTTTATCACATTAACATCATGCATATGCAAAGCCCTAACCCGGCTAGGGCCCTCTTTAACTGACCCAAGAAACTTTCTTCTTCTATATACAGCATCCTGCAGTTGGTATTTGTTAGCTTTTAATGATTTACGGTTCTACAACTATCAAAATGAGTATATTTGATGCACGACAAAATTAAAGCTGAATCATAAGTATATTTACGAGAATACCGGTTTACCGCAAAGTCTCCATGATCGACAAATTTCTGAGCTCAATATGTGAGCTGTATCACGTTTTTCATCCAAATTGATACCCGCTTTTGCAGTATGGTTTATGCTATATCCTGCAACATAAACTTTAGTGGTACGACTAACAAATCGGTATTTTCTGATGCTGAAACAACAATTAAGCCCTATTGAAGCTAAACCCAAAAAAAAGACCTTACGCTCTATGGCGCACGGTATAATGTTAGCGATCGTAGGGTTAACCTCATTGCTTCTTGTATCTAACTCCTTTTCTAATACTGGCTTTTACCCCCAATCAATCGATCAGACAAATACGCATTCATACCACCTTACCCAAATACAAGAAAAAAACCCCATAGCAATGATCATTACCAAGCAAAATTCCAGCAACACTGGTCAGGAATCACCCAACGCCATCCCTTCACCTGCACCACTTTCAATAGTCGCATTATTATTGTTGATTTTGGCCACAGCCATACGCCGACATCAACAGCGCCCTTAAGACTCACTACGAGAAAATATAACCAGCTCAACTCTGTAAATCTGCCTATTAACACTCTCAGCTTGCCACAAGGCCAAATTTCCCGCCTACAGTTGTTAGATTTCGAGCCTCACGCGTAAAAAAAACCTTCAAACATATTTCGCGAACCTCGCCCATGCCGTAGAATCCGCATCAATACTCGCTAATTCTAAAGGCGCTCTAAATAAGCAGTAAATAATGACAGAAATATTCTCCCACCCCGACCTACTGAAGTACCTAAGTATTCCAGCAATTGCAGCTGTTGTTGGCTGGGTAACCAACTGGTTCGCAATAAAACTCATGTTTTATCCGAAGGAGTTCATCGGTTACCAACCCTTATTATTAGGCTGGCAAGGCGTCATCCCGTCGAATGCAGAGAAAATGGCAATAGTTTTTGTAGACAAGGCGCTGGCCTCTCTGGCGAATGTTGCAGAAGTCTACGGGGAGATCGACCGCAATTTACTGCGGAAAGAACTGGTCAAAACAATGGATCATATCATCGTCGAGTACATTGACGAACTCATGATCAAAGAGAACGCCATTTTATGGGAAAATCTGCCCAATAGTGCTCGCACGGGCATATATCGGAGTGTTAGAAAACAACTACCGCAAATAGCCGACGCCATGCTGGATGATATAGGCACTCATATTGACGACCTGTTTGATTTAGAAGCAATGGTTGTTGATAAACTCACCAATAATAAAGACCTCCTAAACCGTATATTTCTTGAAGCTGGAGATAAAGAATATTCATTTATCATTAACTCTGGTATCTATTTTGGCGCTCTATTCGGATTGATTCAGATGGTGGCCTGGTATTTCATCCACCAATGGTGGTTATTACCTCTTTTTGGGTTCCTAGTTGGTTATTTCACCAATGTCATTGCCCTAAAAGTAATATTCGAACCCCTTGAACCCATCAAGATTGGCCCATACAAATTTCAGGGGCTGTTTCTAAAACGACAAAAGGAGGTCGCCCGTATACTGTGTCGGATAACAACAAGAGAAGTCATTACTATTAATAATATGCTCCATGCAATACTCACTGGCCCAAAATCAGAACACACAAAAAGAATAATTCAATCACACATACGGAAAAGTATTGATAAAACAACGAGTTGGGGTTTTTTGGGCATCGGAAAGCCGTTAACCAAAGCGGTGATGGGTACCCAAGGTTATATTGATCTGAAGCTTCGCGCCGGTAACATGGCCGTTAACATTGCAGAAAAAGAGCTTGTTCATAATCAGGCTATTAGTAATGGTCAAAATGATATCATCGAGAATTTATTGCGCACCCGCATGGAATCATTATCTTCCTCCGAATTCCAAGAAATACTCAGGCCTGCCTTTCAAGAAGATGAATGGAAGCTTATCGCCCTTGGTGCCGTACTGGGTTTAGCTGCTGGATTTCTGCAACTGTTTACTCTGTTTGGAGGTATGTAGTTGGCGGTAAGTAGCTGGAGGCAATCAGCTTAGAGGCATTTACCGGGCAAAAAGTTTGTTGGCTCTTACGTTGAACCGACAACGCAGGGAAGCTCTACTCGTATGCTCGCACCACCCAAAGAAGACGAACGATTAATACTTATCTCTCCTTGGTACCCCGTCACAATATCCTGCACCACCGCCAATCCAATGCCTTGACCTGGGGTTTCAGTATCGGCTCGCACACCACGGCGAAGTATCTGTTCACCAATTGCTGCGGGAACACCATCGCCATCGTCTTCAAACAACAAAACCCCAACATGATCAGCATCACCCTGAAACAAAGACAGCTTCACCTCATTGCAGCAGTGTTTATAGGCGTTATCTAGAAGGTTTCCCATTATCTCTAGCAAATCACCTTCATCACCGGCAAACATTAATTCCCCCCCTATTGGCAATGAATTACTTACAGAGGATCGCACCTGCTTATCTCGGTAGACTTTATCCAACGTCGACAGCAACTTTTCAGCTGCAGAACTAACGGCAACCGACTTACCCAGTTGTACCGCCCCAGATGCCACCGCTCGCTTTAGCTGATATTCCACAATCTGATCCATTCGTGTCACCTGGGCATCGACAACCTCCGCAAGCGAATCATAGTTTTGAGCCAGGTCTTGAGCAGAGCCTTGAGAATCATGTTGAGATGACGCATTTTGAATCTCTCCGCTTGATCCACGCAATACGGCCAAGGGAGTCTTTAAGCTGTGGGCCAAATCCCCTAAGGTGTTTTTATAGCGCTCGCGCTGGCGGTGCTCATGGGCCACGAGTTGATTTAGATTATTCACTACCCGAGCAATCTCTAAAGGAAAACGTCCCTCTAAACGCTGGGTCTGGCCCTCTTCGATCAATGCTACTTGTCTTGCAAGTACCCCCAAAGGAGAAAGCCCCCATCGCAACACCAGCCATTGGGCTATCAATAGAAAAACCCCTAATCCAGCCAACCACCGCCACAACTCATTGCGAAACGACGCTGACTGAACCTGATAACGGTCAACATTTTCTCTCACCAAAAACGTATAGATATGCTCTACGCCACCAGCACCTTCCCAAACAACACCAAATGCTAGTTGATAAAAAGAGTGTTCTGCACTGGCTTTAACGATACCAAACTGAGTTTCACCCGGAGGCAACGGTGCGACTTCCGAAAAAACCACGCCCAACGACGACTCAGATGACCAAAGTTGCGCACTATCATCACTGATCACGGCACCGTACAAACCTGAATTTAATTCGTTAAAACGAGGCTCTTGCAGTGCTTCCGGCAAAAACAGTTCGCCATCAATTTCATTGGCCGCGGAAAGTAAACTGTAAAGATGCAACTGTAATTGTTCGTTTGCTCCATTTTCAAGGCTACTACGATACGCTTGATCTAACCCTAAACCGGCGCCTCCTAGAAATAACATCAGTATCACTAAGGTCGAAGTAAACAACCTGCCTCTCAAAGAAGAAAACATATTCTTGAAATACCTTTATATGATAGAAATATTAGTTACCATGATCTGCAAGCGTGAAACGGTAACCTCGACCACGCAACGTTTCAATTGGCTTTAAGGTATTTTGGGGGTCAAGTTTTTTCCTTAAACGTCCTACAAACACTTCAATGACATTACTGTCGCGATCATAGTCCTGATCATAAATATGTTCTGTTAAGGTTATTTTGGAAACAACTTCATTAGGATGCAGCATGAGATATTCAATGACTTTATATTCATAACTCGTTAACTCAACCTGTTTATCATTGAGCTTAACCTGCTGACTCGCCATCTCCAATGCAATGGGGCCATAAACAACGACAGGTTTTGCCAACCCTACTGCTCGTCGAAGCAAAGCATTAATCCGTGCCAACACCTCTTCCATATGAAACGGTTTCACCACATAATCATCACCGCCGGCTTCTAGCCCTTCTACTTTATCTTGCCAATTCCCTCGGGCAGTTAAAATCAGTACAGGGTAATCACAATTCTTTTCGCGTAATTGCCGTATAACATCTATTCCATTTAACTTTGGCAACCCCAAATCAATAATGGCTAAATCATAGGGGTGTTCAAGACCTAAAAACACCGCCTCTTCTCCATCCTCTGCGACATCAACGCTATACCCTACTTTCTCTAGCGCCTGCTTCAATTGATCTTGTAACGCTAACTCATCCTCCACCACGAGTAATCGCAATATCATTTACCCCCTGTGAATAAAACTTTCGCTATGATCAAAAAACCACTATGGCTCAAAAACATCACCTGTTTCAGCATCAACAAACACATTTTTTACCCGACCACCAGGCATAAGTACTTTCACTTTGAAAACCTTTGGGCCCTTACTTTTAATTTCTTCCGCTTTTAATACTTTTCCAGGATACTGTTTTTTTACCCGCTTCATCGCTCGCTCGATAGTAAACTCTGCCTTAGCGAGTAATATTACGCTATGGTCTGACCGCGCAGACCATGCTGCGGGAATATCTACAATCAATAGTAACAGCACAATTAACAAACCTTGCTTAATCACAACGTACCTCATAAATGTGGTTGGCCCTGAATACTAGCAATAAGTTTACAGCGTATCGCTAATTATCACCATCTAATCACCAATGAACGAGTAACGTTGAATTAATGGTGCCAATTACCAACCTACTCAACAGGCTCCACAGTTACCTTTAGACGAATGGAGTTTCCTGGATCATGCGCTGTTTCTGTCGTATAAGTACGGCCGGCATAGCGGTACTTCACCCTATAACCCACGATTCGCTCCTCTTCAACTTCCTCAAAAACAGTACGACAACGCTGTTCAACAACTTGGTAATGACGACCGCGACTCCTATTCTTAGTAACATCGTTACCAATAGAGGCACCTAAAACGGCCCCTGCAACTGCTCCTATACGTTTATTATCCCTTCCTCGCCCTACCTCATTACCGATTGCTGCACCGATAATTCCGCCCAGTATCGTACCAGTTGCCGATTGATGCTTGCGCTCTCGGTGAACAACCGTCTCGTCCCAACACTGCTGCTGAGGCTCTCTATGGCGAACGATTTGCATTATTGGGTGAGATTCAACCACCGTGCCATATTCATACCGTAACATAGGATCTGCATAACTGAACACGCTGAACATAACCCCTATAGAAAGCACTATCCCATGCATTTTGGTGTTCATCATCATTTCCTCGTAACATTGCAACTGATTGATTATCTTGTGATATCTTCAGAATACTCCTATTTAGCTGAATATAAGCTGAACCCACAAAAAAGCCCTCACGTAGAGGGCTTTTTAACAACAACAACAACAACAACAACAACAAGTAATGCTATTAAGTCTGTAAGCTCCAATCAAGTAAAACGGTGGGTGCTTCAGCACCATCACTTTGAAGGTAGCCGACAATAACTTCTAGTTCTTTTCCTAAATTGGTCATATGTGGATCATAGGCTGCAAATTCTTTGACATTACAAGTAACAATTTCATTGATCGCATTTAAACGAACAGCAATTAACTTTTGGTCTTTTCTCGTTACAAAGACTAAAACCGGACGAATCAAACTCTGAACCCGATCAATTGCCTGCTGAAACAGGACCATTAAGGGAGCCAAAACCGAGGACTTAGAACTTTCAAGCTGAACTAATGCTGTCTCTTTTTCACCTTTGGCTACCAAACCTAACAAGGTGTCTGCCAAACCGTGAAGCTGCTTATGCGGCTTTTCGAATCGAACCAATATGTCTGCCAACACTTCATCATGCGCTTCATATTTATCGTACCATTGCCCAAAAGCGCACTGATGAGCGTCTTTGGTTTTAGAAAAACTAACACCATCTCGAACCGATGCTTCCAACGAACTCATCCAGCTCCGATGATCTTGTTCTTTCTCCTTTAGTAAATCTATCAACACCACATTTTTCTTATATTCAGACTCCACATGCACCATTTCGGAAAACTCCAAAATGGGTACCGTTTTACCCTGATATTGAACAACTTCAGATGTACCATTAACAGAATCAACGCACGTGGTTTTGCGATTATCCTGTTCAATATAGCGTACTTGTGAAATCGGAATTGCATATTGTGCTTTATCGATACTGAATGTAATAACTTCTAAATGGCCTGCGTCATCAAATAAATCTACACTAGGACCTATTGCTAATGCGGCTTCTGTCATCTCATTTCTCCTATCTAACAATGCATATCTTATTAGAAGTGTAGATCAATATGTCAGTTCGCCCATCAATTCCTGCCGAAAGTCGCCGCCATTTTTAAGGTCATATTACATCGTTATTTTTCAACACCTTATGAACAGAGGAACACCAAACATAAATGAAAAAAAGGAATTTAGACTAAAGCATCTTTGCACTTTGTCGCAATTTTGATCACTTCATTACTACAAGAACTATCGGGGTAGTTTTTCCTAATAAACCCTAGATATTGTAGCGCTTTGTTAGCATCCGCTAAACCCTCAAACAACATTGTTGCCATCAACAAGTATGCATTTGGAACCTCAAGATAATTAGGCGCATCTTTATGCAAGTTAGCCAATAACGCTACCCCTTCCTTATATTTTCCTCGTTGAGAAAATTGCTCTGCCAATCTATGACGTACCTCAGGCGCCTCTGGAATAAACCCAGAATCCGCATCATGATACTGACAGTATAAAAAATACAAACGAGAGTCATCGCCTAATCCAAAGGCAACCTTCATATAGAGATGACCATGCGTTTGCCAGCGCTCCATATCACCCATCACTTTTAATAATTTACTCAGATTTTCGTGTACATGGATACGACCAGGCCTTTGTGTCACCTCTTTGCGAAGAAGCTTTAACGCATTTTCATAGCGTCCTTCTTTAACCAACACTTCCACTTTTGCATCAATTGTATTACTACTTTTTCGGCGGCGAACTTTGTTTTTTTGATCTTCCGAAACAAAGCCCAATACGCCTTGATACTGAAAAATTGTATATCCCATTAAACGATACGCAACCAACAAAGAGTACAGCGCACTACCAGCAAGAATAATCAGAAGAGTGCTTTCAGAGACATCATCAGACAGCATTACAACAAAACCAATACTCGACCCGGATAGCACAAAAAGAAAAATGAAAAGCAGCAAATACCCCCAGCCAATATGGCCAATCAACCCCAAAAGCGCGCTGGGGTTAACAGCACTTGTAATATCATCTTCTAACGTAAACATCATTAAACTCGCCGGCAAAACAAAGACCACTAAAGCAAACGCCGAAAAATTCAACAGCGGACTACCAAGCTTTCCCACTGCATAGATAAAAACCCCAAATATCAATTGGACTAAAATTTTCTTTCCGAGCAACTCGAAGCTGCCTTTCATTGCATCCATTGCCTTGGGAGGTGAATCATCACCTGCTGCTGTTGAAGCAATAACGGCAAAACCATATTGAGTAATCGCTGCAAGCAACAACAATAAAACTAGCAACGAGACTGGGCCTCCAAATTGCAGTAACAATGCACCTAAGGAAAACAATACCGCCAAAAATATCGCCGAGTTTTTATGCAAAGGATAATAGAATATTTCAGGTAATACTTCCCAAAATGGCGCAGCACTATTTGCACCACCTAAATAATGTAAATCTTCTCTACTCGCCAGTGAGGTAGCGACAGTATACCCACTAGAGTCCCCGCCCCCATCAACACATTTTTCACAATAAAACTCATTAGCTCTCTGGTTTTGCCAAATAGCGGACTCTAATGGGTGGTACTTACAATAGCTCTGCATAAACTTCACTCTATATAAACCAATGAGTAAAATGACAACAATAGAGAACTCATATCACTCGTCATACTCCTATTAACTGCATTTTGCCCTGAACTTGGACTAAAAACAAAAAAAGACTCTCTTTTTAGACGAAACTCAAAATACAGAATACACGCAGGGATATTTCTTATAACGCTATGTGAATATTTTTTCTTTATTTTTCAAAGAGTTATATCACATAAATGAATATTCCATAATATATTCCCTATATTTTAATATTTTAGTGCACGCCTGTACTTGTAAAAAACCTAGGTATCAAGCATAATTACCTCATTGCTACACATCATGCTTTTCTGTAGTTAGGCAGAACATTCTAATTTGATGGTTTATTCTCTACCTACAGTGAAAACACTGTAGCAATACACGGTCATACTGCCGAACCAAACACAATCAACTCGGCAGTGATTATAGGCACTACTCAAGAGCTCCAACAATAAAAGTGCCTATTAAGACCTAATCACTGGCTCAAAGTGCCAGCTCAAAAATAGACGGGAGTTCTAATTATGAAAACTTTAAATAGCTTAAATAGCACAATACGAAATTTGGTTGTTGATGGCCTTTTCTTTGCCACCGCATTAACACTTACCCTAGCGGGAATTTGGGGTCTAGTTCAAATAGAAGCGTCAATCTTCACGCTAGTCGTTTTTAGCGTACTAATGATTCCTGCGCTAATCAGTACCGCTACGTACTTTTCTAGGGACATTCACGACGCTAGCGATAAGTTAATTGCTTAACTTAAGACTATGAAACCATCGTCGCTTTTCTTGCACTGCCTCATAACACAGGAAACCCAAGGGAAGCGACTTTAGATTATTTCCATAACCCTCTGAAATTTCACCAAGTTAGCCATCTTTTCCGGCACCATCTTTTCCAGTACAATCTTTCAACAGCATCACGGCTAAACGAACAAAATCTGCAGAAGTAATAATACCCTGCAACTTGCCCTCAACTACCACGG
>NVVG01000266.1 GCA_002402125.1 Moraxellaceae bacterium
ATAAATAAAATTATAATTATCTTAAAATAAAACACTAATCAGTCTTGCAGTTTATCAGTTTTGCAGTCTGAAACCATTTATGATGTTTAAAAAATGTCTTACTTAATACCACTTTTGTCTTTTTCAAAAATGAAAATCAATCAAATTGTTCCATTAAACTGCAAAACTGCTTTCAGTTTTGCAGTTTGATGATTTTAAAAATCAAAACTAACCAACCATGAACTAAAACAAGTTAGTTTGGTCAAAATTTAAAGGAATAATGAAATCGATAAATTTTGGATAAGGAGTAATTCCAACTTAGAAACAAAATGTAAAAAAATGATAAGTCTTTTCTGTAACCTAACTGCAAAACTGACAAACTGCAAAACATTTTTACTGCAAACTACCTTTATTATTAACCTACGCTTATCAAAAGTTTAAAGAACATCAACAGCAAGCTGACAAAGAATTAGAAGATGGGTTTAGCTCCACCATTTATGATGGAGTAAATAACAGTATCCTTGCTTTAGCCATACATATTATATGCATGGCTAAAGACTAACTGTTTTGCTTTTGTCCCCGCCTTAAAAGTTGGAGCAATGAAGATCCTTAGTTCTCTGAAACCAATACAACAAGCATTGGGAGTTATTTTGAGTAAATTACTTAAATAAACTGCAAAACTGCTTTCAGTTTTGCAGTTTATTGATACTTAGAATCAAAGTTAATAACCATGAACTAAAACAAGTTAGTTTGATAAAAATTTAAAGAAAGAATGAAACCAAGAAATTTGAGATAGGGAATAATTCCAACATAGAAACAAAATGTAAAAAATTGATAAGTCCTTTCTATAACTTAACTGATAAACTGCCAAAAGTTTTATTGCAAATTACCTTCAATATCAACCTTCATTTATTAAAACAATAAAGGTCACCTAGTTGGAACTCAAAATCATATTTATATTTCCTTACAACAACATAAAACTAATAGAAACAACCAAAAAGTATTCGATTTCAGCTAAAGGTCACCTAGTTAGAACTTTAACTTCAGTCTAAAGATTTTACTGGGTAAAATTAGTCTGAATTAGGTGACCTTTAGGTTGATTATAGCTAAAGGTCACCCAGTTGGAACTTATATTTGATTAAATTTTATTAATATAGCCATCGTAAACATTGAATGAATGAAGAATTTCATTTAAAGGTCACCTAGTTAGAACTAATTAGGGGTATATTATTTTCATATAAGACTTTTTTCCTTATTAATGGGAAAGAATAATACAATATATAGGTAAAGGTCACCTCTTTGGGACTTAACATATCTTTTATTAGTTCTAACTAGGTGACTTTTAGAATTAAGTTCTTACTAAAGGTCATCTTCTTGCAACTAGATATAGTTTTTATAAAAAAGGAATTAAAAAAAAATTGATTTATCAAAAGCTTAAGTTCTTTTTTAGGTCTTTTTATTATTTTATTATTTTAAATACCTTTTATATTATTTAGATAATTCTAGATGCTATATAAACAATAGACTAGAGCCATTTTGGGCCACCTATTTGGAACTAAAATCAAGCTAAAGGTCACCTTTTTGAGAATCTAAAGTCCCCATCTAGGAAACCTAAAGTAACCATTAAAATATTGAAAAGTCATCATTCAAAAACGAAAGAGCACATCTTTGGGAATGAGTACACCTTGAGTAAGGTTCCAATGTTAGTAAATCGTTATACTTTTAGTTTTGAATTAAAGTATAAAGTTATAAATTTGTAGTGACCTTATTATTATAGATAATTACGCACCTTGTTTTTCATAGTCTAAATTTTGCTCAATGTCCGAAAAAACTCACAATCCAACAGATTTAGTTCGCTTTGATGATCGGCTCGTTTATGATGCATCGTACAAACTTTCGGCGAGAGCCATTAAAACGGTTTGTTACATCGCAGCTCATTATGTTAATCCAAAAACACAAAGTGATTTACCTCGACCAATCTTTGTTCCTTTGAGCGAATTGGCTTCAGCTCTTTCAGATGGACGAAAAGGATTGAAAAGTAGTTCTTTGTACGCCAATATTTCAAGTCTTTGTGAAGAGTTGGTGAATGCAAAAATCAGATTTAAAACGGACGTAAAAGTTGAGGGAAAAGATTTGGATGGATTTATCAGTTGGTGCTCGGATGCTGTTCCAACGGAGAAGAATGGAGTGAAAGGAATTAGTTTCGGTTTTGGAGTTTATATGTCTCAGTTTTTAATTGGGTTGTCGAGGTACGTGGCAGTTTATCGACCTGAGTTGAATCGATTAAATAAATCGTATTCGATCCGATTATTCCAAATCTTAAAAGGAATTTCTAACAAAAGAAAAAAATACCGAAAGGTGTTTAAAAAAGTATTCAGTATTGATGAACTGAGATATTTGATGGATTTGCGAGATAAATATAAGGCCTTCAAAATGTTCAATGATAAAGTACTTAAACCTTCCATTGCTGAGATCAATAAAAGCACAAGTATATATGTAGTCTCGGTGGACATGATTCGTCGATCAGGTCGAAAGATTTCGCATATCGAATTTACTTTTACAGATAATAAAAAGAATGCTGGGAAAACTGTAATTTCAGATTACACCACATTTATTGATTATATTCCGACTGAAGATGAAATTGCAAGTTTGACTTTTGCGGAGTATCGAGCATATGATTTGTTGGTTGATTTTCAAGTTAAACCAGGGATAGTTTTTAAGCAGATTTTGCCAGATATTAATGGAAGCGAAATACAAGGATTTGAAGATTATTTTATTATTGGAGCACTTGATTTCTTCCGAGCTTCGGCAAGCAATCAACAATCTAATAAAATTGCAGCAGCGACTTTTGTCAGTTGGTGGACCAAGCTTCGGCTTTTCGATACGACAAGTGATGTCTGGGTGAAAATTATGGAACGAGTCGTCAAAGAGAAAAAAGAATTACAAAAGAAAAATGCAGTTGCCTATGATAATCGATTGTATGCTCGCGAAATGACTCATGAAGAATTTAAAATTTGGTGGAATGATCAGCAAGGCATCGATCCAAATCAACCGCAACTTTTTGAAAAAGATGACAAAGGAGCGAGAGATGGTTTTGACTCGATTTCGGATATTTTGAAAAAATATGCTTTGGATGATATTGATGTGGTGGAGTAGGGGAGGTTTGTATGGGATTTCAATTTTGAGATAAAATATAGTCATCCATTCGGATGACCTTTTGTTTAAATAAAATAAATATTGAGTATAGTTTTTTATGGAAAATAAAATTTCACTTAATGGAGTAAATGTTAGAACGAAAGAAACTCCTTTTGGAGAATATCTTTGCGTGACTGACTTGGCGAAAGTTATAGGAGACAAAACTGGGAAAATAATTGGGAATTGGTTTAGTCTTATCGGAACAATCGAATTTTTAAAAGAGTGGGAATTAAAATATAATTCTGACGATTTTAAAGTCCTGAGATATCAGGACATTAGAATTAATGCAGGTACTTTAAAGTTTTCTCTGTCTGCAAAAAAATGGATTGAGGAAACAAATGCCGCTGGAGTCATTTCCGAAGCTGGAAGGTATGGTGGAACTTATGCACATAATGCAATTGCTTTAGAATTTTGTTCTGCAATTAGTCCTGCTTTTAAGTTGGGAGTTTATGTGGATTATTTAGAATTGAAAGAAGAGAAAGCGCAACAATGGTTGAAGACGTATCAATTTTATTTGAGAAAAATTGAAGATAATTCAATGGAAAACAATCGTTTTGCAAAAGATCTTCATGATAATATTAGAAAACTGAAAAAAGGAAAGTAAGAATCTAAAGTCCTGAGATATCAGGACTTTAGATTCTTTTATTTGCCCCGCTGCATATGATTCACTACCATCCTTAATTGACTATAAGTATATCTTCCTCCAAAATGCTCGTAGGATTCTTTAAATGATTCTGAATTGGTTTCAAGGAAATAAGCTTCAATCTCTTGCACTTTTTCGCTATCCATAATTTGAGTAATATCTAATTCTCCATTTAAAATAAAATGCCCCAAATGTGTTTCAATCGTTCCTCTTTTCAAATCACGTTTGGTAGCAATTTCATCAATAGTATTTCCTTCCTGAAATAATTGCAAAGAATGTTCTTTAGTATCAGTCGTTTCTGTTGATTTTTCTTTTTCAGTCGTTTCAGGAAAAGGTAGATTAGCTGTAATCTTTTTTTCTCTACAAAAATCTTCAATGATCTTAATAATGACTGCACCATGTTTTTGAACCTTCGTTTTTCCAATGCCCTTTATTTTTATCAAAGCTAAAGAATCAGTAGGCAAGTAATTAGTCAACTCAATAATCGCTCGCAAGGTAATCACGACATAAGGTGTCACTTCCATTTCAGCAGCAGTTTCATCTCGCCATATTTTGATGCGTTCATATAATTCAGGGTAAGGAGTGGTCAACGTGTCGATGGTTGGAAGTGATTTTCGTTCCGTTTTCTTGGTCTTCTTTTTTTGTTTTTCAAAATCTAAATCTGCATTCGCTTTCAATCGCAAATATTGCTGCGAAGAGAATTTCTCTTTAGCCATCGAAAAGCAGATTTCTTTGACAAATAATTCTTTAGTTAAAAGAGCCAAATTATCTACCACTAATTTTTTGATTGACTTATTATCAGTTAAAACAGGGATTTTCCCTAATTCAGGTTTTAACTCAGTTTCTATTTTTTCGGAAAAATAAATACTTGCTTTCTGAATGCGTTCGAGTAGTTCCTCATTTTCTTCTGGCATTTCAGCATGATAAATTAAATACTCTAATTGTTTTTCAAATTTGGGCGCAACTGCAAAAACCTTCTCTTGTGCAATAGCAATCCATTTTTGAACCTTTTTAGTTGCAGCGAGAGTCAATGAGTTTTCATTTTCCAAAAAATTACGTTCCAATCGAGTCGCTACTTTTTGAATATATTTAAAACTAAACAATTCCAAAATTAACTTTTGTTGGAATGCTTTTTTTGAAGCTAAAAGCTTGGTTTCATCGGGTGCATTTTGATCTGCTGTTTTTGAATAATTTTTAACGACAGAATCTGTCTTCACACTTGAGTATGCAATTTGCGATCGTAAAACAATTCCTTCAAAACTGGTACATCGACTCAACGCCACATAAACTTGTCCATGCGCAAAAGCAGATTGTGCATCAATAATTACTCGCTCAAAAGTCAAACCTTGACTTTTATGAATCGTGATTGCCCAAGCTAATTTCAATGGGAATTGGGAAAAAGTTCCAACTATGTCTTCATCTACTTCTTTCGTCCCTTCATTCAATGTATATTTTACATTTTCCCAGTCGACAGAAGTCACTTTTATTTCATCAATATCAGTTGGACATTTTACATAAATTTCATTTTGTTTGATGCGAGTGATTTTACCAATTTTTCCATTGTAATAAAGTTTCTCATGGGAAATATCATTTTTGATAAAAAGAACTTGTGCTCCAATTTTAAATTCCAATTTCTCTTGGGTAGGGAAGGTGTGTGTGGGGAAATTACCATCAATTTTTGCCTTGAATTGAAAAGCTTTCCCAGATAATGAATTCAATTTTTCTCGATTAATTGTATTCGCAGTATTATTATGTGAAGTCAAAGTGATATAACCTTCATCATCTGTAGGATTGAAATTATCAACAAATCGCGAATTCAGTTTTTGCAAAACATCCTGATCCATTTGATTATCTCGAACTTTATTCAACAAGTCTATAAAAATAGAATCAGACTGTCGATAAATATGTTGTAATTGTATCGTTACAGGATCAGTTTTCAGTAAAGCTTGACTTCCAAAAAAATAAGCGGTAGAGTAGTGGTCTTTTAATAAATGCCATTCTTCGTGTTTGACCACAGGAGGTAATTGATGTAAATCACCAATCATCAAAAGTTGTACTCCTCCAAATGGTTCAATTGGATTTTTGTATCGACGAAGCACATCGTCAATACCATCAAGCAAGTCCGCTCGAACCATACTGATTTCATCAATAATCAATAAATCAAGACTTTTGATTAAATTTCGCTTGTCTTTGGAGAATCGTCTTTGTTGTCGAGGATCATTTTTATTACCAGGTAAATATGGACCAAAAGGTAATTGGAAAAAAGAATGAATCGTCATTCCTTTTGCATTGATGGCAGCGACACCTGTAGGTGCAACGACGACTGCTCTTTTGATGCATTCTTTTTTTATTCTATGGAGAAAAGTGGTTTTCCCAGTCCCAGCTTTCCCTGTTAGAAAAATATTCTTATTGGTATATTGAACAAATTGAAAGGCGAGTTCTAATTGTGGATTGGTTGAAAGAGTCATTCCGTTTTTTCATAGATTGATGAATCAACAAAAGTACAAAATCAAAAATTCAAAATAGAATCAAAAAGGGGATGTTTGAAATATTGTTCTAAGAAATATGAGAAAACAATATTGAAAGGCTTACAGTTACCAAGTGATTCAACTTTAAAAAAAATAGACTGATAATGATGTGTGATTGCGCTGTACCAATTCCAATCTAAATGTTCATCAACACTTAGAAAAGCACCACTCCTTTTTTATCCTTGATGAAGACTCCCAACTCAAAATTTTGTTTTAAAATTGGGAATCAAGGTGTTTTAAAAGAATGTCATATTCTAAAATTAGCTAGAATTAACAAGTAGGCTAAGAGGGAATCGCGGAATATTATTAAGCATAGATGTCAAGAAAATCTATTTTTTTGAAAACTTATACTGAAGCGTATTTAGTATAAGTTCCCATAGAATTTCAAAAGGTAAGACTTCTACTTCATGAGCTTGATTGTTAAAGTTAATCTCAATAGTTTTTAATTTTTCAAGGTATCGTTTTGCTCGCCTTTCAACTCCAGCTCTGTGAAAACCTGAGATAGGAATTTGTATTAGCATTTTAATAAAACAATTACATCGAAAATTTGGGTTATTCATTTTTAGGTAACGATCACAGTATTTCTTGAGTGCATCAATTCGTTCAGAAGCTGCATCATATTTTCGTTGAAGAATTAAAAAAGCCATTTGTACGACAAGTACTGGAATATTCATACCATGTTTGTCTTTTGCAAAAGAAGGGACATTGTTAAGGAATTTTCCAAGTTTAATTGTATTAAAACTATTATCTCTTTTTATAGGAGTAATCTGTTCTGCTAAGAATATAAAATGTAAATACATTCTATATAATGACCAAGTTTCATGAAGTACTTTATAGGATTTAAACCTAGCATGAGAAGTAATCTTGAAATAAATTTTATATGCATCCTGATAATTTCCTGTATGAAAAGAGAGCATAAAGAAATACTCGTTAGTTTTAAACCAATTGAAAGTTCCTTCCGAGATGAAATCTTCACACTCTATTGCTGTTGTTTTTCCTTCTTCAAATTCTTTAAGTTGAATATGACAAACTAATTTATTAAGCAAGAGGTTTCTTATGCCTCCTTCAAAATCTGTTGCATTTTGTTTCAGGTATGAAATTGCAGTTGTACAAACTATTTTTGCCTTCTTGTAATCAAAGATACCCATCGAGCCTAATAACTGAATCTGAAATAATTGATAATGAAATCTGATGTTATGAATTTTATCTTTTACTTCAGATAACTCTTTGTAATAAATTTTAGCATCTGCTTCAATTTTAGGATTAGCAGTAACACTATCTGTTGTATAATCAAGAATCAGTTTCATGTAGTATTTATGTGCTAGATTGATATATTTCTGTTGTCTTTTGAAATAATCATATTTCGCATCATAATACTCAAACCTCTCTTTATCTTTTTCTCTTAAGGCATAATGGTTCCTTAATAAAATAGAACTGGATATTGCCAATTCAAAGAAATCATGTTGAGTCGCTTTTTTGAGAACTTTTTCTGCTAATTTAACTGATGTCTTTCGAGCAGATTTTTCAGTTAGAATTCTGCAAGTAGCCCATTCTTTCCAACATTGATAATATACTTCATCTCTATTTTTTTGATTGTTAGTATCAATAAAAAGAATCGTATTGAATAACCTTTTTTTTAGTTCATGTTTGAGGTTACGATATTTCCCAGAAATATTCTCCTCCCCATATATAGCTAATGCTGCTTGTTTATCTGTCTTAACTTCTCCTTTTTGTATCACTTGATAAAGTTGGTATAACTTCGAATCATATTGTCTTGTGTCATCACCAATTATTTCAATTGATTGTGTTTTGTATTTTGTTAGTATATAAGCTAGTTCTTGAAGTTCTTCCATACTGATTTAGTTTTGGATAGTTGAAAGTGTATTAAAATTATAGCCTAATACTTACCAATAAAAAGGGTGTTGTCTAACGGTAAGTATATTTATTTTATCTGTAACTTCCTGTGTATCAAGTACTTGTATTGTATTTTGTTTGGATATTTATTATTTGTACATCTTACAGGAGCTTATTAACTGTCATTTTTTCTCTACTTTCTCTACTCTATATTTGTTATATCAATTCATAAGAAAGGGTGCCTAATTAAAATAGGGTTTTCTTATCTAAGAAAATTGATACACTACCATAAATCATTTTTTTAACATAGAAGTTTCGAGTAATAACAGCCGAAAACTTCCTAAAACACCTATGCCATGATTACTTTATTTATCTCACTAATGATTTCATTTGGTTTTATTGCTTCAGAAGCTGATTATTACGATTTAAGTTCAGCTCAACAAGAATCTTATCAGCAACAAATAATAATAGATGATACTGTTGACTTATAGTTTATTAGTTGTGTGGAGAGATATTGTACAATATTAATTAATATACTTTAATAACGACAGAGGTAATAAATATTTGTTGCTTCAAATTTAGTAAAAAACATTGGAGTTACCAATTAGGTATATTTATTTTCAATCTATATGGTGGCATCATAACTATCTGTTATTCAATTATTTAAGATCATTATTCACTAGTTATATTCAAATTTATAATCTAACAAAATGATATTAACTGTCATATCTATGAAAGTGATTCTATCTATATATTTGTATTATTAAACAAGTTGACTTAAAACATTTACGTATGAGACCAATACAAGCAAATATCTTTTATCCAAAAACTGGAAGATTAGATTCTATCGAAAAAGCTTTTGTTGAAGTAATACTTGGCCGTCCGAGTGCTAAATGTAAACACTTAGGAGTATGCAAAATAGAAAGAGTATATTCAAATAGTTTTGACCTTGCAAGCACGATCCCTTGTCAAGTTTCTGATAGATTATATGCCTTGGCAAGTTTTAAAGAAGATGCTTATTTTGAATTAGTATTCGAAAGAGGTTCTATTCCGAATACTATATATGAATATCATTTTAAGAGCGGAGTTTTTAAAGTAGAGGAAGAGTACAGTACTGATTTGGAATTAGGCAAAGCTCCTATCTTAATCACTACAGGTGAATATGATATTAGATTATCAGATACTTTACTTGCTATTAGATTTGAAATAAACTAGAATTTTTTTTGATAAAAATAGTTGTCAGTTTTTATGGCAATTTTATCTAAACAAACGAACCTACATTTATAATAACGAAATGAGCTATTCAAAGCTCATTTGCTTTTAAATTAAAGTTATTTATTGCTCTTGACTTTATCATGTCAATGCAAAAGTATTGTTATGTAGGGAATTCAATATTTTAGTAAAAAAGGAAATACCTTCTTTTTGAAGCTTTAAGTACTCTATATTAAATAGAGTTCCATCTTAAATAATAAGCCTTGTACTTAGTGGAGAAATAGAGTTTTCAATAACTTAATTAAGTGTAAAGCAACTAAAACTTTTCGAAAGCAATTTTTTAATACAGCGAATAGCTTTCCTATTTTAATACTTTAATCTCTCAATGGTTTTTGTTTTAATCACCCTTTTTCCAAAGGGTAGGGATGGATAGCTATTCGTTGTATTTTTTATTACACATTTTTAATTTTTTGTAAAAAACGGATAAGGCGTATGTCGTTCTTCTATCTGAAGGAATTCCTTTACCTGAAAATACAAATTCGAGAACTAGTAGGATACCTTTTTAACTCTTTGCCAAAACAAACACATTGAAAATGCAAAAAGCAAAAACCTCCACAATTGATTGGGATTCCCAAAGAGTGCTTTCACAGATTGCTGATGAAATCAATAAACCATTGACTCGTATTGTACAATTAATACAACACATTCAGAAAAAGTCAGACATGACTGAACATGAAACCAAACAACTTTCCTCAATCATGTTAGAAAGTAGTGAACAAATAGAATTACTTATTGAAGATATTTTAAAAATAGAAGAAAATAACAGAATCGAAATATTGGTTCATGATAAGTTTAAGTATCCTGGACTATATATGTTTAATAATGTTAAGATCAATTCCTCTAACAATCTGATAACCCATCTAAATGAAGATTCTAAAAATAGAGTTTCAAAATCAGATCTTGAATGGTTGATTCTACTAGAGACTACGATTATTGAAAATATAGATTCTTATAGTTTATGTGTGTCTTGGCTTGCAGGGCGACTTGCCGTAAGTGAGAGACAGGTTTTTAGAAAAATAGAAAAATTTACAGGACTAACACCTAATAAATATATTCGAAATATAAAACTATATAAGGCAAAAGAATTATTAGAAGCATATACTTTTTCTACTGTTAATGAAGTGGCTAGTGCAATAGGACTTAAGGATCCTCATTATTTTTCTAGCTTATATAAAAAGGAGTTTGGGAAGAAGCCAAAGGAGTATCTGCTATAATAAAAAATAGACGAGCTTTCAGTAAAGCTTA
>NVVG01000267.1 GCA_002402125.1 Moraxellaceae bacterium
TTCAGTGACAAATCCATCCACAATTGACCATGTCGATCCGCAGGGAAAAAATGCGCGATACGGTCCATTGCCTGGTTAGCGTTATTCGCATGTAACGTTGCCAATACCAAATGCCCTGTTTCAGCAAACGCGACCGCATATTCCATGGTCTCTCGGGTACGAATCTCCCCGATCATAATAACGTCAGGCGCTTGTCGCAGGGTGTTTTTTAATGCCACATCAAAGCCTTCAGTATCCAAGCCCACCTCTCGCTGGGTCACAATACATCCTGCATGCTGATGTATGTACTCTATTGGATCCTCGATACAAATAATGTGACCTTTACTATTATGATTCCGATGACCAATCATTGATGCTAGTGAGGTTGATTTACCCGTACCCGTCGCACCAACAAAAATAACCAAACCACGTTTGGTCATCGAAAGATCTTTAATAATAGCCGGCAAACCTAAGTCATCAATACGCGGAATGTTGGTTTCGATTCTTCGCAATACCATACCAACCAAATTTCGTTGGTAAAACGCACTCACTCGAAAACGGCCTATGCCTCGCGCACTAATCGCAAAGTTACACTCTCGGGTTTCAACAAATTCTTTGCGTTGAGACTCGTTCATCACCCCTAATACGGTTTCACGGGTTTTTTCTGGACTTAATGATGTCTTGGTTACAGGTAGAATACGTCCATTAACCTTCATACTTGGTGCAACACCAGCGGTTATAAACAGATCCGACGCGCCTTTTTCCACCATCAGTTTTAGCAGACCTTCAAAGTCCATTATTCACCTCTTATCCAACTTTCTAGCTTACTATTTAGAGTGCTATTAAAGCGCTATTAAAAATTATCAGGATTCTTTGCTTTCTCTCTAGCAGACTCAGGAGAGATCAAGCCTTTATTTAGCAATTCACGCAAGCACTGGTCTAGTGTCTGCATACCTAAGTTGCCACCGGTCTGAATAGCGGAATACATCTGTGCCACTTTATCTTCTCGAATCAAGTTGCGTATTGCAGGTGTTCCAATCATGATTTCATGAGCGGCCACTCGGCCACCACCATTTTTCTTCAATAGAGACTGAGAAATTACCGCCTGCAATGATTCAGACAACATCGAACGTACCATCGATTTTTCTGCTGCAGGAAATACATCCACAACACGGTCAATAGTTTTTGCCGCTGACGTGGTGTGCAAGGTACCAAATACCAAGTGACCCGTTTCTGCCGCGGTTAATGCCAAGCGAATAGTTTCCAAATCTCGCATTTCACCCACCAGGATGATATCAGGATCTTCCCGTAGCGCTGAACGTAATGCTTCGGAAAAACCTAGAGTATCTCGATGCACTTCTCGCTGGTTCACTAAGCATTTTTTACTCTCATGAACAAATTCGATAGGATCCTCGATGGTCAATATATGCTCATATCGAGATTCAT
The DNA here is from genome assembly GCA_002402125.1 of Moraxellaceae bacterium. Lineage (GTDB taxonomy): Bacteria > Pseudomonadota > Gammaproteobacteria > Pseudomonadales > Ketobacteraceae > 42-54-T18. Next base: position 1,426 of record NVVG01000267.1, read on the forward strand.
TAATATAATCTACCATCGCGGCTAGCGTAGTACTTTTACCAGAGCCGGTTGGACCAGTAACTAATACGAGACCACGGGGAATGTCTGAGATATCCCGGAAAACCTGGCCCTGCCCCAAATCTTCCATCGTCAACACTTTAGCCGGGATGGTACGAAATACCGCACCAGCACCTCGGTTATGGTTAAACGCGTTAACACGAAATCGTGCCACACCAGGTACTTCAAAGGAGAAATCTGTTTCCAAAAACTCTTCAAAATCTTTTCGCTGCTTATCATTCATGATGTCGTAGATAAGCGAATGCACTTGCTTATGATCCATCGGTGGTAAATTGATGCGGCGCACGTCTCCGTCCACACGAATCATTGGCGGCAACCCAGCCGACAAATGTAAATCTGACGCACCATTCTTAACACTAAACGCGAGTAGTTCTGTAATATCCATTAATTTTTTAACCTGTCGTCAGTCTATTTCATGTCCAAGTGACAGTTGGGCCCTCTATTAGATTAGCAGGCAGATTGCAGTTACACACAGTAATCCAGTAATTGGCTTAACTTTACGTTAGAATATTCCTACTACACGTTAGAATAATCCCACTAACATCCCCAATCTACCTCAATTTAATAGATATATCATAGTATTATGATCACTTATGAGCAACAGATCGCAGTCCGGTTAGAACAGGTAATAAACCGTATGACTAACATCTGCCAGCAGCAGCAACGCTCATCACCTATGCTATTGGCCGTTAGCAAAACACGTGCTGCCGACGAAGTCCGCACATTACTGAATGCAGGCGTGAAAAATTTCGGGGAGAATTATTTACAAGAAGCCCTCGATAAACAACAACAGCTAACCGATAGCAACATCTGTTGGCATTTTATCGGCCCCATTCAATCCAATAAGACTCGCCCCATCGCAGAGCATTTTGATTGGGTTCACAGCATAGACCGCATCAAGCTTGCCAGCAGACTCAGCAAGCAACGCCCGCCAACACTTCACCCGCTGCAAGTTTGTCTACAAATCAATATCGATAATGAAACGTCAAAATCTGGCTTTTCTGTACAAGAAGCCGTCGATGCCGCCATTAACATTAGCCAACTGCCTCAACTACAGTTGCGCGGCTTGATGTGTATCCCTGAAAAAAGACATCATAGCCCCGATCAACAACAACCTTTTGCCAATTTGGCAATATTAATGGCTACGATTAATCAACGGCTACCCAAGAATATACCTCCGTTGGACACCCTGTCGATGGGCATGTCCAATGATATGGAAGCTGCAATAACGGAAGGTGCCACCATTGTGCGTATTGGTACCGCATTATTTGGCCCACGACAATAGTCTGCAGCCCTGGCATCATAAATACCCAATTGGACTGAACAGGTACACAACATGAGCGCAAAAATCACCTTTATTGGTGCCGGAAATATGGCAACCAGTTTAGCCGGCGGCTTAATCGCTAAAGGTTACCCAAATACCGATATTACGATGACAGACCTTAATGAAGATCAGTTATTGCACAATCGAAATACTCTTGGGGTAAAAACGACACAAGACAACACCCAAGCCTGCAACAATGCCGACGTTATTGTGTTGGCAGTTAAACCCCAAGTTATGGCTAAGGTTGCAGTACCACTAAAAGACATCGTGGCACAACGTTCCCCCCTTGTTGTGAGTATTGCTGCGGGCATAACCCTCTCCAACCTACAGCAATGGCTAGGAAATTCCGCGCCTATTGTACGCTGCATGCCGAATACTCCGGCACTGGTACAATCTGCAGCAAGCGGATTATTTGCCAATCAACATGTTAGTGACCATCAAAAAGCCCTAGCGAAGGATGTAATGTCTGCAGTAGGCCTAGCGCTGTGGGTAGAAAACGAAGACCAAATTGACGCAGTCACTGCGTTATCTGGCAGTGGTCCCGCGTATTTCTTGCTAGTCATGCAAGCCATGATGGAAACGGGCCGCAGCTTGGGACTGCCTGAATCCATAGCCTCACAATTAACGCTACAAACTGCATTGGGTTCGGCCCAACTAGCTCTCGCCAGCGATGTTGATGTCGCGGAATTACGTCGTCGCGTTACCTCTCCTGGCGGCACCACTGAACGCGCCATTGGTATCATGCAAGAAAAAGGGCTAGAAGGCATATTTGCCGATGCGTTAAAAGGTGCTTATGATCGATCAAAAGAGTTGGCATCATAGGCTCAGCTAGAATCTAAACTGCCATGTGTTGGACCTAAGGTGCTATAGTCAATAGACGATTCAAACCAACCATACTCTACATTGCATAATGCTTTAAACTACAAACCCCTATTGTAAGGAACCTGATCATTATGAATCCAGCTGGTGCATTCGTTTTTATTATTGGCTACGCTTTTGATATTTACATTATGATTGTGTTGGCGCGCTTTATTCTACAAATGGTGCGTGCCGATTTTTACAACCCTGTTTCCCAATTTATCGTCAAAGTCACCACACCGGTACTCAAACCATTACGCCGTATTATTCCCGGATTCGGTGGTATTGATATCGCCAGCATTGTGCTGATGTTTACTTTAGTGCTTATCAAAATTCTTATCCTTCTATTAATAGATTATGGCTCATTGAGCGGCCTTTCTTTATTGACCCTGAGTATCATCACCGTAAAATCTGCCGCTAACATCGTGCTCAACTTTTACATGTTCTGCATATTTATCGGGATAATATTAAGCTGGATATCACAAGGATCATACAACGCCTTCTCAGCCTTACTGCATCAGATTACTGAACCCATTTTAGCCCCCGCCCGAAAAATCCTACCACCGATGGGTGGGCTAGATTTATCACCGATGATTATTCTAATACTCATCAGTTTCATTAAGGTATTATTTAGACTTGGTTAGGGTCCTTTATAATAACCCTACAGAAAGACATTTGCTGCTAAACTAAAGCGATAGTGAGAGGCTCACGCTCAATTTAACACGACTTGCTATAGCAACAAAAATCAATACAAACTCCGCCAACTAATCGGACGCTGCTTACGACATGGATTCCAGCCGCTTAACACGCCAGGTCAACGCATACATCAAATGGAGAACAGGCATCCTCCAGCAGTTGATGCGCTACCGTAGTTGGCTGGTGTCCAATAACCTGCATTCTCCAGAAATAGATGAACGGATGAAAGCGTCCGTCGAAATGCTGAATCACGATCGCATTATTCTAGCGTTTGTTGGCGAATTCTCCCGCGGTAAAACTGAGCTTATCAACGCGCTCTTTTTTGCCCATTTTGGTACTCGAGTATTACCGTCGGGGGGTGGTCGCACCACCATGTGTCCCACGGAGCTACTTTACGATCCCAATGACAAAAAGAGTTACATTCGCCTGCTTCCTATAGAAACAAGATTAAGCAGCTCAGGATTATCCAGCTTCCGCAAAATCCCCGATAATTGGGTGTATGTACCTATTGACTCCACCAATCCAGAAATGATGAAAAAAGCATTTTCGGAAGTGGCCTCTGTCAAAAAAATATTGAGAGAAGATGCTGCGGCAATGGGTTTCCAAGTCGACGTCTTAGAACCTGTAGAAGATAACCGCGATAAAGTCTATATCCCCGCATGGCGTCACGCTATTATCAGTTTTCGACACCCTCTACTTGAACAGGGCCTAACGATTATCGATACTCCGGGGCTCAATGCGCTGGGGTGTGAGCCCGAACTGACCTTTAGCTTATTACCCGAAGCCCACGCAATTCTACTATTACTAAGCGCCTCTACCGGTGTTAGCAGCACCGACTTAGAAATCTGGAACCGGCACATTCGTGATCTTAATTTACGAGAAAATACCGGAGTTTATGCAATCCTCAATAAAATGGACTCCATTTGGGATGAACTCGAAGCCGATGCCTATAACCATGAAATCATACGCGGCATGCAGGCTCAGTGTTCTCGGCTACTGGGCATCGCTCCCGAAGAGATCATTCCGGTATCCGCGAAAGAAGGTTTACTCGCGCAAATTGAACACAACACTGCGCGCTTAGAGCAAAGTAATTTACCTGCGCTAGAGAAACTATTAACCAACGATGTCATTCATCGCAAAGAGCTAGTGGTAAAAAACCGCGTAGTGAAAGACATCCTCACGATGCTGCACGGCAGCCGCAAGATGATGTTGCGCAGAAAAGAGAGCTTATTAGAGCAACAACAGATTCTACTGGGTGATGTAAAAGACCATGCCAGCCAACTCGACAAACTGTCAATTCAAAGCAAATCCGAACAGGCTTTTTACCATAAAAAGTTAATTCTACTTAAATCCAGTCATAAAGCCATCGTGCGAGAAAGTTCAACCATGCTGGCCCATGTAGAAAAAGAAAAGCTAGAACAATATCGACAGTCAGCAGGCAAGGCACTAACCGCTTCATGGACAGTGGTTGGAATGAATAATGCGATGGACAAATTCTTTGATAATATCCGCGACGACATGATTACTTTTACCGCGGCCAAGGACGAGGTTCAAAAACTGGTTGCTGAAATATACGCTAATTATGAATCCGAGCAAGGATTAGCACCTATTGACTATCCACGATTTGATTGTAAAACATACATAACCAGGCTCGATGACCTGCGAAATAAATCCGGCAGTTTTCGGCGCAACTTAAAAAAGATGCTCACTGAGCAAAAATCCACATCAAAACGTTTCTTCACCACCATTGCCACTGAAATAAGCAATATCTATTTGCAACTACGAAAAGATGGCTCGGCATGGATAAATGAAGTGTTATTGCCAATATTCCAAAATGTTCAGCAACAAAAGAAATTACTCGAAGAACAGGTCTTTAAATTAAAATCCGTTTCCGACCACGGCGATGACACCAAGACAAAAATCATGAAAATCAAAGCTATGCTTGATGACATCAATACCCAACTGGCCCAGGCAGACGATATTTTAAATAAATTAAGAATCCCCGCCCCAATTGAACGCATTAAAACCCAACCACCCAAAAAACCACCCCATAATTTTAAGCCTTAATGCATATTTTTCAATTGGGGTAAGAGCAACATTATATTAGAGTTCTTTTCTGAAACGCTCTTCCATCATTTCACAGGACAACGGTTTACTATAAAAGAACCCCTGCACATAGTCACAAGATAAGTCCTTCAGCGTTAACATTTGGCTTTCTGTTTCAACACCTTCAGCAACAACTTTTAGCGAAAGCCCTTTTGCTAACGCGACAATCGCCTTTACAATAGCCGCTCCTTGCACTGTATGCATCTCCATAACAAATGAACGATCTATTTTAAGTACATTTAGCGGTAATTGGGTCAAATAACTCATGGATGAATAACCCGTACCAAAATCATCCAACGCAATACTCACACCTAGCGCATGAATATCACATAAAACTTGTAGATTTTGGTCGGTTTTCTCCATAACCACAGTTTCAGTTATTTCCATTTCAATCATCGACGCTGGCAACTTATGCCTTGTCAGCTCCCGTTCCAACAAACTCACAACACTACTATCATTTAGTTGCTTAACGGACAAATTGATTGCCACTGAAAAATCTTCTGGCAAGTCAAAGCTCTGTCTCCACTCTTTTAATTGAGAACAAGCTTCTTCAATTACCCAGGCACCTATATTTTGAATGAGCCCTGTTTCTTCTGCCATCGGAATAAACGTAGCAGGAGAAATCATTTCACCTTCAGGCTTCCAACGCAACAGCGCTTCTACACCTATGGTTTTTCCGTCACTGACACGAATTTTAGGCTGATAATATAGAAAGAAATCTTTTGTTTGGCCACTGCTTCTACGTAATTTTGTTTCCAATTCCAGCGCTTTTTCTACCTGCTGCTTCATATCAGGTTCAAATATTTTAAAGCAATTTCGACCATCGCGCTTAGCTTGGTACATTGCCATATCTGCATGCTTAATCATCTCATTGGAATTTTTCGCCATGTCTGGATAAAACACGATACCAATGCTTGCTCCAATATATATTTTGTGATTATCAACACTGAAAGGTACCGTCAGAAATCTCAATACTTTCTCTGATACTCGTTCCGCCGCAGAGTAGATGTTTTTTCCTTCAATAATAATTGTAAACTCGTCCCCCCCCAACCGACAAATTATGTCGCAGCTGCGAATACAGGAATTGAGTCTATCGGTTACATTTCTTAATAAGGTATCGCCGGCATGATGCCCAAGGGAGTCATTCACTTGTTTAAACCGATCTAAATCGATAAATAATAGAGCAAAGGTATTCTTACTGTGTTCTGCTCGTAAGATACTACTTTCAATCGCGTCGGCAAATAAATTACGGTTTCCCAGCCCCGTCAATGAGTCATACTGCGCCATATAGTTAAGTTGATCTTCAATTTTTTTACGTTCCGTAATATCTTTGAAGATTAGGACCACATCTGAAAACTCTCCTTCAGATATACTGACCGGTGTGGCAGTATATTCTACCGGAATCATCTTGCCACTTTTAGTCTTAAACACACCCACATCTGAGTGATGTTTTTTACCTGTGCGGCAACTACGATAGATTTTTGTCTGCCTCCAAACGTAATCTTCCGGCAACACGGTCGTAACCATTAATTTTGAACCGACAGCAACACCCACTAACTGATCAAGCTCATATCCCAAAATCATCTCTGCTGCTGGATTTGCAAAGGTAATAACCCCTTCTGAATCAATACCCACAATACCTTCGCCGACTGAACGCAACAAGAGTTCATTTCGGTTCTTTAACTGTTGAACTTCATCTAAGGAATATTCCAATTGTTGCTTTTGATTATCCAGCTGAAGAAATATTTTCACCTTGCTAATCAAAATAAGCGGCTCTATAGGCTTAGACAGGAACTCAACACCACCACTTTCATAGCCCTTAAAAACATGGCTTTCATCGTGATTAATAGCAGTAACAAATATTATAGGGATCATCGATGTTTTTTTTCTAGAGCGCATCAATTCTGCTACTTCATAGCCATCCATGTCTGGCATTTGAACATCAAGCAACACCAACGCCACATCGTTAGTGAGCAGCAAACTCAACGCTTCTGGACCCGAATTTGCCAACAGCAATTCAACCCCCAGTTCTTCCAGCAGACTCTCTAGCGCTACCAAATTGGCAGGCCGATCATCCACTAGCATTATTGTTTGCTTAACTTCTCTCAACTAAACCTATCCTTTTATATACCCGAGCATTGCTGTATCAGCCATGCCTTATGTTTACATTACACGAGTGCATTTAATTTGCTTGCGAGTGCGTCTAAATCGCCGATAAAATCTACATCAACGATATCTATCGTGGCCAAGGGCATGGCTTTTGCCTCAGCTTCTTTTGGATCTTGGACAAAAACCTGACCACCACGCTGCTTAACGCAACGAGCGCCTTCAGCGCCATCTTTATTGGCCCCGGTCAGCACAACAGCGACAACACGATCACCGTAAGCATCTGCGGCGGTGTGAAACAATACATCAATTGATGGGCGTGAATAATTAACAAGCCTATCCACAGTATGGGACAAGGTTCCATTCTGCTCCACTAACAAGTGATAATTAGGTGTAGAAACGTACACTTCTCCACCAACAAGGGGCTGTTTATCGCCGGCTTCAAGCACCGAAAATGGCATAATTTCGGTAAATATCTGCGATAAAGCACTCTTCTTGCTTCTATCTTGATGGATCACGACAACAATGGCGAAATTGAATGGAACAGTAATTTTTTGTAATAGCACTCGCAGGGCATCCACCCCTCCCCAGGATGCACCAATCACCACTAACCTTGAAAATGCGTCTTCATTCACTGTGCTTATATTCACTCAATCGGCCTATTCACTTGTTATCAACCATTCACCCGTCACTATGCGTGGTTATGCGTCGCTATTTTGTCTTTTGGTAAATTTTGTTATCCGCATCCTTAGTAATAAATTTATCTTTGCCGCTAAAAAAGTCGAGTGTCTCCTTGCCGCCAAGGCATAGATACCCCCCAAAATCTAAGCTTTCGCTAAATAAATCAATAACTTGGTTTTGTAATTCGCGAGTAAAATAGATTAATACATTGCGGCAAAATATTAACTGCATCTCTCCAAACACATGGTCGATAACCAGGTCATGCTCAGTAAACACGATATTCTTCCTTAACCTTGAGTCCATAATGACGTGGTCATAACCCTTTTCAAAATAATCCGACAAGTTGCCCGTTAGGCCGGAATTATTGAAGTTCTTCTCATATTGCTGCAAAAAACTATCGCTAAAGATACCCTTTTTTGCCCTATCCAATACCGTGCGATTAATATCGGTCGCGTATATTGTTGAACGACCCAATATCCCTGATTGATCCAGCAATATTGCCAATGAATAGGCTTCTTCCCCCGTAGCACATCCTGCATGCCAGATTTTAATATGAGGATAGGTTTTTAGTTGAGGAATAATGTTTTGTTTTACCGACAAATAGAATTCTGGATCTCTAAACATTTCTGTTACGTTCACCGTAACATCCCGTATAAAACGATAGAAAAGGGCCTTGTCCCGAACTAATTGGTACTGCAATTCAGGTATCCTGGTTATCTTCTCTTCCTTCAAAAAGAAGAAAATTCGACGGGTAATCGATGCTTTTGAATATCCACGAAAATCGTAGCCCCATTTCAAATAAATGGTCTCTAACAACGCGTGGATATCATAATCTTCGTCATTCTGATATTTTGGCACTTCATTTACCTATATTGGATATTGCCTTTTCATTTACTGTTTCCCCAGCCACACTTTCATCACACTTTTAAGTTTAGGCACATCAATGGGTTTAGGGAAATAGTCATTCGCTCCAACCTCCATACAACGGGATTGGTCGTCTTTCATTGCTTTTGCGGTTAATGCAATAATTGGCAATTTGGCATATTTATTTTGTGCTCGTATACGAGTGATGGCTTCGTATCCATCCATCACTGGCATCATAATATCCATCAATACTAGTTCTATAGAGCTATCTTTATCCAACCAATCTAACGCCTCCTTACCGTTCGAAGCCGTGGTTATTTTAACGCCAACATCTTCCAGCGCAGCTGACAACGAATACACATTACGCATATCGTCATCAACCATAAGTATATGGCGACCCTCAAGCATTACCGCCAAGCTTTCC
>NVVG01000268.1 GCA_002402125.1 Moraxellaceae bacterium
TGCGGAGACGCTTGATGCAATACGGGCGCTACAATTGGTGGGTTACCAGCAACGTTCTTCACTAAAAATGGCCTTAGGACAAACACTGGCGAAAAGCCAGGATGAAAAAACTGCGTTTGATATTTGTTTTGATCAGTTCTTTCAGTTTTCTAGCATGGACTCGTTAACAGACCCGATTGACACTGCTGATCTGCCTGATAATCTAAAAGGCAATCGAAAAAGCAATCTAAAAGGCACAGAACAGAAACCCGATAAAAAAACCAACCTGCTAAAAAACCTCTCCGCTCTGTTATCGCCAAGGCTTACCGAAAAACAAAAAGCCACACCGGCAGATTCCCTGCCACCAAGCCAGTCACCCCTAGGCCAACTGTTATTAAGTGGTGACCAAGCTGGCGCAGCCATGGCAATGGCAAATGCCGGTCAGTCGGTGAATGTCAGCCAGATCCAACTAATGACACAACAGGGCTTGTATGGTCGGCGCATGATGATGGCGATGGGTTTGGAGGCGCTGGAAGATGAGATATGGCAGGCTGAAGCTGCTGAGGATCCGCTACAAAAACAACTGGCTCAACAATTACGAGATGCGCGCACCAATTTACGGCTAGAGGTGAAAGACTACGTTGAGCGACAGTTTTTACTGCAAGCAAAAGCGAAAGGTAAACGCCTGCTACAAGACACCATGACTCACGCCAAGCTGGAACATTTACGTGATTTTAAAGACACTCAGCTTCTGGTACGTAAACTTGCCAAACGTTTAGCCAAAAAACATGCCCACCGAAAAAAAGTGTATAACCGCGGCCAGCTTGATGTCCGCTCCACCCTACGCCAAAGCATTGCTCACGATGGCATCATGTTTAACCCTCAGTGGAAAAGCAAACGGATAAACCGCCCCAAGGTGATGGCCATTTGTGATGTCAGTGGATCAGTCAGCCAGATATCACGCTTTCTGTTGATGTTTTTATACAGCTTAACGGATGTCTTACCCCGAGTCAGAGCATTTGCTTTCTCCTCTCATTTGGGTGAGGTCACTGAATTGTTTCAACAATTAGATCTTGATGAGGCGATCGATGAAACCCTGCAACATTATGGCAATCGCTCTACTAGCTATGGGCAAGCGCTGATAGATTTTAAAGAACATTGCATGATGGATGTCGACAAAAAAACTACGATTATAATGCTTGGAGACGCTCGTAACAATTACGGCAACGCTGAAACAGCGATATTAAAAGAGCTTTACCAGCGCTGCAACCAATTGATCTGGCTCAACCCTGAAAGTAAAAACCGCTGGGGAAATGGCGATTCTGAAATGAAAAAATACCAAGCCTACTGCACCACCACCGAGGTATGTAATTCCCTCGCCCATTTAGAGCGGGCTATTAATGCGTTGTTGTTGCGGCAATAACTGACGCTAGTGTAAGGAGCTAGGGTAACAGGCCCTCCAACTAGAACATGAAATAAAACAAAAAAAGGGCCAGAACACTCAGTGTTTTGGCCCTTTTTTATGGTGTTTTATTGTGTTTTATTGTGTTTTATAGTGACGTAATAATTACGCTACAGAAACACTGACTGGATCACTTTCCCAAACGCCGTGCTTAGTGCAGTAAGACTGTGCAACAATCTCTGCATTTTTTTCTAGTACAACTTCAAAAGTAACGGTTGCGTTACCTTTTTTGCCCTGGCCGCCTAGAGCACCCGCTAGCATTGTAGCTTCTGCTAACTTAGTGTCTTTATTGTATAGAGCGATACCCGAAATATGGTGATCCATATCATCAGGGTGAGTATATTCATTGCCTACTTTAACTTTTACAGTGAAAGTTTCACCGGCTTTTGCTTCTGTTTCACAGTGAACAAAGGGTGAGTGACGATCGATAAAGTCTTTTTTGGCTTCACGATCAATTTGGCTAATATCTTCGTAACGATTAATCTTTGGCATTTTCTTTTCTCCGGTAATGCATTAAATCCGGAGGCGATCCTACTAAAGCTACTATAAAACTGCAAGTGCGACTGATGCGGCCCAACAGGAAGATATAGTGGCCACCTTATTTACTTTGTAAATCACCATGACTGCACTTCAGCCAACAAGAAATTCACATTGGATTTAAGCGTTCGAGTAGATTCCTGGCGGTGTAACGCGAGCAGCGCCTGTACCTGCATCAGTAAAAATTCTGTCCCGCCTTCTATATCCTCCAGTCGAGCCAATTCATTGGCATTGTGAGCGTCATTCAACGCTGCATAAAACCCCTTACGCAAGCGATCAAATAGCGAGGCGACATAAGGACGTACCTCGGGATTAGTCACTGCCGCTTCTTGCACGGCGTTTTGTAAGAAGCAACCGGCTTTGATTTTTACTCGGGTTAGCTTATCGACAAAATGCAGGAAATAGGCCTGGATTCGTTCCAACCCAGGCGCATCTGACTGCAAAGGTAACAATAACGGATCAAACACAACCACTGAATAATGCTGTAGGGACTTAAAAAACAAGGCATCTTTATCGCCAAAGGTATTATAAATACTAAAGCGGTTGATACCCATGGTATCAACCAAACCCTGAATAGAGGTGCCATCATAACCATGATGCCAAAACTGCATCATCGCTAAGGTGAGCTTTTCTTCTGGATCAAATGCTTTGGTTCTTGCCATAACTGCTATTCACACTCAATTTTTTAAACCTTTAGACCGTACCTTTAGGCCAAACCTTTTAAACCATACCTTTTAAACCATACCTTTTAAACCATGCCTAGCAAACGGACCCTAAGCAACCGGCTTCTACTCGTCTAATTAGTGTACCACAAAAAAATAGTATTTGACCGATCGTTCCGTTATCCATATTATATCTGAACAGTCATTCTGATTAGGAGTTTTAGATGAAAGTTTATGAAACCAAAACAGCGCCCAATGCGCGCCGTTTGAGGATATTTTTAGCCGAGAAAAATATCGATGTTGATTACATTCAATTGGAATTACAAAAAGGTGACAACCTGACCGAGGAGTTTCGCGCTAAAAACCCTTTTGCTAAAATACCCGTATTGGAGCTTGAAGATGGCACCGTGATATCGGAATCTGTTGCTATCTGTCGTTACTTTGAAGAAATCCAGCCAGAACCTGCGCTATTTGGCACCTCTGCCCTTGAGCGTGCGAACATCGAAATGTGGCAGCGTCGCGCCGAGTTTGGATTGCTGATGCCTACCGGCATGGCTTTTCAGCACTGCTCTGGTTATTTTAAAGATCGCATGACACCTAACCAAACCTGGGGTGAAGACTGCGTAAAATCTGCCTACGGTTATCTGAAATTGATCAATCAGCACCTCTCTAGCAACACCTATCTTGCGGGGGAGAGCTTTAGCGTTGCCGATATTACCATGCTGTCTGCGTTGGATTTTGGCCGCGTGATAGACATCCGGCTAAATGAAAAGCACCCTCATGTACAACGCTGGTATGATCTTGTATCGCAACGTCCTAGCGCAAAGGCATAAGTTATGATTGAACTATATACCGCCCCCACCCCCAATGGCTGGAAGGCGTCCATTGCACTAGAAGAAATGAAACTCGACTATAAAACGGTACTCATCAACCTTATGGAAGGGGATCAGAAAACACCTGAATTCCTCGCCATTAATCCCAATGGCCGTATACCGGCCATTGTTGATACCGATAACGATGATTTTGCTATCTTTGAGTCTGGGGCTATTTTATTGTACCTGGCAGAAAAAACCGGGTTATTTCTGCCCAGCGAAACTAAGCAGCGATCTGTGGTTATTCAATGGTTGATGTTTCAGATTGGAGGCGTGGGCCCCATGATGGGTCAGGCCAATGTGTTTTTTCGTTATTTCCCTGAAAAAATTCCGGCAGCTATCGATCGTTACCAAACTGAGTCAAAACGATTATTGAGCGTGCTTGATGATCAACTTAAAAATAATGAATACCTCGCAGGTGATTACAGTATTGCTGACATGGCTAACTGGGCCTGGGCAAAAACCTATGCTTGGTCGGGTGTTGAAATTGACGATTTGCCAAACCTGCAACGTTGGTTAGATTTGATCAATGAGCGACCGGCGGTTCAGCGTGGTGTTTTGGTTCCCGACCCTATAGATGCCGAATCATTAGTCAAAGGTGCACAGAATATTGTGACGGGCATAAAAAAATAAGCAAAGCCCTGCCACCTGCAGCGCGGATTGCTATACTGTCGCTTCGAAACGGTAACACGCGCTGTATTAGTAATGTTATTTCAGAAAACGCTATAAATACGTCCCTGTACGCGTAACTTCGGCTTCCATGCCTCAGATATTTCTGAAATAACATTACTAATACATCGCTTATCGCCAATTTCCAAGATCTTCCGAATAACGACTATTTACTTATACACTTCTCAAAAGGAACCCCCTGATGAAGTCACGCGCTGCAATTGCCTGGGAAGCGGGCAAACCATTATCGATAGAAGAAATTGATGTTGAAGGTCCACGAGAAGGTGAGGTTCTCGTTCGTATCGTTGCGACTGGTGTCTGCCATACGGACGCTTTTACCTTAAGCGGCGATGATCCAGAGGGGATTTTTCCGGCAGTACTTGGACATGAAGGCGCTGGGGTCGTTGAGGAAATTGGCGCGGGGGTTACCAGCGTTGCCGTGGGCGACCACGTTATTCCTCTCTACACTCCGGAATGTGGTCGCTGTAAATTTTGTTTGTCGGGCAAGACCAATCTTTGTCAGGCGATTCGAGCGACTCAAGGCCAAGGGTTAATGCCTGATGGTAGTAGCCGGTTTTCTATTGGTGGAAAAAAACTGTTTCATTATATGGGGACTTCGACTTTTTCTGAGTACACCGTGTTGCCAGAAATTGCGTTGGCAAAAATCAATAAAGCGGCACCATTGGATAAAGTTTGTTTATTGGGGTGTGGCATCACTACCGGCATTGGCGCGGTATTAAACACCGCTAAAGTTCAGCCTGGTGATACGGTTGCGGTGTTTGGTCTTGGTGGTATTGGCCTCAGTGCTATCCAAGGCGCGGTGTTAGCGAAGGCCAGCCGTATTATTGCCATCGATATCAATGAAGATAAATTTGAAATGGCGATGCAGCTTGGTGCGACTGACACTATCAACCCCAAAAACTACGATGCACCTATCCAGGACGTGATTGTTGATCTTACTGACGGCGGCGTGGATTTCTCCTTCGAGTGTATTGGCAATACCAACACCATGCGTTCGGCATTGGAGTGCTGCCATAAGGGCTGGGGGGAATCCATCATCATTGGTGTTGCTGGCGCGGGTCAAGAAATTTCTACCCGCCCTTTCCAGCTAGTGACAGGCCGCGTTTGGCGTGGCACTGCATTTGGAGGCGTAAAGGGTCGTTCGCAATTACCTGATTATGTTGAGCAGTATATGCGAGGTGAGATCAAGATCGACGAAATGGTTACCTTCTCCTTGCCTCTCGATGAGATTAATACCGCCTTTGATTATATGCATGAAGGCAAAAGCATTCGCTCGGTAATCGTTTTCTAATCTATGGCCACCATAACAAGTGGCTATGACAAATAATTAGGATAAATGACTAGTATAAATGGCCAAGGGGCAACTCGGTATTTTCGATTATTCTGCGTAATACAAAACTGGAATGGACGCCAGTTACCCCTTCGATTCTTGTTAGCCTTCCTAGCAAAAACTCCTGATAGGCGTCCATGTCGCGCACCACGACTTTTAGCATGTAGTCCGATGATTGCCCGGTTATTAACGCGCATTCGAGCACTTCGGGGTAGGCACGCACTTCTTTTTCAAAACGTTCGAACCGATCCGGGGTGTGGCGATCCATGCTGATAAACAGCAAGGCGGTCAGCGTTAGACCGAGTTTTTCTTGGCTTAGTATTGTCACATGGCGATCTATATATCCTGCTTCTTCCAGGTGTTTAACCCGTCGCGAACAGGGTGAGGGAGAAAGCCCCACCAAGTCTGCTAACTCAAGGTTACTGAGCCTGCCATCACGCTGCATTTCCGCAAGAATTCGCTTATCTGTTCGGTCCAAATCCACCATCATACCCCTCAAAAATCACACAACCTTACTTTATTGGCATAATCATCCAATAATTAGCTTAATATTGGCACACAACACTAATATACTGCCTAATTAGCAGCACATTTGCAACCAATCACCCGCCAAAGCCTCCTATACTTCTATTACTGGTTAAGCAGAACACAAGCTAACGATTTGGCCACAAGCTAATCGGGAGCTAGAACATGACCCACAAGGTACTTTGGTTCTGCAGGGTTTTATCGAAACTTTACCTCAGGTTGGAGAGCGTGCTGACTACAACAATTGAATAAACAATAGGGAACATTATGAAACGACTAACGCAACAACTTGCTTAGCCATCGGCATTGCCGGTGGCTTTATTATTTCTACAGCCAATTTTTAACCCTTATATAGCAGGCGCAGCGTTATGACTTTCAATCATCAAAAATATAAACCATTCC
This sequence comes from Moraxellaceae bacterium, assembly GCA_002402125.1. Lineage (GTDB taxonomy): Bacteria > Pseudomonadota > Gammaproteobacteria > Pseudomonadales > Ketobacteraceae > 42-54-T18. Next base: position 6,460 of record NVVG01000268.1, read on the forward strand.
ACCCTATTCAAAAACCCGACCGGAAATGGCCAAACCAGCAAATAACCCAAGCACCTAAGTGGTGTGCAGTTGACCTACGAGATGGCAACCAGGCGTTAATCGAACCGATGAATGTGGATCAGAAAATCGATCTATTTTTGTTGCTAGTCAAATGTGGCTTTAAGGAAATTGAAGTGGGTTTTCCAGCCGCCAGTCAGCCGGACTTCGATTTTGTTCGCAAGATTATTGAAGATGACCTTATCCCTAGCGACGTTTGCATTCAGGCACTAACCCAAGCGCGCGAAACCTTAGTGGAAAGAACCTTTGAAGCGTTGCGCGGCACTAAAAAGGCCGTGGTGCACGTGTACAATTCGACCTCACCCGTGCAGCGTGAGCAAGTTTTTGGCTTGGATAAGAAAGGCATCAAAGATATCGCGATTGCCGGCGCGACCATGCTAAAGGACACATCAAAGAAATACTCCGAGACGCAATGGAGGTTTGAATACTCCCCAGAAAGCTTTAGCGCCACGGAACCAGAATTTGCACTTGAGATATGTAACGCGGTATTGGATGTATGGAAACCAAATCCATCGCAACGGGCCATCATCAACTTGCCATCAACCGTCGAGTGCACAACTCCCAACGTCTACGCCGATCAAATAGAGTTTATGCATGAACGTATTGATTATCGAGAATGGATAGATATTAGCGTACATACCCACAACGATCGTGGCTGTGCTGTCGCTGCAGCTGAATTGGCTATTATGGCAGGGGCTGACCGAGTTGAAGGTACCTTGTTAGGCAATGGTGAACGCACGGGCAATATGGACATTATCACCATGGCGATGAACCTTTACACACAGGGCATTGATCCAGAATTGTATTTGGCCAATATGGATGAAATTATTCGAACGGTGAAAGACTGCACCCAATTACCGGTTCATCCTCGACACCCTTGGGCGGGAGAATTGGTGTTTACCGCATTTTCCGGTAGCCACCAAGATGCTATCAATAAATGCCTACAACAAAGAGAGTCGGCAGACGCTTGGAACGTGGCTTACCTTCCTATCGACCCTAAAGATCTAGGCCGCAGTTATCAGGAAATTATTCGGGTTAACAGCCAGTCTGGTAAAGGTGGGGCTGCCTTCATTTTACAAAATGAATATGGCTTGCAGATGCCGCGCTGGATGCAATTAGCCTTTAGCCCTGTGGTTCAACAGGCGACCGAAAATCATCGGGGTGTGCTGGATACAAAAACACTGCACTCCTTGTTTTTTGGCACCTTTGCTCCGGCTCAACCTTGGGCGTTAGAACGATATAGCTGGGATGACCAACAGGGCTTAACCGCAACGGTGACGTGCGACAATCAAACGTTCAATCTTAGCGGTAAAAGTGACGGGCCATTACATGCGCTCATTTCTGCAATGAGCGATCAATGTGGACAGGTCATTGAAATACAAGACTATAAGGAACATGCCATCCATCAAGATGGGCTGGACACGAAAAGTAATGCGCAAGCCGCCGCTTATGTGTCGCTAAAGGTCAATGGCGAAAATGCTTTCGGTGTTGCTATTGCAACAGACACGTTGGGCGCGGCGCTACGGGCATGCTTATCTGCTATCAACAGCGCAATTAATGCGGGAGGGAATTCTGCTGGCGACACGACACAACACAACACAACAGCAAGTAACAAAACTAGCCACAGCTCTAAGTCCAACCCAAAGTCGCTTGCGCCGACAAGTTAATCTGTTGTAGGTTCTGTCGTTTCAATTCGTGCGATATTGTTATGTATAGTAAAACCGAGACTAGCCATGCCTACCAACAATTTGTTTTCACATCTACCCAAAGACCTCTCCTCAGAGGTCTTTGAAACCCTTGTTCAAGGTAACAACCTTCGCATTGAGCGAATTGTGTCGCTTGGGCACAGCAGCCAAGATAACACCTGGTATGATCAAGATGATCACGAGTGGGTCATTTTACTGCAAGGCAAAGCAGCTATACGCTTTGCCGACGCCGATGGCTTTGATTCTAGCTATAAAACCGATACTTCCAACAAAACCAATCTAACCGATAATACAGTGCAACTCCTACCGGGGGACTACATTAACATCCCCGCCCACACAAAACACCGCGTTGAGTGGACCGATGCCTCCAACACTACAATCTGGCTAGCCATTCACTATACGTAACCGACTGTTTTTATTGCTATTTTCATGATTTTTAATTCATTTCGATTGAAACCCAAACAATCCTGGCTAAACCCGCTAATATAAGCGGGTAAACGCTCATCCATCACTGATTTTACGCTTACAATTCATTACATTTACTAGCAGCAATATATAGACGAAACTGCTGTTTAATGGAACACTAGCACCCTAGATGTATCCTGTTTAAACGCGCGTATGACGCCGGAGCAAAATGACCGATTTTGACGATATCCGCCCCTATAGAGATCACGAAGTACGTGATGTAATTGAGAGATTACTACGTGAGGGAGCGTTAATACATACTGCGCTACACCACAAATTTCCAAACATATCACCCTGGGCCGAAGCCCCTCTTTCCCTACTGGTAAAATGGCGCATTAAGTTCGAACTAAGATCGGTTAATTCCATCCATGATTTCCAAATGGTCATGGCAAAATACCTTATCTCCAGCGTTAAGAATACTACATCTGAATTTACCACTAGCGGGCTTGAGAATCTCGACCGCAACAAGAATTACACGTTTATTAGCAACCATCGTGATATCGCGATGGACCCTGCCTTTGTCAATCTCGCATTACATACTTCCGGCAGAGACTCGGTAGAAATTGCCATGGGAGATAATCTACTCTCGAACCCTCTGGTTTCTGATCTTATGAGGCTCAACAAAAGCTTCACCGTACAACGATCTGTTCAAGGCATCAAAAACAAAGCCAGGGCATTTACCAATTTATCGACCTACATTCAGCAACAAGTAGAACAAAGCACCTCTATTTGGATTGCTCAACGAGAAGGCCGCGCTAAAAACGGCGTTGATAAAACCGATCCGGCCATCATCAAGATGCTGGCTATCTTCGGCAGAAAACAAAAAATAAGTTTCTCTGAAGCCATCAACAAACTCAACATTATACCCGTATCCATCTCTTATGAATTTGATCCTTGTGATATTGCGAAAGCGAAAGAATTACAGTGCAAGGAAAAAACCGGGGAATATAAAAAAGCCGAAGGTGAAGATGTGCAAAGCGTCATCGATGGCATATCAAAACAAAAAGGCCAAGTCCATGTTAGCTTTGGCACTCAAATCCAAGGTGAATTTGACTCCGCTGAAACTGTAGCCGAGCTTATCGACCAACAAGTGATTAGCAACTATCGTTTGCATGCCTCCAACCTTATTGCGTTTGAACAACTAGACCTTAAAACCGTAATTCTCAATGGTTTACAAAATGAGAATTTAAAGCAGATTCAAGAAATTGCTCAACAAGCATTGCAAAAATGGCGCAGCAAAAACACCATTGAATTTAGCGAGCAAGCCGCCGAATTCACCCAAAGAATTCAGCAGTACCCGCTGCGACTTCAGTCTTACATTATTGCCATGTACGCAAACCCGCTTATTGAAAAGTATCGCATCCAAATGGAGCTAGTGCGAACGTAGCCACACCGTCATTGAACATAGGTCCCACTATTTAATGGGGCTGTCGCTTTTTGGATCACTGACCTTTTATCAACAAATGGAGTTGAACTTAAAATGGATTTCTTAAAACTACTTGGCGCTTGCGCCGCCCTATTAATACTTACTGGCTGCCCAGAAAACTCAACTTCAGACAACACAGAAGGCAACACCGAAGAC
>NVVG01000269.1 GCA_002402125.1 Moraxellaceae bacterium
ATCAACATGATTAATTTGAATATAAGCCGAATAATGGAACGGTCTTCAGAAATAGGGGTTAGAAAAGCCTTTGGTGCATCGACGACCCAACTGGTTTGGCAGTTCATAGTAGAGAGTGTTTTATTAACCTCTATTGGCGTTGCCGGTATCCCTTCCGCTAGCCTTGTGGCTATCTCGGTTATCTTGGGAACCATTGGTTTGCCTGCCGAAGGCATTGGACTATTACTAGTAACAGATCGCATTCTGGATATGTGCCGAACCGCGGTCAATATATTCAGCGACTCTTGTGGTGCTGTGGTTATTGCTAGGAGCGAGGGCGAAGAAACCAAGTTGCTATAAACCCAGTATCAACCTAAAAAAAGGCTAGATAACATGTTATCTAGCCTTTTTTTCTAAGACCTACCCATTACTGCTATCATCATACTCTTATCTACTCCGCAAACTCCTCCATAAAGTCCAGCGTAGCTTGCTGGTGGATCGATACTTTATGGTTATCCCACAGGGCTTGCACCTTGTCTTGATTAAACTGCTGACGATCAACATAAACCTGGGTTTTCAACTCACCTTCTGTCGCTAGCGATGGACATTTAGCAAATACAAATTGGTTATTGACCAACTCCAAAAACGGTCCCGATTTACTCGACGGCATGATAAACACCAACTGCAATCCTAATTGTTTGGTCAGATAATTGATCACTTCTTTTGATCGACTCTCATCCATCCTGGAGAAGGCTTCGTCCACCAACACCATGCGAAGATGACTATTTCCTTCTTTAAATCGAAAGGCGGAGGTGACGGCTGCCGAGCGAATAATATAGAACGGTGTTTCTGATTGCCCGCCGCTACCAGTACCATACTGACTAAGTGGGATATCTGCTTTATCTTTTGGTTTTTTATAGATTTCATAATTGCGATAATTACGATAGTCCGATATCCGCTCTAATTCTCGCATGGCTTTTTGCTCATCGTCATCGAGTAACATGCTCATCATGCTATCGCAAACTTTGACGCTGCGAGAGGTCAATTCAATTTCATTTAAGCTAACACCATCACCTAATTGGGGCTGATCGATGATCTCTTTGAAGAAACCCCAATACTCTTTAAATTCAGGCACCCATTCACTACCAAAACGATACGTTTCTTGATCTGCGCCGAAACGGTGATTTTGTAACTCGTCATTTAACTCATCTAATACACGAATACCGTCATTAATCGCCTGATAGATGGAGTGGCATAGGTTTGTTACAAACGCGGTATTAAAAGCCACCTTCAGCTCAATCAACTTATCATGCCTTTCCACTAACACATTATTCTTGAGGCGGTTATGGATGTTATCCAATTCCTTTTGCAACTGACATATTCTAGTAAACATCTTACGGGTAATATCATTATCAAAATCCCGCTGAAACATAATGCCGTCATTGGGTTGGCAGCGGGTATTGTGCTCTCGAATAGCCACATCTACATGGCCGATCAATTTACGCAAATCATTTTCATATTCTTGTAACAAGTTAACCAGGTGTTCTCGGTTAATGGTTACTGCAGACTGATCCGCATGGGCCAAACGTTCTTGCAATTGGTACTCTGGCCATATGGGTGATATTTTCTGCAGTACTTGCTCTTTTTCATCCGCTACTGTTAGCGCCTCTTCTTTACGATCCGCCACCTGAATAATATTACGTTCAACCGTTTCCAGCTTGGTTTGCAACGCCCCGCTTTGTCTGATGGTTTTCTTCTGTAATGCGTTTAGCTCGAGTCGTTTTGCTTCGGCTTGTTGCAGCTCGTCTTCCAGGTCATCAAATTCGGTCAGATCCAGCTGCTGCAATTTTTCCTGGGCTGATGTTAAAGCCCGCTGCGATTCGACCGAGGTTTGTACCAAGTCGCCAATTTGTACGTACTTAATTCTGTCCAACGCATCCAGCAACAGGCTAGTTTCATTCACCGTATCGTTGGCTTGTTGCGTCTGCTGTAGAATCTCGTCAAATTCGTTGCGTTTTGCCAGCAAGGCTCGTTCGCGAGCGCCCTGTCCAAACACCAGCTCACTATCCCCCACATCGCAGCGATACATGCTATACGACCCAGAGCCCATGCCATCTCGTGTAACACCGCGACGAGTAGAACGTAATGCTTGTGCATCCTCTACCCGTTCAACGCTACCGTAGCTAGCAGCCAAGTAATATTCGGCGGTCTTATGGGAGAAATTCATCACATGAAGAATCGAGTTTTTAGGAAGATTTTGGCGTAACTTTTGATAATCTCGCTGTGCCTTTTCACCCTGAATGACTCGCGCCCTATTATTACGACCACCTAGCGAACGCACCAGGGATATTGCCTGTGCTTCATATTCTTGCTCAACAATAATAGAAAAACGCGCCCCTCCAATATAACCTTCGATGGATGACTGCCAGTCAGCGTCACTTACCTCAACGTAGTCACATAACACGCGGGCATCGGCGGCGGGACACTGCTTGCGAATAGCCTGCAACGCCACAGATACATAAGGCGGATAACTCACCTGTTGCGTTTCTAAGGCATCAATTTCACTTTGTTTCTTCTCACCTTGTTTGGCTAGTTGGACTTTTTGGCTATTTTGACGTTCTCGTAAGTTAGCAACACCATCTCTCAGGCTAACCCCGCCTTCGCGGTCTTCCCTACCGCTTAAAACATTAACCAGCTGCACATGTTGTTGTTGTAGTTTGATCACGTCATCCAACAGCTTTTCTGATTGAGCACCGTCCACCCAATCTTCATTAAACAAATAGGACATGTCAGGCAACGCTTGTTCTTTGCTACCGGATACGGTTTTTAATAGTTTTTTAACTGACTTCTGCCCAAACCCGAGCACATCCAACACCAGGGATGATTGCGCAAGTTGGCGCAATACAAAATCAGAGGCCTGTGCGTTGGCCCGTAGCTGAGAATCTTGCGCATATACTGGGCCCTGAAGTTGTTGTAGGCGTTTACCATTCTCTACTACCGCCTGCTCATAGTGATCTTTATCACGTAGCGCCGGCACTCCTAAACGCTTGGCATTGAGCTCATCAACAATCTGCTGAATATCGCGTAATCGACCATCGTTTACCGAGATCTCTCGCTCGCTTTCAGCCAGATCGTTCTTCAAGTTTGATTGTTTTTGCTTCTCATCTAGATAGAGCTTTTGTTCATCCAGATAACTCGCCTTGGCATAGACGTAGCATTGCTCTTGCCACTCGATCCAACGTTCCACATAGATCTGACCCTGCATCTGCGCATGCGCAAGAATATCGATGCTTTCTTTTAACTTACGCGCATCATCTTCCATAGCATGGACATTTTTCATTAAACCAGAAACCGAACGTATGGCTTCGCCCAGATCTTTTTTCTCTAGCACTTCATTGGCAACAAAAGAATGTATGCCTTTCTTATTGGGCTTATAGGCCATAAAACCAGAGAAGGCTTTAGCAGCGCTCATCGCCTCACGGTCCGTTACGCGACCATCCATGCCCCTTAACACGCCATAGAGACGGGCCAAGTAGGATTTTTTGGTATCGTACTTCTCAACCTGACGCTTGCCTATTTGCTTAGCTAGCAACGCGTTAATTTCGGTAATTGGCACGACATGTTTGCCGTCATCGTAACTACGGACAAAGTGATCGATGGTTAATTGCGTATTGGTAACAATAAAAAACTGGGTGACATCTAACTTGGCCTGGCGTTGACTGCCCACGGTTTCTAGAAATGCGCGATTGGCAATAATGGCGGTAAATGGCTCAGAACTTTCCCCTTCGGTAGGATGAAACACTGCCGCAATATAACCATCGGTTACCCACGGGCGCGCATAACTACCATCATCACAGCCCAGCACGTATGATTCCAGGGTCCGAGTTTGCTTACCGCCACGTCCGCGCTGGGTTGTTTCTTCTTGCCCTGGATTGTAGGAAAACAGCGTATCGTGGGCTGCCGTCATAATGGTTTGTATGGCGTCAGCAGCGGTGGTTTTTCCCGAGCCATTGCCACCCGACAATAAGTTTACCGGGCCAAACTCAAATTCTTGATTGGGTATTCCGCCCCAATTCACATAAATAAACTTCTTAAGAAACATAGTGCAATTTGCTCTTGGTGTTATGGGGAGTTAAGGAGGTTAACTCGCGGTTTCTGCCTCAAATATTGAAGGCCCACTCTGCTCTTCTCTTGCTGCCTCGGCATCGTCTACCGCCCCCTCTGAGGTGGATTCTGTATCCTTGGTATTGGTCAATGGCTGCAGAGCATCCAGCACCTGATCACTCACATAACTCACAATCATCGGTCTCACCCTAACCCAAGCCTCCCCACTTTCAATATCTTCTTCTTTGCGATATTGAATTAGCCGCAGCTGTTTAAGGCTTCTGAAAAGATCTTTACGCTGAGTAACATTGACCGGTAAACTTTTCTTCAACAGGTTTTTTAGGGCAATATTTAACGCTTCTAAGGAAATTGTGGCGCAGCCATTCTCATCTACCTGGCCTTCCCTTAAGGCTTTTTCGTACTGGCTGCGTAATACCAGCACTAACTCCACCTCGTTTTTATTTAGCCGTGAACGTAGGCCAGCTTTAAACGGAGGGTCGTTTTCATCCACCATGCCAGGCACTTCACTACCTGGGGGGTAAAGCCTAATAAATTGAAAACGCGTATCATGCTGCACTCGAATGTGAAGCATGCTCAAATAATCATTAACAAGAATTTCCAAACGTAAATAGCGATCATACAGCAATTGCTCTTTTTGACTTTCGTCACGACACAACACACCGTAGTCCATCAACCGAATGAGTAACTCGCTAAATTCATGGGTAGTAATCCCATTTTTTTCCAACTGCTGATCAATTGACTTCAACACTGATATCAACCTCGTTCAATCAATTCAATATAATATTCATCGGACTTGCTTATGTAACCTTCATCACCATGTTCAATCACAGCGACTGGGCCTTCCACACGAAACAAATACTCACTGTTTAAGTTATTAATACTACCTACTTCGATAGCATGTACGGCACTTAACAAATCATCTGCGGTGATGATAGGCAGATGACGGGTACTAACTCGTTTTCCTTTGCCCAAGGAATCAATCAAATAACGTCGAATTTCTTTGTCATTGATAGAAAACGCTTTATCGACGACCTGTTGGACATACAGTTGTTTACGCGCGTCTTTGCTCAAGTCTTCTGGCTCTATCACGGAAGTATTGACTACCCGCTCGACTCGTTTTTCACTCAATTTAATATGTAACGGATCAACAAAACCCGCACTGACCGTCTCCATTAAGACCGCTGCAGAATTTAACCAGGCATCTTGCTCGTGCTCTGGTAGCTGCGTCATCGCATTACACATTGTCACTAAATCATCATTCTTCTGCTGACTAAGAAAACTCATCTGTCGAATAATGATATCGGCGCGCTGGGTAAAACTTTGTAGCGCCCTGCGCAGCGATGGCAACATGATATCACAGGCATTTTTTAGTCGGCTTTCAATAATATCTAACACAAAATACAAGTACGATTGGTTAGACGGCACAATACCTACAGGTAATATCTGACGCAATTTTCGTTCTGCATCGGCCTTAAATTCTTTACGTTTTCTGCGTATTTTACCAATAGTATTGGCAATTTCCTCTCGGTGTTTTTCCACACTATCGGCAGACAATCGCACGGCAATATCGGGTTGAAAGCGCTTTTCCATGAAATCGAAAAATTCATCACTGGCTTTTTCAACCGATACATGTGCTTCAACTTCTTGCACAAGCAGGCGTTTGCGCTCATCCAACTCCGCGATCACATCAGTAAAATCGCTAATAATTCGTTCCGAGTACTCATAGGCATCCAACAGGTCATTGACATCCGCCATATTCAAAAAGGCCTGTAATGCGTTGCGGGTATTGCGGGTATTTCTGTGGCGGGTACGGATGCGGGATGTGTCGATATCAATAAAGGGTTGGGTAAATATACGCCCTTGGCGAGTAAAGCCGAAGGTGCTTTTTAGGGTTGCCTCATCCATTTGCCGCTCTAGCCAGCCATAATCGATAAGGGTATTAAGAATCCATACCGCCAATTCTCGCTCATTTCTAAATCGGCTGATGCCTTCATCGTCATCACCATCGCCATCTAGAACGGGGGCTCGAGTAATCGCCTCTTGGAAAGTGTCCAACAACTGGTTTCGATCGACAGCATGGCCATAATCGGCCAAAGTACTGTACAGACGTAGATAAAACAGACGCAAACACTCAATAAGTACTTCTCTGTATTTACTGGTGAGCGGCTTGAAGAACTGGGTATGATTATCCGAAAAAAACATAGCGCCTAATAGGGGTTAGTTAATGGCCTTTTTATCAAGGTCAAGCGACCGATATTAGGTGGCTGCAACAGCATTGTCCAACGCTATAATTTGTCTCTTTGGCAATAATATCTGTTGCCTGACTTCTGACTCTTAATTAATGGATTTATGTCAATTAGCCGAATCGATTTGCGCCATATATAACCAATCACAACCCATTTATAGCCAGTAACATGGTTTTCGAGCCTGCTTATACAATATCATTCTTTGCGGGATGGCTCTTTGTCTGGAATTATTAAAAGATCCCTATTTATTAATCGTTTTAGGGTAAGCCGGAGCAACCCTGAGGTCGCACTGGCTTAAGAACCTTAACGCTGTCGGTTTCGCATTCTTTGCTATGGACATGGCGACAAGAGAATGCCTTATTTGGAGATTTGCCTATGCCTATCCGTATTGCAATCAACGGTTTCGGCCGTATTGGAAGAAATACTCTGCGTGCGCTTTATGAAAATGGATACAGGGACAGGTTACAAGTTGTCGCTATCAACGATTTAGGTAAAGGCGACATTAACACCCACCTTTTACGTTTTGATACCGTTCATGGCCGTTTCAACGGCACCGCCAATTTCCATGACGACATGATCTCGATCAATAATGACGATGTCGCCTACCTTTGTGAAAAAAACCCGGCCAATCTCCCGTGGGACAAACTAGACATCGACTTAGTCTTTGAATGCACCGGGTTATTCACAAAGCGAGATGATGCTGCCGCCCATTTAGCTGCGGGGGCCAAAAAAGTTATTATTTCTGCTCCATCAGAAGGTGCGGATGCCACCATCGTGTACGGGGTTAACGACGAGATTCTAACCGCGAAACATACCATCATCTCTAGCGCCTCTTGCACTACCAACTGCCTTGCTCCCGTAGCGAAACCGATACACGATGCTATCGGGATCAAACAAGGGTTAATGACCACCATTCATTCCATCACCAATGATCAAGCATTAACGGATGTGTATCACTCCGATGTACGCCGTGCTCGCTCTGCGACGCAGTCGATGATTCCGACAAAAACGGGCGCGGCGGCGGCGGTTGGTCTGGTCTTGCCTGAGCTGGCGGGGAAATTGGATGGCATGGCTATGCGGGTACCGATAGTGAATGTTTCCGTCATCGATTTTACCTTTACCGCTGTACGCAAGACGAGTGTCGGTGAGATCAATGAGGTGATGATGAAAGCCGCTACACGATCCAAGGGGGGGATTTTGGAAATAAATCAAGATCCACTGGTGTCGATCGATTTTAATCATACCGCGGCCAGCGCTATTTTTGACTGTACGCAAACTCATGTTAATGACAACTTGGTGAAGGTTATCGCCTGGTATGATAACGAATGGGGCTTTTCAAATCGCATGTTGGATAATGCGATTGCGTTGATGGGTGCTAAGTGAGTGCGACAACGTATTGTCTATTAGATTGGGTTGGTATGCATTCCCACGCAGGAGCGTGCGAATGCATAGATGTGAGTGCAACAGCTTATTGCTATTCTTCTGCCGCATAGATAGTTACAATCGTTCCATCTTTCAGACCATAAGACCTTATTCATGACTATATATGATGTATTTAACGGCGACGCCGACGGTATCTGCTCCCTCCTCCAACTTCGTCTACAGAATCCCAAAGAATCTACACTGGTCACAGGGGTTAAACGAAATATCAATCTCTTGCGAGGTCTTTCGATAGAAAAAGGTGACGAGCTGACTATATTGGACGTCTCCCTGCTGAAAAACCGCCTCGAACTTGATAACGCATTAGCCGTTGGTGCCAACGTTTTTTACGCCGACCACCACCAAGCCGGCGATATTCCAGAGCACCCCAATCTGTCAGTACATATCAACCCATCCGCAGAGATGTGTACCGGGCTGATTATCAACGAATACTTAGAAAACAAGCATCTTCTATGGGCGTTGACCGCCGCTTTTGGTGACAACCTTATTGACCGCGCGAATAACCTTGGTAATGACCATGCCATTGAACCAAAACAGCTCGCTCTGTTAAAAAATCTCGGTACCTTTATTAACTATAACGGCTATGGCAGCTCGCTGGAGGATCTATTCTTTCACCCGGCAGAACTCTTTAAAACCCTATTAGCCTACACTTCACCACTGGATTTTATAGCCGATAACAACCCGGCATTTACTACCCTAGAAGAAGGATATACGTCAGACCTAGAGCAAGCCAGCAACACCACAGCGGTCCAACACAGCACAACCACTGCGGCCTTTATATTGCCCAATCAACGCTGGGCCCGAAGAGTCGGTGGCGTATATGGCAACGATCTCGCGAACAAACACCCAAACCGAGCTCATGCGGTTCTCACCGAACAGACAAACAATGATAATAAAGGATATTTGGTTAGCATTCGTGCGCCGCTAACCAACAAGGTCAATGCTGACACCCTAGCCAGCCAATTCCCAACCGGTGGCGGTCGCAAGGGTGCAGCGGGGATAAACTTTTTACCTGAAGAGAAACTAACAGAATTCTTACAGTGCTTGGAGGCACAGTATAAAACTTAGAGCGGTAGTTCCCGCTCTCCGACAACACAATTTCGCGCTTTCTCCTTTGCTGCATAAAGTGCCCTATCTCCACGGGCAACAATACTTGCTGCATCATCTTCACTAGTCACCATCGCAACACCTACTGAGATGGTGACATTACCTAATACCTTCTTATCACCCTCATCCAAGGTTAACGTAGTCTGCGCTACGTTATCACACAGAATCTGACCGACAGTTTTGGCACCCTCATAATCGGTAGCCGGCAGCAAGACGACAAACTCCTCGCCACCATAACGCGCCACAAAATCGGTACCTTTAACGACATTTTTCAATTTCTTAGCCACAAATGACAACACCATATCGCCAACGGAGTGCCCATAGGTATCGTTAAAACGCTTGAAATGATCGATATCAATCATCAGCAAGGAAAATTCACACTGATTTTCCTTAAAATTCGCCAAGAATCGATCAATCGCGCCATTATAGGCACGGCGGTTCGCAATGCCTGTTAGTTGGTCCGTTAAGGATTTAACACTGAGTGTTTCCATATCGGTCTTGAGAATGCTGACTTCCTGCTTCATGGCAGTCAGCTTGCGCTCCATACTGGAGTTAACCCGTTTAACTCTATCTGTTTCATCAATCAAATTAGCAATTAAACGGCTGACGGAGGATATGCTTGGATTATTCTTAAGTTCTTCTTGGCTGCTCTCAAGGGTGCCGGTGAATTTCTGCGCCCCTTCATGCATGCTCTTAATTTCATTCAAAAGATCCAATACAATCTGTTCTGTTTCTCCCTGTACCCCGGCTATCTTCCCATTTGGTGTAGCTGGGATATAGGTATCATATAGCTCCCGGTTAACTTCGGGAGTAAATTCGACGCCATTATTCAAAAAATCATCAATAGCTCGATTCAAATCCAGATTTACGCCGCTAGAATACTCATACCAAACCGTATAGTTTTCAGGCGTAATGGGGATAGCCAGGTTGCTCATCCTAGGAATTGTTAACCTAAGAAACTGAACCGCTTGTAATAGCTCTTGTTGTTGATTATTCGCCATACTTCTGGAATACCAAAAAATACAAAGATATATAGATATAGTAGGTCACCTAGCGATATCGGCAACTTCTTTATGAAAGCAATCAATCACCCTAACGAAGTACCAAAACCATTTCGGAAACAATGCTACCCTTGAGGTCATCACCATTAGCTGCACATGCTCCATACAGGTTATCCTAGAAACTGGGAGGCCTGGATATAGAGTAGGTTGCTATAGCCTTTTGTGATAAATGTTCTACCGATTTTAGAATCATTTTTGCTACACTAACAATCATGCTTTACCAAGGTTTTAGCCTCCGATGACGTTATTCATTAGAGTTCTACATATATGCTGTTTG
>NVVG01000270.1 GCA_002402125.1 Moraxellaceae bacterium
CCATAAGGGAGCGATGAAATAAACTTGGATCTTGTGGAATCATCGCAATATTTGTGCGCAAAGAATCTTGCGTAACCTCTGCAATGTTTTGCCCATCAATAGTGATTTTGCCAGATTGGATATCAAAAAAACGTAATAATAAGTGGAAAAACCCCCGGCTATATTCAGTGCTAATAAATGTCGAGGGAGGGCTGGTCTAATAATAAAAGTTGATCCTGTAATTCAGCGATAAATTGTTGCCAGTAGCTTTCAGTGTTGAACCAGGGGAAACACAGCGGAAAAGCGGGGTCCGACCAGCGTTTTGCTAACCAACCCGCGTAATGAATGATGCGCAGTGTCCGTAGCGGTTCTATAAGACGTAGTTCCGCAAAATTAAAATCATGAAATTCTCGATAACCTTCTATTATCTCGCTGATTTGTTGGCTTTGATTGTTTCTCTCGCCAGACAGTAACATCCATAAATCTTGAATGGCGGGAGCGGTTCGACAATCATCAAAGTCAACGAACCACGGGCCACTATCTCTGTTCCATAGAATATTGCCAACATGACAGTCGCCGTGGGTTTTTATCCAGCGCAACTGGTCTGTTTGAGCAAACGCTGTGGCGCATTTGTCACACAGCTGTTGAATCAATCTTTCAAATTCTTTGGTTAGGTATGAGGGCATAAATCCTTGTTCAAGCAGCAGTAAGGCAGGTTCTGTACCATAGCTCTCTACTGATAGGGTGGGGCGATGTAAAAAGGCTTCATCAGCTCCCGCTTTATGAATGCGGCCGATGAGTCGACCTAAACGATAGATTTGGTCAAAATCATCCGGCTCAGGAGCTTGGCCACCTTGGCGTGGAAATATCGAAAAACGATAACCTTCAAATTGATGTAACGTATTGCCGTTTTGATCTTGCAATGGTGGAATTATAGGTAGATCAATATCTTCAAGTCGCTGAGTGAATTGATGCTCTTCGATAATTTGTGCATCGGACCAGCGTAGCGGTCGGTAAAACTTGGCTATCAACGGTGAGCTTTCATCGATGCCAACACTATATACGCGATTCTCATAACTATTGAGTGCAAACACTCTGGCGTCAGAAATGTAACCAAGTGATTCGATGGCCTGAATTACGATGTCAGGAGTAAGGTTGTCGTAATCTGGTTCAAGCATTGCAGAGGCTCTTGGTTTATCGTTGGTCGGGAAAATACGGATCGGGTGATGTTAGGATGCCAGATCATATCATAGAAATTAGGGGGTCCTAGCAATTGCCCAGATAATGACTTCCTGAATACCGCCCTTGAGTAATGTTTTTGTCATTGAATTTGCCGTGGCACCCGTGGTTATCACATCATCGATGATGGCAACGCGGTAATGTTTTGGGATTACTTGGCTGCCGTTTGCTGTGAGGACAAAGGCGTTTTCAAGATTGACACGGCGCTCGTCTGCAGTGAGCTCCTTTTGTTGGGCTGAAGGCTGGCGTTTGATGATTAAGTCGTGCCTGACGGGAATCGATAATATTTTTGATAAGGATGTGGCGATTACTTGCGCCGGATTATAACCCCGTGCATCAAGGCTGCGTTGATGCGATGGAACGGGGATAAGTAGCTCGGGTGGTGTCCGTTGCAGGCTGAGGTCGTGACAAAGGCTACGTCCCAATAACCTACTGAGGGACTTGCCCAGGGCAGGGTTTTTTTTGTCTTTAAAGTTCATGATGAGACGATTAATGGGGAATTGATAGCAGAATGCCGTTCGAGCCATGCTGAATAATGGTGGGTAGCTCAGGCATTGCCCACAAAATTCAACACCATTAGCCGCCAGCGGTAATGCACATTGCTGACAAAATGATGTGTTCCAAGGTAAATCTATCAGGCATTGACTGCAAGCTCCTGAAATAGCTGATCTTTTTAGTTGGCAAAGGAAGCATTTTGGCATTTTGGC
The DNA here is from genome assembly GCA_002402125.1 of Moraxellaceae bacterium. Taxonomy (GTDB): domain Bacteria; phylum Pseudomonadota; class Gammaproteobacteria; order Pseudomonadales; family Ketobacteraceae; genus 42-54-T18. The sequence goes on from NVVG01000270.1 coordinate 1,926, forward strand.
TAAATTTCATTGGGTTTATATTGTTCATTAGTAAACTGTCTTTGTTATGTGTGGTTGACACCAAAAGTTGTTTACGTATGATAAACGAGATATTCACAGTGCCGAATTAAACTTAAATTAGGCGCTGCCTAATGGAAGATGTTCCACAGCTAGATAGACACCATCTCCTTAAAATAAATTAGAAAAACGCAACTTGGCAGGAATCCTCATGAAGCAGACCACGGCAATTAATCCAGCACAGGACATTCGACACGACTGGAGCCTTAAAGAGTTAGAAGCATTATTTGAGCTGCCATTTAGTGACCTAATGTACCGAGCGCAGACGGTGCATCGGCAGTACCATGAGCCGAATGCTGTGCAGATTAGTACACTGTTAAGTATTAAAACCGGTGCTTGTCCGGAGGATTGCAAATATTGTTCTCAAAGCGGACATCATAATACCGGGCTTGAAAAAGAAAAGTTAATGGCGATCGAGAAAGTTGTGCAAGAGGCAAAAGCTGCCCAAGAGAAGGGCGCGTCGCGTTTTTGCATGGGCGCTGCTTGGCGTTCTCCGCGTGAAAAAGACATGTTGTATGTAGTGGAAATGGTCAAGCAGGTAAAGGAGTTAGGTCTGGAAACCTGTATGACCCTGGGTATGTTGGATAAGCAACAAGCGACAGAGCTGGCGGATGCCGGGCTTGATTATTACAATCACAATTTGGATACGTCCCCAGAGCATTATAATGCCATCATTACTACCCGAACCTATCAGGATAGATTAGATACCCTGTCGAATGTACGTGATGCCGGCATGAAAGTCTGTTGTGGTGGGATTTTGGGTTTAGGTGAGGCGAGAAAAGATCGTGCTGGACTGTTGAAACAACTGGCTAATTTGCCCGCGCATCCTGAAAGTGTGCCCATCAATATGCTGGTGAAAGTAGAAGGTACCCCATTGGCTCAAGCCGAAGATGTCGATGAGTTTGAGTTCATTCGAACCATAGCAATAGCGCGTATTATTATGCCAAAATCGTTTGTTCGTTTGTCTGCGGGCCGAGAGAGCATGAATGATCAGATGCAAGCCATGTGTTATTTGGCCGGTGCTAATTCAATTTTTTATGGAGAAAAGTTGTTAACTGCAGATAATAATGAGGCGTCAAAGGACATGGAATTGTTTGATCGGTTGGGTATTCACCCGCTACAAATTGGTCAAACGGCCTCCGATGATACCCATGAAGATGTATTACGTGGGGCCATCAAAGATGAAGCAACCAAACATCTATATACCGATGCGTCTGTAACGTCTACCGCAGGCTAATTTTTACTTATCGACGTTAGGAGGTGGGCTGGCTAGCTGATTGCATTGTAGTCAGCGCACTCCAGGTTTGTGTTGTTTTCATCTGTGTCATGGGGGATGCCTTATGAAAAAAATTATACTCTCCCGGCATTTGCAAGCGAAGCAGAGTCAGGGCTTGTATCGTAGGCGACGACTGTTGTCATCGCCGCAGCAGCCATTAATCGAGGTGGATGGAAAATCGCTGCTTGGCTTTTGTAGTAATGACTACTTAGGCTTAGCCAATCATCCGAGGGTTGTTGCTGCCTTTAAACAGGCGGCAGATCGCTACGGAGTAGGCAGTGGCGCGGCGCACTTAGTGATTGGTCATAGTGAGGTTCATCATCGCTTAGAAGAGGCCTTAGCGGAGAAGACTGGTCGAGATCGCGCATTGTTATTTTCATCCGGTTACATGGCGAACGTGGGGGTGATTAATGCACTGGTTGATAAGGGGGATTATGTTTTTGAAGATAAACTTAATCATGCGTCATTATTAGATGGCGGTTTTGTCTCAAAAGCCACATGCCAACGTTATTTTCACAATGATGTATCAAACTTAGAAAAAAAACTGCAGTCTGCCGATGAAGGCTCTTCGGCATTGGTGGTCACCGATGCGGTGTTTAGTATGGATGGCGATGTTGCGCCATTAACCGACATATCATCGGTTTGCGAAAAATATAATGCTATGTTGATGGTCGATGATGCACATGGATTTGGTGTGTTGGGTACGGGGGGGGCTGGAACATTAAATGCGCAAGGCTTAACCCAGGACGATGTGCCGGTATTAATGGCAACATTAGGTAAGGCCATGGGTACCGCCGGTGCGTTTATTGCGGGCAGTGATGATCTCATTGAATATTTGATCCAAGAAGCACGCACCTATATTTATACCACCGCGATGCCACCTGCCATCGCAGCAGCAACATTAGAAAGTTTACGGGTGTTAGATGATGAAAGTTGGCGACAAGACAGGTTGCAGCAATTGATCAAACGTTTTCGTGATGGGGCTAGCGCTATTGGCTTATCTTTGATGGCATCCGATACGGCGATTCAACCGGTACTTATTGGTGAACCTGAGCAGGCACTTGATATGAGTTTTCGATTGCAGCAATTAGGCTTGTTGGTTACGGCAATACGGCCGCCAACGGTACCAAAAGGAACGGCGCGACTACGGGTTACCTTAAGTGCCGAGCACTCAGATGACAATGTCGATCAATTGTTAGAAGGGTTTGCGAGTTTGCAGGCGGGTAAATTTAATAGTTAGAAATGAATGCTAGAAATTATGCAATTGAACATAAGGCAATACCAATGGCGTTAACACTTTATCATGACACCTATCGATGCACCGGTATTGCAGAAGGCGCATCGGCACCTGAGATGGTTTTGATTCATGGCTGGGGACTGCATAGCCTGGTGTGGGATAATATTATCCCAGCGTTGTTAGAGTGCTTCCAAGTGACGGTGATTGATTTGCCCGGTTTTGGCAGAAGCCCTGTGCCTGGTGGAGAGTATGATCTTGATTACTTGACGGAGAAAGTGCTGGCTGTGGCTCCAGCGAATGCCATTTGGATGGGGTGGTCATTGGGAGGCATGATAGCGATGAATGCAGCCATTCACTTTCCACAACGGGTGACAGGACTGATTACCGTTGCGGCAACCCCCAAGTTTATTTCCGATGAACGTTGGCAATTGGCATTGGACCCAAAAGTGTTAGCGCATTTTCGCGAGTTGTTGTCAGAAGATTGGGAAGGAACGCTGATTCGATTTTTGGCGTTGCAATGCAAAGACTCAATCACCATCAAACAAGATATTCGATTCTTAAAAGAAGCGATGTTTTTTTATGGGCGCCCATCAATCAAGGCGTTGCGCTGTGGGTTGGACGTGTTTAGAGATATTGATTTGTTAGATGGGTTGGCAAAAATAGCGGTGCCTACACTGCATGTGTTAGGTGAGAAGGATAATCTGGTACCTGTCGGTATTAGTCAGGAAATCACCTCCTATCAATCGAATGCTCAGTTGGCGGTCATTAAAGGTGCTAGCCATGTGCCTTTTTTATCTGAGCCGGAGATTTTTATCGCCGCAATAATGGATTTTATTGTGGAGCATAAATTTGCTTAATCATTCGTCGGAATATGCAGTGATTGATGGCAAAAATAATGTTGCTAGTGATAAGCGCGCCATAGCAAAATCATTCGGGGGGGCGGCAGGTTCGTATAATTCTGTGACGGGATTGCAGCGAAACATAGGCGATGCATTATTAGAATTACTGAAAGAATATAGGTCAGTGTCTACTGATGAGCATGTGCTCGATATAGGTTGCGGTACCGGTTATCTTGTGAGTCAGCTTAGGCGTGATGTTGGTGATTTCTACGCGCTGGATATCGCGCAAGGCATGTTGCAAGTTGCGAAACAGACAGGCAATGAACAAAATCGATCTGCACAGGAATTAGGTAATAGCAAAGTACATTATATATGTGCTGATGCTGAGGCGATTCCATTAAAGGCAAGCACAGTAGATATTGTAGTGAGTAATTTTGCTATTCAATGGTGTCCAAATAAATCGTTGTTATTCGAAGAGGTTGCACGTGTGTTAAGACCTGGCGGAGTCTTTGTTTTTTCCATGCCCGGCACCGACACATTGCGTGAGCTTAAAGCGAGTTGGCAAAAAGCCGATCCCAATCATTCGCATGTGAATCAGTTCTGTGGTGTTCAGGAAATTGAACGCGACATCATAAATTCTTCGTTGGTGATAGAGACATTAAAGGTACGGCAGCATGTGAAACACTATGACAAACTGCAATATTTAACCTGTGAACTAAAAGCCATGGGGGCTCATAACGTGACGGATGGCAGGGCAAAACAGTTGACGGGCAAAGGTACTATAAAGCGCCTTGTTGCTGCCTATGACGAGTTTCGAAATGAGCGTGGTTTGTTACCCGCTACGTGGAATGTCATCTATGGGGTATTAATCAAAAGCAATCAGCGGAGTGAGTGATCTGATGTCGGCAAAGAAGCGTTTTTTCGTAACGGGTACTTGCACGGACGTGGGGAAAACCTTCGTGAGTGTCGCGTTATTACATGCCTTGAGAGAAGAAGGTTATCGCACGTTAGCCCTTAAACCCATTGCCGCAGGCTGTCAGCAAACAGCCGATGGTCTAAGAAATGATGATGCGTTGCAACTGCAAGCCGCAATGACAGAGTCGATTAGTTACCAACAAATAAATCCTGTTGCCCTGGAGCAAGCTGCGGCACCGCATATCGTCGCCGCAGAACAAGGGCGGCGAATTACTGTATCGCAATTAGAGGGGGTATGCCGAGGGGCGTTTCTCAACCAAGCGGATGTTGTCTTGGTTGAGGGAGCTGGCGGCTGGCGGGTGCCTTTGAACGAACGTGAGACCTTAGCGGACCTGGCGATTGCCTTGCGCCTACCCGTAATCTTAGTGGTAGGCATTCGGTTAGGGTGTATTAACCATGCGTTGTTAACACAACAGGCAATACTTGCTGATGGGCTATCCATAGCGGGCTGGGTAGCAAACCGGATAGACCCTGATATGTCCTATCTAGAAGAGAACATCGCTACCTTACAATCGCAACTTTCGGCTCCGTTAATTGGAGATATTCCCTATAAAAAAGCCCAGGACCCTGCCGATTGTGCTTCTTATCTTGATCTGTCGTTGTTATTAGGCTGAGTCTGGCACCTAATTGGCTTAAGGGTAAAAAGTCGAATATTAATACCGTAATGATCTGGTTGAAAAGTATACATTTGTTGCAATGTATTTATACTGGTGCTAACGGTGTAAAAAACCATTTTTCCGTGTGGGTGATAATGTCGCCCTTAGTATTACGAGAGGTCTTGTTATGGCAATTGGCTCCATATCTGGCTCGGGACTTGAGGGAATATATAAAGGATTAGATATTGCTGCTGGCGCGGCTGACAAAATTGCGAAGGTGAGTGAGTCTGAGGATGCTGCTGGCGATCTAACATCATCGATGGTGGATCTACAGCGAGCTAAAGTCCAGGTACAAGCTTCTGCAAAAGTGCTTGAGACCGAAGGCAGACTTATCGGAAGTTTAATCGATATTGAAGTGTAGGTGAGGACGTATGTTGATCAATTCTGCAGTACAGTTGTATGCAGCCATTGATCCTTTGGCAGGAGAGGTTAAGCCGGAGGGGAGTAATCCTGTGCGCTCGGATATCCCGCCGGTTAAAGAAGCAGTAAATGCAGAGCACGCTAAAAGTAGGGCATTTACGTTACCGGATGCTAAGGCTGAAGCGTCAGAAACTTCTGCTTCTTTAACTGAAAACACGACCAGTCGACGGCCGCTTGCAGGGCCAATAGCGCCCCAGGCCGGAGCGTTGTCAGCTCCACCTGCATCCTTAGCCGCCGCTCAGACGCAAGAAGAAAAACTCATCATTAGCCAGTTGAAGGCTCGGGATAGGGAAGTAAGAGTTCATGAGGCTGCGCATGCCGCTGTCGGCGGGCAATATGCTGGCAGTCCATCCCTACAATATGTACGAGGTCCTGACGGTGTTAATTATGCGGCCGGAGGCGAGGTCAGTATTAACGTTGGTGCAATTTCCGGAGACCCCCAGGCCACCATTGCAAAGGCCAGAGTTGTCCGGGCAGCAGCGTTAGCACCTGCTTCACCGTCAGCACAAGATCGCCGCGTGGCTTCATTGGCCTCTCGCATTGAATCTAACGCTCGTGTTGAATTGCAGGCTATTAGAGCAGAGCAGCGTGAAACCGTTAAAACCGATACCAACGAGGCTGAGACCCCGGAAGCGGAGGCCGCTAAAAATGCCTTGGCTGAAGAAGAATTAAGGGAGGCGAAACTAAGAGAGTTAAGGGAACAGATAGCAGCGGATGATAGTACAGGTATTGATACTGAGGGTGTTGGCGTCGGTTCGATTGCTCCAGCCGTTAGCGCGGGTACTCAAGAGGGCGATGATAATAGCGATGACTCCTCTGCCGATGAAGACAGTTCAGATGATAATGGTGGTATATTTCAGGCAGATAGGACCACCGCGAAGGATCGATTAGAAGAGATTTTATTGGCGGCAAGGCCTATCCCAATAGCGTTGAATGAATTAGGTTTAATTGATGCAGAGAACCCTGATGGAAAGAGTGGTTTTTTTAGCGTATTCGCCTAACCCCCCCCCTGTTTGTAGCCCGCCTTTCTTGAATGTCTTTTGCAGTGCTATATTTTGTTATGGGTTATTGTAAACTATAGTAACAAAGTCGTTATTTGTGCCTGCGAAGTCAGTGCGAATCAATAGTAAATTTGTAGCTGTTGGAGTGCTCGTCAGGCGATCTGTTGTTGTGTATTATTTCAATACTATCAGTGGGTTGCCGCTTTCGGCTGGTTTTTTAAAACCAGTGGGTCACACATAATTCTAACGATCGTTTGAAACATCCTGTAGTATCTGACCTACCTAGGATAAGCGCTCTTTCTATGGGCCGTGTATGGCGACTAAAATACACAATATGAAGAGCCTACTTAAGCCGAGTACTTTCGCTAAGTGCTCGTGATAATCGTATAAAACTCCCCGTTTTGGGTTGAGAAGGTAAAAATTATGCCAGAGTATAAAGCTCCCGTCCGTGACATCCAGTTTGTATTGCATGAAGTATTAAATGCAGAAGAAGGCTATAAGGTGCTGCGTGGTGACGACGAAGTCAATCGCGAGCTAATTGACGCTATCCTCGAAGAGGGAGCCAAGTTCTGTGAGAACGAGTTGGCCCCTATTAACCGTAGTGGTGATGAAGAAGGCTGCGGCTTTGAAAATGGTGCCGTTACCGCGCCAGCCGGCTTTAAAGAGGCTTATCAGAAATTTGTAGAAGGTGGTTGGCCATCATTATCGGCGTCAGAAGAAGACGGCGGGCAGGGCCTTCCTTATTCTCTCGATATCGTCATGAGTGAAATGATGGGCACGGCAAACTGGTCTTGGGGGATGTACCCCGGGTTGAGCCATGGTGCGGTTAATACGGTTGAAGCTCATGGAACACAAGAGCAAAAAGACGTGTATTTGAGCAAGATGATTCAAGGTACCTGGACCGGCACCATGTGTTTGACTGAGTCGCATTGTGGAACTGATCTTGGGTTATTAAGGACCAAGGCCGAGCCAAATGCCGATGGTTCCTATAGTATCTCTGGGACAAAAATATTTATTTCTGCGGGTGATCACGATATGGCAGAAAATATCGTACACATCGTGCTTGCGCGCCTTCCCGATGCGCCGAAGGGCACTAAAGGCATCTCTCTATTTATCGTGCCTAAGTTCAATCCTAAAGAAGATGGCTCGGTAGGAGAAGCGAACGGTGTTACCTGTGGTTCCATTGAACATAAAATGGGTATCAAGGCATCGGCGACCTGTGTGATGAATTTTGATAATGCCAAAGGGTATTTAATTGGGGCGCCTAACCGCGGCCTTAATTGCATGTTTACTTTTATGAATACCGCGCGTATTGGTACTGCATTACAGGGTGTTGCGGCGGCGGAAGGGTCTTTTCAGGGGGCATTAACCTACGCAAAAGATCGTCTCGCCATGCGTTCATTGAGTGGAGCAAAGTTCCCAGAAAAAGATGCGGATCCTATTATTGTGCACCCTGACGTGCGCCGTATGCTGTTAACCCAAAAGGCCTTTGCAGAGGGCGGTCGGGCATTAATATATTTCTTGGCAACTCAGGCAGATATTGTTTCCGTTAGTAAGGACGAAGCTGCAGTGAAAGCAGCCGATGATTTGATGGCTTTCTTGACGCCAATTGCAAAGGCATTCTGTACCGAAATGGGGCTCGAATCTGCAAACTTAGGTGTGCAGGTATTTGGTGGTCATGGCTATATTCGTGAGTGGGGAATGGAGCAAATTGTTCGTGATACTCGCATTGCGACACTTTATGAAGGCACTACCGGC
>NVVG01000271.1 GCA_002402125.1 Moraxellaceae bacterium
CACTTACCTTTCCACTGACATTACCCACCATCTGACTAAACCTCTAACAACTGTCTAACCGCCTGCAAGTCCGCCTCGGTATCAATGCCCGGCGGGGGTGTCTCTATCGCTTGCTCGACATGGATTTTTACCCCATGCCACATTGCACGCAGCTGCTCTAGCGATTCTACCTGCTCTAGCTCACAGGGACCCCACTGGACAAATTGATGCAAGAAGCCAACTCGATAACCGTAAATACCGATATGGCGCTGCATACAAGGCTGTTGTGGTAAGGTACCACCTGTTGCAGAAAAACCATTCCGATTCCACGGAATCGGTGCCCGACTAAAATACAATGCAATGCCATTCTTATCGCAGACCACCTTGACCGCATTGGGATCAAAAGCAACTTTCTCAGAACGTATCACTTCACTCAGGGTGGACATTGAGGCGCCCGAATCCAGTAAATTCTTGGCTACTTGATTAATAACCGCCGGCGGCATCATGGGCTCATCACCCTGCACATTCACCACACAATGATCATCAGCCAAGCCTAATTGCTGCGCCACCTCCGCCAATCGATCGGTTCCCGACTCGTGATTAGGCGACGTCATACAGACCTTTCCACCAAAGCCTTTTACACAAGCCTCAATTCGTTCATCATCCGTTGCCACCACGATATTATCTGCATCACTCAGCCTTGCCTGTTCATAAACCCGTTGAATCATAGGTTTTCCGGCCAAATCTAACAACGGCTTACCTGGCAACCGGGTTGAGCTATAACGAGCGGGGATAATGATGGAAAACGGAGTCATATAAACACCTAAGTAAATGTCACTATTAGGATCATAAGTTTCTGACCCTAAGCAGGCTTATTCGGGGAAAAGTTTTAGCAGTATATCATCGATTAACTGAGGGTTAATGTTGGCCTTGACCTTTAAATACCAACTATTGGTTATCTGTAGTGGCGCTACCTTTACCGCATCTTTTTCGGTCATAATTATCGGCTTATCCGCCATGTTCACAAAATCGGTTTTATCATATTGATAATGGTCAGGGAAAGGTTTCTCAATCACTTTGCAACCATACTGGCTTAAGGTCGTGAAAAAACGCCCGGGGTTGCCTATTCCCGCAACCCCATAAACTTCAAGTTCATCCAATTCTAGCCCGCAGGACTCAGCCACACCCGTGCTTGCTGCTGCGCCTGGCAATGCCAACACACCCTCAGCTTGAATATCCATGCGATAACATTTCCCATCATCATTTAGCGCCTGGGACACATCGGCAGCCAATGAAGTAACATCGCCACCGTTAACCACCAAATAATCAATGTCTGCTAAACGACTCACTGGCTCTCGTAACGGTCCCGTTGGCAAACAACGGCCATTACCTATGCCGCGGGTTGCGTCCATTACAACGATCTCAACCGATCGATTAAGCGCGTAATGCTGCAAACCATCGTCACTGATAATGATATCAACGGGATAATGTTGTTCGAGATGCTTGGCTGCTGCAACACGATCTGGATCAACCACCACAGGTGCACCTGATCGCAGGTGCATCATCAATGGTTCATCACCCACATCATCTGCAGACGCATTTTTATCGACAATCAGTGGATAGTGGGCGGCATCAGCGCCGTAGCCGCGGGAAATCACTCCAACCTGCAGGCCTTTTGCAACAAACGCTTCAATCAAGAATAATGTGAGTGGTGTTTTCCCAGTTCCACCAACCGTGATATTCCCAACAACAATAACCGGCACGGTGGGTGTATAACCAGACGCTGATTCTGCAAGAAACTTCTTGCGCTTATGCGTAACAACTTTGCTATACACCTTTTCCAGCGGCTTCAGGAGCATTGCTGGCGCACGGCCTTCATACCAGACCTGTTGAAAATATCGCTCCAGCTTAGATGTCATACGATTGCATGATCATTGCCCGGACGTTGACTGTATCGGCAAGCTTTGCCTGGTAAAACCTAGTTTCCCTGCAACATCCATCGCGGAAATAACGGATTGATAAGCCGTATCTTTGTCCGCCCGAATCACTAGCGGTAAATCAGTGTCACCATCAGACACCTCAATAAGCGCCTTTCTCAACGTAGTCAGCTCGCGATTAACCAGCCGCTTGCCATTTACTGCGTATTCTCCATTGGCGCTAACCAGGATCTCTATTTGCAGAGGGTCTACCATCGGTGCCTCACCCGTTGCTTCTGGCAAATCAATCGTGATCTCACGCTCTTTGGTAAAAGAGGTTGAGACCATAAAAAAGATCAACAACAAAAACACTACATCAATCAAGGGGGTTAAATTGACGGTAGTTTCTTCTACGGGTTGGCGAATAAACTTCACTTGTTTTCACCTTCCTGAGCTTCACCTTCCTGAGCTTCACCTTCCTGAGCTTCACCTTCCTGAGCTTCGCCTGCCTGCACCTCAACATCCGGTGTATCACGCTCTCTATCACCGTGAAGAATATCAACTAACTTAATCGCTTCCTGCTCCATCATCACCGAAATCTCATCGATACGACGGGTAAAGAATCGATGAAAGAACAGCGCTGGAATAGCTACCGTAAGCCCTGCTGCAGTGGTATACAATGCTTCAGAAATACCACCCGCCAATACTGCTGCATTACCCGCTCCTTCCATCACAATAACGTTAAATACTTTGATCATACCAATAACGGTACCAAGCAGCCCTAACAAGGGGGTGATCGCAGCAATGGATCCCAGCAAATTTAGAAAACGCCCCATTTCATGAATTTCGTGAGTCGCACTATCGACAATAGACTCCTTCATGATGCCTCGACCGTGATTGGAATTTATTAGCCCTACCGCAAGTATTTTTCCTAGCGGAGATGAATCACGCAACTCTTTTACTCGCGCCGCATCAAGCTGGTTATTTTTTACCCAGCCCCATACTTTGGCTAGCAAGTCAGATGGAGTAATACGGCTAATTCTGAGACTCCAAAGGCGCTCGGCAATGATCGCAATAGCGACTATAGAGCATAGGATAATAGGATATATTACCAACCCACCTGCTTTTACAAACTCAATCACGTTTTATTATCTCCGTTTAAATGAATGCTGCTCAATCTACCATACTCGTAACCTAACATTAACCCAGCATTTCACAATTTCTAAAAACATAATGCCAACAACCATCCAGAAGCATCAGGAGACTACATTGTATAACACTATTGTAATACTAACTCGATATCTCGCGCCCTTATCCGCGCCAAAGATACATCATCCAACACATCATTCCCTCTAACAATCACCTTATCGGGGTCAATCACGTTAAGTAATGCGCCACTCAACAGAAAGTTGCCACCAATCAACAACCCATTCACCTCTTTACTCGTTAACACCTCTCGATGCCCATCCAAAAAGGCTAGTTGCTCAGCAACGTCACCAGGCCCAACAAGTAGATATCGACCCCAGCTACCCGATAACAGCAGCTGACATCGATCGACACCTTCACTCACTAAAGACAGGACACTCAGCGCGTTTAACTGAACCGGTTCCGCCTTACACAGAGAAAATGATTCTATCGAAACGGCTTTGCGCTGAAATAACCCCTGTGATTGCAAAGCCACCTTTAACATAAAATAGCGTTCAGATATCCATTGCCGATACACACTCAGTAGGGGCTCATCCAGCGCACTTTTAATACCCTCTTGCTGCAGGTAACGCCTAAATTGAGATTCAATCCGGCCGACCGATTGATATCTCGAACCAATCACAACAAGCTCAGTGTGATGATTAATCACTACCAGTAACGGGTCTGAGGTTAGCACCTGTAAACGATCAATTGGCGTTTTTGATATGCCAGAACCCAACAATGGAATGAACATCAATAAAGCAGCCCATTTACTCGGTACCGCCCAAGGCAAGCACAACAACAAGGCCCCCAACAACGCCATCAATACAGCCATGATGGAGGGTTTCGAAAACAGTAAGGCCGCGTCCAAAGACTGTATCAATGCCAACCCACTGAATAACCCTTCGATTAAACCACTCAGCAACCAGAAAACCCCAGAAGCCAACACGCCTGTCATATCACCCAAACAACCTAGAACGGCAAAGATAAACGCCAACGGTACCACAGCCCAACCCACCAATGGCACTGCCACCAAGTTTGACAACATCCCCAGCATAGCCACTTTACCGAAGTACCATAAGGACAAAGGCATCAGGCCGACAAACAACGCCAATTGTACCCGTATCCAAGACCGCGTTAGCGCTAAGCTCCCTAGCCGTCCCTGTAGCACCAGAAAAATAAACATCACCGCCATAAATGTCAGCCAAAAACTCGCACTCACAATCGCCACCGGATCAAACAAAAGAACACAGGCCGCACTCACCAATATCGATAGCCCCGGATTTACGACAGGATAGAAAGCCCGCAGGCACACAACGGCCGTTACCATCACACAAGCTCGCTGAGTGGGTATTGAATAGCCTGCCATCGCTCCGTAAACCCAAGCTGCAACCAATGCTGCCAGGTGGGCCAACTGATACACAGACACGCCGATTAACCGAACACGAACCAGCCGCAACCCATAACGCATTCCATATAACACAAGGCAATACGCCAAACTTGCGACCAAACCGATATGTAAACCAGAAATGGCAATCAAATGGGCAGTACCGGTGTCGCTGAATAGCTGCCAATCACCATCAGATAACAAACTGCGATCCCCCAACAATAGCGCTAATAATAAAGGCACTACCTTTTGATTCGGCTCTAGGTTTGGCTCCTCATATACAGAATAAGAATCAAGCAATCGCTGTTTCAGTGCAAAGCGCAATTGATGGTAGGTCAGTGCAGAATCTAACAACTGCGGGACACCCCACCCCGACTGCACATAACCAATACCCGAAATATGATGTGATAGGCTCGGTTTAATATTCAGCGGGAAACGCCAGATCTGGCCCGGTTTTATTGTTTGTGCCGGCCCCTCCCAGGTAACCCGTAATGGTAAGCTATATTTTACTAGGCCAGCCCAATCACCGCCCACCAATTGGTCCGATGCAACCGGCTTCATTCGCTCAAACAAAAACGTCACTCGCCCACCAACAACCTCTGGTAGCCCTACCACCTGGCCGCGCCAGGTTACCTTTTGCGGGGCCACTACCTTCGACTGAAGAAAGGAATCATGAGCGATAAATGCCCACCAACCGCCCACCAGGCCAGAAAACACAATGCCTGCGACAACCTGCCGCCATAAAAAAACTTTCTTTGCCTTAACAACGAGATACAGTGCGAACACTAGAACACCGAGCACAGCGCCGAGAACAAAACCGCCAATAATGACTATGCTGAGAGGTGAGCTCCACTGAAATAACAGATTGGTTGAGGCCAGGGTAATCCCAAAGCCATGGGTAACCACGGCAAAATACACCGCCACACCACCACAAAAACCCATCAACAACGTAACTAACATGGAATCAACCTAGTGTTAGCGCTATGTTTTATGCATAGTTTTATGCATAATAGCGCCCGCTGGATCGCGGTATTACAACGTAAACAATAGAAAACAACGCCTTTGAAAAAGTTTTTTAAAAAACATATGCCCGACCCCCGTACAGTCATGGAAAACAAATGGCTGAAGGTCTTCGGGCCCTTAGTCAATGACCCGAACCTGTTGCATTTTAATCGGCGCTCGGTATCGGCCGGCATGCTTGTTGGTGTCTTTGCTGCCTTCATTCCCTTACCAATTCAAATGATTGCCGCTTTAGGTCTATCCCTGGTTTTTCGCGGTAATATCGCGGTCGCCGCCGCGGCCACCTGGATCAGCAACCCTTTTACATATGGTCCGCTTTATTACTTTTGTTATCTAATTGGCATCGCTATTATTGGCCAACCTTTAGCTGCCGATGGCACCCCTATAGTCTTTGAGCTTGCCAACATTATCGAGAACATCTGGACTATTGGTAAACCTCTACTATTAGGCTGTTTTATTACCGGTGTCATCTCTGGATTAATCAGTTTTGTCGCAGTCCGTTATACGTGGCGTTGGCATATCATTAGCCATTGGAAAGCTAGACGCACTAGACGTAAACAAAATAGCAATTATTAACAACCTTCCCTAGCAATAAATCCTGAGTCAATTATCCCAACCGACTTTTATTGACCCGGATGTTCTATTTCCAGCAACTGACCATCTTCCATTTTCAACACTCGGCCTACCTGGCCCGCCAGCCCCAAATCATGGGTAACGATCAAGAAAGATATTCCTAAATCCTGGTTTAATTCTACCATCAACTGCTGAATTTCTTTTGCAGTATGTACATCCAAGTTGCCGGTAGGTTCGTCAGCTAATACCACTGAAGGTTTGGTAACTAACGCTCTCGCAATAGCCACTCGCTGTCGCTCACCACCGGATAGCTCCGACGGTTTATGATCAACACGGTGAGACAAACCTACCCGCCCCAGCATGTCCCTGGCTCTCTGTTCCGCCGACTTAACCGATTCCGACTTGCGCAACATCAACGGCATGGCGACATTCTCTAATGCCGAAAACTCCGTCAACAAATGATGAAACTGATACACGATACCAACATGCTGATTCCTAACGTTGCCACGCTGGTGATCGGTCAATGCGCTAAAATCTTGTCCATTAACCTTAACATGCCCCGAACTCGGGGTATCCAAACCACCAATCATGTGTAACAAGGTGGTTTTACCCGAGCCCGAATTACCAATGACGGCGACAAACTCTCCCTTGTGCAACTGAAAACTGATGCCTTTCAGCACGTCAACGTTGCAGGGGCCCTCGTTGTAGGATTTTTTTAAATCGATACATTCCAACGCTATGGTATTGTCCACTACTCCATTAGTCATAGCGCAACGCCTCAGCAGGTTGAACCTTCGACGCCTGTCTGGCAGGGAAAATGGTTGCCAAAAAGCTCAGGGCGAGTGCGACCACACTGACAAAAATAACATTTTCAATGCGTAGCTCAGAAGGCAGATAATTGACAAAATATTGGGTAAACAATGGGGTATCCAACACTTGTTCTAACCAAGAGGCAAAATCACTGATGTTCAGTGCTACCACAACACCCAGCGAAACCCCCATCAATGTGCCCACCACACCGATAAAGGTACCCTGCACCATGAAAATACCCATAATCGTCCGAGGGCTAGCACCCAGCGTACGTAATATTGCTATATCTGAGGTTTTATCTGCCACCACCATTACCAGGCTAGATAACAGATTAAACGCCGCCACGGCAACGATTAACAAGAGCAATAACGCCATCATGGTTTTCTCTAATTTTATCGCCTGAAATAAATTGCCATGGGTCCGAGTCCAATCCGACGCGTAGAATTGCCCAGGCAGCTTCGAAACGATATCCCAGGACACCGTATTTGCTTGAAATAAATCATGCAGACTCAGCCTCACACCATGCACCTGGCCTTTAATTTTACCCAGTCTAGCCGCATCCTCCAGATTCACGTAGGCCATCAGACTATCGAGTTCAGCACCCACTCGAAACACACCACTGACGGTAAAGCGCTTAAATCGAGGTAATACACCAGCGGGAGTCACAGAGGCTTCCGGTAACACTAATGTTACCTTGTCTCCCAAGGCCAATCCCAAACTACTGGCTAATCCAGAGCCCAACACCATATTGAAAGAGCCTGGTGTTAACTCAGCTACCGCTCCACCTTGCATATGCTCGGCAATAATAGAGACATGTTTTTCATAATCAGGCTCAATACCTGTCAAAAACACACCACTCACCGAGCCCTTGTTCGTCAACATTCCTTGTAATTGGATAAAGGGGGCCGCTGCACGTACTTCTGAGTGTTGTTGGGCCTCGTCGACCACCTGTTTCCACTCGGCAAAGGGCTTGTATCCCAAAATACTGGCCTGCGGCACCATACCTAGAATTCGTTGCTGCAATTCACGGTCAAACCCGTTCATTACCGAAAGCACAATAATCAACACCGCCACACCGAGGGTTAACCCTAATATAGAGGTAAGAGAGCCAAATGAAATAAAGTGGTTTCTGCGCTTCGCTCTTGTATAGCGTAGCCCCACATATAATGATACTGGTTTATACATTCGCGCATTAAACCATAGGGGAATACCAAATGCACTCCATAATCAGTAACTTGCCTAGGCCGGAGGCCCATTGGTTAGGGGAAAAACTGTTAAAATAATTCAATTACCACTAAAGTGGATAGATGATCTTGTTAAGTTCTCCTTAATGACAATTCAATAACAAAAAAATAGGCATTGAGTATGCGTCATGAAGACATTAATCGGCGGGACTTCTTTCGATTGGAAGATAGAGTTCACCTGATCAAACACCCTATCGAAAAGCATCTTATTGGTGAAGATCCCTATGATGAGAGATTTGGTATTCCTAAGGAGGCGCTACTCTTTAGCCAATTACGTGCCATCGAGGGCGACGCCCAAGGGTTACTCAACCTGATCAATGAAACCAACAATGCCGTAGCCACCTACCTCAAAGCACTCGATCAGAAAATAGACCGCATCGCGCAATACTTGATTGCCGATAGCAGCGGGGAAAACATCACCAAGAAAGAAAACGTGTCCCTCAGCGAAGGGGGCATGTCCTTGGCTTACCATAAGGACTTACCCTTAGACAGCTATATGCACTTAACCCTGGTGTTATTCCCATCCTATACGGTAATTTCCACCATCGGTATCATAAAAAGTTGTGAGTTACTGGATGACAGGCCTCACATATATCGCTTGGGGGTTGAATTCTCAGTATTACTGGAGAATGACCGAAAACAGCTGTTACGTCACATCCGTCGTAAACAATCATTGGATTTACGTGAACAGCCTTCAGATAGCAACGAAAATAAATAGAGCACCTATAGTAAACCCTGTTAGAAATCTGCTATAACTAACTGAAGATCGACACATATTAAGGAATGATCACAATGAATAAGTTTTTAGGTTTTGCCATCGCGCTTTTGCTCGGCTTTTCTAACGTTAGCTTAGCCGAATCCATCGCTATTCCAGCAGGCCAACAGGGTGCAGCAAACCAAAACATCGAACGTCCGGCTCGAGGCAGCACTCGAAACCAGGTAGCCATACACTTTGGAGAGCCATCACAGCAAAAAATGTCGGTAGGACAGCCTCCTATTACCCAATGGGTATATAATGACTTCACGGTATATTTTGAAGACGATTACGTCATTCATAGTGTTTTACACCCATAACGTTTTATTTCCCGAAAGAGAAACGCAATCATAACGGTAGGGTGTACTTACACTCTACCCTCTTTGCCCTACCCCTTGATCATGAACAACACAAGCAAATCCGGATTATTAGCAGAATGGGCCCAGTGCGTTAGAAGAAGCCCAGGCGGATCACCTAGTCTTGCTCCTGTTGGGTGACTAGTGTTAATTGGCTTGGTATCTCTTACGGCCGTTGCCGGTTACCATAGTAATAGAGAAAGTGATAAATCAGCTATGGTGATCAAAAACCTTGAGTGCCAAATTCGTAAATCTAACCAGATACAAAAATGGATGCGTGAGGCCGATCGTGTGAAGCTAGGAGTTGAAAATGAACTAAATAAATTTGTAAATATTTTGGCATATATAAGCGAAGATATTACTCAGCTGGATGAAAAACTAAAAGCTGGT
>NVVG01000272.1 GCA_002402125.1 Moraxellaceae bacterium
CGCGCGTTGAATCAGCCAATCATATAAGCCATTTCGGCCCAGGCTTGTTGCGTTCGTTACCATATCCAAATCCCCGTAGCGATAATAAGAACAGCCGACAGAACAAGAACAATCTTCGCCCCAAGTAGCCCGCCCTCTAATGTTTCACCAATACCCATATCCATAAGCAGATGTTTGCAGCCAGCAACTATGTGGTAAATCAAAGCAGATAAAACACCCCATAGAATAAGTTTTACGAAGACACCGTTCAAACACTCCTGCAGGGAGTTAAACGATTCTTCGCTGGCCAACGATAAATCCAAACCCCATAACAACAGCCCAATACCAATAAACAGAATAATCCCTGTTAAACGGTGGGTAATAGATACCAATGCGGGAAGTGGAAACGCTATTGTGGTTAAATCCAGATTAACAGGTCTCTTGCTATTCACTGTTGATTTCACCGTGTAATGGCCCTAATTTAGGGCGTTAAGACAACTGTGTCGCACCAAAATAGGGAAAGAAATTAGCAACTTAGGATAGCCTAAATGCATTTCTCGCCCCCTCTATCTTGCGGCCCGAAGTATAATCCCATCGCCCATCAATTACAAATTAACTCAATCTAACGTAACAATGCTAAACCAACTTGATTTGATCAACACATTTGCCAAATCATGCTCTATAATTCAACTCCACTCTGATAGTTTTCCGATAACCTTTCGATAATTCTCTGATGTGTTTTTGATGATTTTTGCAGTATTTTTAGAAAACCTTCGCCATAACGTTCAATTATTGATCGATTTGTTTGAAACAATTTGACAAACATTGGCCAAATCATTAGTTTTTGCTCGCGAATTATTGAGTTACGCCTAGATTACACACCTCAAAAAGGTAGTACGGGTCAATATTTGGCGTATTTATAAAGGCCAGCCCCTTTAGGGACTGGATACGGAGCTAACAAATGCGTGTTTAACACCGCTACCGTTCCCCTTTAAACAGACAATACGGCGCGGTAACGTCGATTGGCAGGCCTCACAAGGCCCACAATCACTACCCGCCATTACGCACATCAATGCGGACAGGAGATTACTATGACTGAGAAAAGTGCTCAGTTAACCATTGGCGACAAGACTCTCGAGTTGCCAATTTATTCCGGAACAGTCGGACCCGATGTTATTGACGTTGGCCAACTGACAGCTGCCGGCATGTTCACTTACGATCCAGGTTTTGTTTCCACAGCGTCCTGTGAATCAAAAATCACCTATATTGATGGCGGCAAAGGTGTGTTATTACACCGCGGCTACCCCATTGATCAGCTAGCCAATGAGTCAGAACACCTTGAAGTCTGTTACTTGCTGTTATACGGCGAGCTTCCAAACGCAGAAGAAAAAGAAAAATTCTATAACTCGGTTATGAGCCACACCATGGTTACTGACCAGCTTTTCACTTTTTACAAAGGCTTCCGTAGAGACGCTCACCCAATGGCCATCATGTGTGGCGTTGTAGGGGCACTTTCTGCGTTCTATCATGATTCCTTAGATATTTCTGACGAACGTCACCGCGAAGTTGCGGCATTCCGCCTTATTGCGAAGATGCCTACGTTGGCAGCCATGTGTTACAAGTACACACAAGGTCAGCCCTTCATGTTCCCTCGCAATGATCTGAATTACGCAGAAAACTTCTTGCACATGATGTTTGGTACACCTTGTGAAAAAACTGAAGTTAATCCTATTATCGCCAAAGCGATGGATAAGATATTTATCCTACATGCAGATCATGAGCAAAATGCATCAACCTCCACAGTACGTTTAGCAGGATCTTCTGGTGCCAACCCATTCGCCTGCATCGCTGCTGGTATTGCCGCTCTTTGGGGGCCTGCACATGGTGGCGCAAATGAAGCCGTACTGAAAATGCTCAACGAAATTGGCGACGTATCCAATGTTGATAAATACATTCTAAAGGCCAAGGACAAGAATGATCCATTCCGTCTGATGGGTTTTGGTCATCGTGTTTATAAAAACTTCGACCCTCGCGCAACAGTAATGCGTGAAACTTGTCATGAAGTATTGGGCGAGCTTGGCATTAACGATCCGACGTTAGAACTTGCGATGAAACTGGAAGAGATCGCTCGTAACGATCCTTACTTTATCGAGAAGAAGCTTTACCCTAACGTTGATTTCTACTCAGGCATCATCCTTAAAGCAATCGGCATCCCAACAGAGATGTTCACCGTAATCTTTGCACTAGGGCGCACGCCAGGTTGGATTGCTCACTGGCATGAGATGATCAGTGGACCCTATAAAATCGGACGTCCACGTCAGTTGTACACTGGCTCACCTAAGCGCGATTATGTTTCTGTAGATAAACGATAGACAGAAAATAAGCGTTAGACCTTAGGCATTAAAAAAGGCGGATTATCCGCCTTTTTTAATGCCTGTAATTTGCTAAGGTAAATGTCACCGGAGGATCAAACAATGAAAATCGCTTTTATCGGACTCGGCGTTATGGGTTTCCCCATGGCGGGGCATTTGGCTAATGCAGGCCATGACGTAACGGTGTTTAATCGCACCACAGAAAAGGCCTTATTGTGGGTTAAAACCTACCCTGGTAGTGCCACAAGCACTCCTGCGGATGCCGCAGACGGCTGCGACATGGTGTTTATTTGCGTCGGCAATGATGATGATTTACGCGCCGTAGTGCTTGAAAATATTGGTGCTTTAGCAGGAATGAAACCGAATAGTATCCTGGTGGATCACACCACCGCCTCCGCTGAAATAGCGAGAGAGCTTCACGCCGCTTGCTTACAGAAATCCATAGAGTTTATCGATGCACCCGTATCCGGCGGACAACAAGGCGCCGAAAATGGGCAACTTACAATTATGTGCGGCGGCAACGAAGACACCTATAAAAAAGCAGCTCCAGTAATGAACTGCTACGCAAAAAAGACCTGCTTATTGGGCCCAACTGGCAGTGGACAGCTCACCAAAATGGTGAACCAAGTGTGTATCGCGGGACTAATCCAGGGCTTAGCTGAAGGGTTACAGTTTGCTGAAAATGCCGGTCTCGATGTTCATAAAGTGGTGGAGGTTATTTCACAAGGAGCCGCTCAATCTTGGCAGATGGATAACCGTCATGACACGATGATTAAAGGCAAATATGAACATGGCTTTGCGGTTGATTGGATGCGGAAGGATTTGGCTATTTGTTTGGATGAGGCAAAAAGAAATGGGAGTAAGTTGCCAGTCGCCGATTTGGTAGATCAGTTTTATGCCGAGGTGCAGGATGATGGTGGTGGCAGATGGGATACGTCTAGTTTGAAAGTGAGGTTGAAGTAAATCCGATCATCCCCAATATATTGCGTCAGACTCAAAGAGAATCTAGCGATCACGTACCCGGTATAAAGCCGTCAAAATACAGCCCCTCTCCCGGAAAGACTGTTGCCGGAGTTTGCATGCGAACAGTAGATACCACTGACAATGTAATGTCCGAAAGCAAGGTACCTAAAAAAGGCACTCCTGAATCATATTCATAGGTGACCCTAAGCTGAAGAATATTAGCATCCTTAATATTTAGCTGCTCAACATCCAAATTGGGAGTTATCACATTAAACAGAGTGTTATCGCGATGAAGCAGATTATCATTGGGAATAAAGCAATTTTGGCCAGGACATGCAGCACCCGCAGGCTTCCATCTGTCAAAAATATTAAAATAGGGCCGCATTACTATTAAGGTTACGATTGCTATTTCCGCAGCATCACCACAAGCGGCTCCTGCGTCTAAAGGGTCTGACGCCACCATCCTGCATCGCACTTCCTCTTGAAACGCGGGAAACCGGCTGCGGAGGCCGGGAGGAGCGAATGGATCATAAAAGCCACGAGTAGCAGCCATCCGAGCGGCCATCAGCCCTGCATACTCAAGGTTAGACTTGGCCTGATAAACAAGCCCCAAGTGCAATATAGCCATCCCAATAAACAGCATCACCGGAAATACAATGATAGTTTCTACTATTGCTGCGCCTCTTGCCTGCGAGCGAGTTATTAGTATTTTTTTATTCACGACACGCTCCTCGTTCGGTTAACATCTAAAAGGCGATCACTAAGGTTTTATCATCTTCTGAGCCGTTAGTCACACTGGCACCAATCAATGCTTTGGCTCGATCCAGCATTGATATACCGGTCCTAGAAAGAAATTCGCACATTTCAGTATCAGCGACCACATCAGAAATGCCATCACTCATTAACAGTACTATATCGCCCTCAAGCCAATCAAATTGTGTAATCTCAGGAGTGACCTTTTCTTTAATACCAATAGCATTAGTCACAAGCGACTTCACTCTATTATTACGCTCAACTTGTTTAACCTGGTCTGTGGTTAGCTGTTGGATCTCACCCTGTCGAACGCGATAAATCCGACTGTCTCCTATATTGAAACAGGTTAATATATCCCCCTCTATCCAAGCCAATACCAACGTGCAGGCCATGCCTTTATTATCGCCAACTTTAGATTTCTCTAGCACTGCCTTATTCGCAAAAGAAATACCATCAACAATGATTTTCTCGCTGATATTTGACACCGATAAAGCATCATACAGGGATTGCACTGTTGAACGAGACGCCTCATGACCGGAGGGCCCGCCTCCCACGCCATCTGATACTAAAAAAACACCTTTATTGGGCAACGCCAACATCGCATCTTCGTTAAACTCAGAGCGCGTGCCTTTTTTACTGATAGTAATCGATTTCACAACACTGTGGCCTATTTCTTTCTCAGCTGTTCAGTCAAGCGATCTAAGCGACTCTTCTTGGGCTTTTTTTGAGCTGATTTGAATTGATCAATGTGACCAAGCAATTCAGTAATACTATCCAAGTCGATATGGGGTTTCGATGTTGCTGCGTAATACTTAAAGTGCTCTTCTGCCAGACTCATGTTGATGACCGCTAGGTTATAGTGAGCCTTCGAATACCTTGGGCTCACATCTACGGTTTTTTCATAATACTCGCGAGCTAATAGTGTTTTTCCCAAACGAAAATTTATATTGCCCAAACGATACAGTGCTTTTATGTTCGACTCATCTAAGGTTTCGACTTGTTGCCATAACGAAGCTGACTTTTCATATTGTCCTGCTTGATACGCCATCTCGCCCTTACTGGAGAGCACTTCAATTTTTTCCAACTTAGCGATATTTTCTCTTGCTGCAAGGATATGTGAAGGAGTGGCGCAACCCTGTATTAAACTTACAATACTGAATATGCCCATCAAATTCACCACCACTACAAATTGGCGTAACCTCACCAAACTTAGCCACCCCATCGGTCATACCACGCAAGCTTAGAGCTAGCCTTGGTATAATATTCTGTCCCCGGCGGCACTAGTGTCACAACTTGTTGCCACAAAGATTTTGCCTTAGCCGAATTTACATATTCAAGCCGTAAGGCCTTTCGATAAAGCTGCTTTGACTTAGCATTAACAGAATCGATAGCGATCTTAGCCGCGACACTATCACCTAATTTTGAGGCCTTTTTCCACATCTTATAGGCCTTGTGATGCTCTCCAGCCTGTGATGCTTTGTTGCCGCGAGTGACATACTCATCAACCACTTTAACCACAACTTGATCGGCATAGACGCTTCGAGTTGATTTAAACTTTCTTGACTCTTTCTCTAAAAAACGTGTCCAGTAATTAAAAGCTCCGTCTACATTATTTTGCGCAAACGCTTTTTGACCTTTTGAATAGTCGGTATATATAGATGCTAAGGATTGGTGTTTAGCCCTAACATCATCCGCCAAACCCGAAGGCAATCTCGAATCATTTTCAAGAACCTTCATCTCCTTAAATAGCGCCACTACATCACCATCAAGATAACGCGCGTTAGCTTTCTTGAGTAGGCGTTTAGCGCTTCTAACACTCTTGCTATTCTTCGAGGATGTTAACTTAGCCAATGCAGGGTTGGATGAACCGGTGAAAGACCGATTTGTCCTAACTTGAGGTTTTAGCGATAGGCTTGGAGGTGGTGAAGATACTGGTGGGGTAAATACTATCTGTTTCTGCTGAATGGGTTGCTGCAGTGCGGAACTCTGACCCACAACCTGCCTAGGCGGAGCTATGTTATTTGATGGTGCCGCATTAGAAGGCGTTACTCTGGCTACCGGAGCAATCTGCTGACCCGATGACATGGACTTATAAGCATACACCCCTCCGCCCAAAATTAACGCGACACTACAGGCCATTGCTGCCAGGCGTTTAATTTTTGTTGCACTATCACTACCAAAGGTATTGTCGGTGATTTCTTCTAGCGCCGGTTCAGCATCAGATTTTGACTCAGAAACACCAGAACTAAATGTAAGACTAGACTCTCCTAACTTAATCTCATCGCCTTCTTCCAAAATAACGCGAGATACCTTATAGCCATTAACTTTCAGGCCATTCAAGCTCTCCAAATCATTGACTACAAAGCGGCCGGACTGAAAAATAATTTCGATATGCTTTCTAGACAAACCTTTTCCAGTTAACACCAAATCACATTCCGTTCCTCGCCCCATGATAAAAGGAAAGGCGGTAATTGGATGGCTTTCGCCTTCCGCATCGGTCAATGAAGCAGAGCCTTGATCGTCATCAGAATCAAAATAGACTTCAGTTTTATCGTTATCCCAATTCTGGGTAGGATCGTTCGCACCAGCATCAAAAGATTCGGGTAAGCCGTTCTTTCTTAGATCAATAACGGGGGTCGATTCTGACAAAATTTCTTCAGAGCCTTGCTTCATGGTTTTTTCCTGCGCCCTGTTGAAGGACAAACTTTAGTTATTGTTATTAGCTAGCGTTAATTCAACCAAACACTAAGGTCTGATTCAAGTGTATACCTGTACGTTTTGCGTTACCGGATGAAAGTTCAAGAACACGACGCGTCCCTTTGGGGGCGAAAGAAAACCGCCAAGGCCGCATATCGGCAACAATTTTGAGCACCTTATTGTCCTTCTCTAAATAGACAACATCAATAGCAAAGCGCATACCGATAGTATGTATACTCCCCCCTGGCTCAAATAACATTGCTTCGTTATCGGGTAACATTGAATGTTTTAACAATCCCACCAAACGCGTCAGCCAGCTATCGGCCTTAAAAATTGCTATATTTTTCAAGAGGTTACTTTCGATCAAAGTTCAAATCCAATTACGTAGCTAATAAGCGTAACATGCTAACTGGTAACATATCAATTTCGGCCAATTTCACGATAATCACAAAAGTGAGTAGTAAAAATATAATAGGGAATAGAAAGGCCATCATCGGAATTAACATCTTAATCGGGGCCTTGTTCGCCATCTCTTCTGCCGTATTAAAGCGCTCTACACGCTTCTGTTCAGCCTGAGCGGTTAGAACGTCGACAATCTCTCCCCCCGTCTCATCAGCTTGTTTTATCGCCGCAACAAAGTTATTCACCGAATCAATGTTCATTCTTTCGGCGAGGTTAGTCAACGCCTCACGGCGCGTCATACCAGCGCGTATTTCCCTTAGTAACTTAGCAAATTCTTCGTGTACAGGACCCTTGGGCAGGCTAGCGATCGCTTGTGCCATCGATGTTGAATAGTTGAGTCCTGCCCTCATGGAAAGCACTAACAGATCCAGCAGAAAAGGGAACTCTTTAGCTACCGCTCGTCGACGCGTGCCCACCTTGTCGGATAACCAAATATCAGGATAGGCAAATCCAGCAAAAACCAGTAAAAACAGTAACATGTTGGACTCTGTGCCAAGATCAGGGACAAAGATATAAACCGCAATAGAAATGCCACAACAAACCAACATACAGATGAATTTGAGGGTGAAAAATTCATGGGGCAGTATTGCATAACTCTGCCCGGCAGCACTGAGTTTTTTATGCAACGATGTATAATATCGATCGGTCATTAAAGACCGTAAATCCGTGGCAAAAAGGCGCAAAAGAGGCCTGAATATCTTAAAAATCAATGGCGGTGTATCTCGCCACTGCATGGAATCCGCCGGCGGCTTAGTTCGGATAATTAGCTTTGCTAATGAAAATGTGCCAATGGCCACCGCTAGCCCCGCCGTAAGCGCGGGCAGATGCGCAGCTAAACCAGCAAACCACTGTTGAAACTCGTCAAACATCAATGGTCACCACCTTCTTAATCAACACTGCCCCCATAACGGCCATTGCGCCCATCACACCTAGCCAAATCCAGCCTAATTGGGTGGTGAATAATAAGTGCATGGCTTGGGGTTCAAGGTAATAAAAGATAAAACCCATAAACACAGGAAAACCCATGGCCAAATTACCCTGTGCTTTCCCCATCGAGGTTAACGCCCGCACCTTGCCTTCAACTTTTGATTTCTCCCGCAGGGTCTTTGACAGAATATCCAGGGTTTCTCCTAGGTTACCGCCCACCGAGCGGGATATTTTAATCGCGGAGTTCATCAAAACAACATCCGACTTTCCAATCCGCGCCGCCAACTCATCTAACGAATCATTTAGATCGTGCCCTAAACGGTTCTCTGTCATCACCTGAGAAAACTCTTGGGCAATGGGGTCCGGTTGGTTTTTTACCACCTGCTGCATTGATTTCACCAAATTCAATCCTGAACTCATCGACGATGACATTGAAGATAAAGCTTCC
>NVVG01000273.1 GCA_002402125.1 Moraxellaceae bacterium
CCGTTATCCATGGCATAGTTAACCATCGCTAGGTAACCAGTTGCTTCTACATCTTTGCCAGCTTCTCCTGCGTCCACAGCCGTGCCAACAGCTGCACCAGCGTTAGTTGATGAGTTGCCTTCAAGTGCAAAGGTGAAACCGCTTATAGCATAGCTAGCCCAAACGTTAATGAGCGTTGTTGTTTCATCAACGTCATCATTATGATCTGTCATATAAAACGCTTTAACGGTTAAGTTTTCAATGGGGCGAACAGCAAACATGAGCTCAACACCCCTTTTGCTGTTTTCACCACGATCTTCACCTTCCAGATCACCTAGACCGTTAACCAAGGATACTGCCGCATCAAACATATCGGCTGTGTAAAGTGCCGATACACCTTGCTGGTAAGCGCCATAGAAGTATTTTCCGTAACCAGTACCTGAATACTGCATTAATCCTGTTGGGTCTTCTGTTTCCCAACCGGAGTAACTTAGAAAACGACCGGCCTTTACGCTAACACCGTCCATCACGCCATAGGTGAAATAAGCCTGTTCAATATCAACTTCTTCGCCATCGTCACCGCCGTTATCTTGATACTCAAGATCAACCACTGCAGATAGCTTGTCATCAAAGCTATATAAGAAGTTCATTTCAAATTGGTCCAATCCCATTGAGCTTTCTATACCGTCTTTTGTAGGATCTGTAGAATCAGTATCTGTATGGGTGTAAGACATATCAATAAAGCCTTTCACGCTGAGCTTTTCATTCAGTTGAATGCCATCAGCTTGGGCCAAGCCAGGAACGGCTACCGCGAGACTAGCAATACCAACAGTTACGCCTGATTTACACAATGAGCGTAGTCCGCCCCCTACTCGCTTAGAAAATGTCATCATTAATTCCCCCTTATTTGGATAGTTTTCTGACAGGGCATTATTGAGAAATACCGCAACGTAAGCTATTCGTTCATTAACGCAAGCACCTACGTCATTTGACGTAGTAAACATGTAGTTAACACGCGGTTAACTTATACAGGCCAGGCAGTCGCTGATATAATAACCTCCCATTTCCACTCTACTGATGGTTAAACCACCAACAATGCGCCCCACACAACAAATCTTTCGCGTTCGCCGCCAATACAACCAATGGGTCGCCAACCAAACCCTAGAGGACTACGCTCTACGGTTTACCGCCAAGAAGGCGCGCCGCTGGAGCGCGGAGCTGGTTGCAATGACCGCGCTCGGCGCCACCGCCTTCCTGGTATTAGAAGCCATTGGCGGCACAATCACCCTCAATTACGGCTTTACTAATGCCGTTGTGGCCATGCTAACGGTAGGCGCGGTAATTTTTGTTACCGGCTTCCCCATCAGTTATTACGCGGCAAAACATGGTGTGGATATTGACTTGTTGACCCGAGGCGCCGGGTTTGGTTATCTAGGCTCAACCATTACCTCCCTTATTTATGCTACCTTCACCTTTATCTTTTTTGCGTTGGAAGCCGCGATCTTAGCAATGGCATTAAAAGCCTTGTTTGGAATCCCCCTCAGCATTGGTTATATCATCTGCGCCGTTGCAGTTATCCCCATCGTGACCCACGGCATCACCTTTATCAGCAAATTTCAGGTAGGCACACAACCCTTTTGGTTGGCATTGCAATGTTCAGCACTGTTTGCCGTCATGTATTTTGAGGCTGACAAACTGGCTGACTGGAGAGACTTCCAGGGAATCAGCGCTATCGGTGATGCTCCTCTCAACAACAGCGGCTTTAATTTATTAAGTTTTGGTGCTGCGGCATCCATCTTATTCGCCATGACCGCACAAATTGGCGAACAGGTAGATTACTTACGCTTTTTACCACCCAAGGAAAAAACCTCTTCGTTTCGATGGTGGGCTTCATTAATTCTTGCTGGGCCTGGCTGGATCTTTATCGGCATCATAAAGATGTTATTAGGATCCTTTCTTGCCTACCTAGCGTTTAGTCGAGGTGCTTCAGTAGATATCGCCACTGATCCAACCCAAATGTATCAAACCGTGTTTAGCTACCTCACTCATTCACCCACTGCTCCACTGATACTTGCAGTGTTGATGGTGATTATTTCTCAAATGAAAATCAATGTCACCAATGCCTATGCCGGTTCCATTGCCTGGTCGAATTTTTTTTCGCGTTTAACCCACAATCACCCAGGAAGAGTGGTGTGGTTAATATTCAACGTGACCATTGCTTTATTATTAATGGAACTGGGAATCTATCGCGCATTAGAGAACATCTTGGGTATGTTTGCTATTGTCGCAGTAAGTTGGGTGGGGTCTATATCTGCCGATCTATTGATTAATAAGCCATTAGGATTAAGTCCTCCAGGTCTTGAATTCAAACGCGCACACCTTTACGACATAAATCCCGTTGGCGTTGGATCAATGATCATTGCTTCCATTGTGGGGATACTGTGCTACTTAAATATCTTTGGCGAAACCCTACAAGCGTTAGCGCATTTTGTTACCTTGGCGTGCACCTATTTCCTGGTGCCACTCATTGCCTATATCACCAAAGGAAAATACTACATTGCGCGTGAATCCGGTCTTGACCAGAACGTTTCAGAGTATCAATGCTGCATTTGCGAAAATCATTTCGAACAAGAAGATATGAGCCACTGCCCCGCCTACCAGGGTCCGATATGTTCGTTATGCTGCACTTTAGACGGCCGCTGCCGCGATAGCTGCAAACCCGATGCTCGGTTTTCACAGCAAATCACCGTTTTTTTGAACACCTTTTTACCGCAATCAATCGTTGCTATCATCAATTCCCGTTTAGGTCGTTTTACCCTACTAGTCACCGCTATCGCTATTGCTAATGCGGGACTACTGTCACTAATTTATTACCATATCGACCCCAGAGAAATAGCCTTTGCCCTTATTCTGCAAAATTTATTATGGGTACTGTATTTTTTATTGATGATCATCTTTGGCGTTCTAGCATGGCTTTTTCTACTCTCCCATGAAAGCCGAGTGGTTGCGCAAGAAGAGAGTAATAACCAAACCCATCGTTTAATACAAGAAATTGAAGCTCATAAGGAAACCGACCAAGCGCTGCAAGATGCAAAAGAAATAGCAGAATCCGCTAACCGGGCCAAAAGCCGATACCTAACCGGTATCAGCCATGAACTAAGAACCCCACTACAATCCATTTTAGGTTATGCACAACTGCTTAGCCGAGACAACAGTATTCCCCAATCACGCAAGGAATCTATCGCGATTATGCAACGTAGTGGTGAGTACTTGGCGGATCTTATTGAAGGTTTATTGGACATATCCAGAATAGAAGCCGGCCGCATCGATATTCGCCGAGATCAAGTCGATCTTCACGAATTGCTATCACAAATGGTGCACATGTTTGGTCAACAAGCAGAAGCGAAGTCTATAGTATTTAATTACCAATGCATTAACCCATTGCCTCAATACGTCATCGCCGATGAAAAGCGGCTGCGCCAAATACTTCTCAATCTGTTATCCAACGCCATTAAATTTACCACACAGGGCAGCGTAAGCTTTACTGTTCGTTATAGAAATCAAGTTGCCGAGTTCTGTGTGACTGATACGGGCATTGGCATCAACCCAAGCGACATGGATCGTATCTTCAGCCCCTTTGAACGCATAATAAGTCCCAATGCCCCTTCGGTGCCGGGTACCGGTTTAGGCCTCACCATTGTGCGTTTACTTTGCGAAATAATGGGCGGTGATATTAACGCTACCAGCACACCCGGTAAAGGCAGCTGTTTTAAAGTAATGTTGATGCTGTCTCGGGTAGACAATCCTCAAAACCTTGTACCCAAGCAATTACCAATCGTAGGTTTTGAAGGCGAACGAAAAACCGTATTGGTGGTTGATGATGAAACCAATCACCGCCGCTTAATCGATGATTTACTGACCCCCATTGGTTTCACGGTATTGGAAGCTCAAGATGCCAAGACTTGCTTAGCGATGATAGATAAAAACCAACCTAGCGGGCTGCAACCGGATATCTTTCTGATCGATGTTTCAATGCCTGATATGAATGGATTAGATCTTGCGCAAATATTGAGAGAGCAAAATATTACCACACCGATCATTATGATCTCGGCCGATGCTCACGAACTGCATACCGACGACAACAGCAAAACGGCCCATGATGCCTATATGGTAAAACCCATTAAGCTCTTGAGTTTGCAGGAACAACTCGCTAAATTCCTGGATATCACTTGGTGTTATGAAAGCCCGAACCCAAAATCCAACCGAATAAATACCCCCGCAAATAAAACCCTCACTATACCAGATCACCCCGCCTTCTCTGAGCTAAGTACCTATGCTGAAATAGGTTACGCCAAAGGTTTTCGAGAGAAACTGCAACAGATTGAATCCCTAATAGAAGTAGGGGAAATCAAAGGTGTCGAGCCCGCCCTAATAACGCTATTAAATAAGCTTTACAAGCAAATGCGTTTCAGCGAAGCTGTTGAGCTATTGTC
Source organism: Moraxellaceae bacterium (assembly GCA_002402125.1). Classification (GTDB taxonomy): domain Bacteria; phylum Pseudomonadota; class Gammaproteobacteria; order Pseudomonadales; family Ketobacteraceae; genus 42-54-T18. The sequence continues at coordinate 4,473 of NVVG01000273.1, forward strand.
ACCAAAGGCAAACCCCACGATTATTAAGCAGAATAACAATGAGCACTGAAACCGCCGCCACTAGCGACGTAGTACTGGTCGTAGACGACTCCCCTGAAGCCCTGAGCATGTTAAATGATGCTTTGGAACAGGCGGGATTAACGGTATTAATTGCTCTTGAAGGGAAACAGGCCATTAACATTGCGCAAAAAATGGTGCCTGACATTATTGTGCTAGACGCCATCATGCCAAATCTAGACGGCTTCGAAACCTGCCGACAAATGAAAGCTGACCCTCGCCTTGCCGATATCCCGGTGATTTTTATGACCGGTCTCAGTGATACCGACAGCATTGTTAAAGGGCTAGAGGCCGGTGGGGTTGATTACCTGACCAAACCCTTTACCCCCGATGAATTGGTCGCAAGAATGCGCGTGCACCTCTCCAACGCCCGCCTCACTAGTAGTGCTCACAGCGCATTGGACACCACAGGCCAACATCTATTCACCGTGGATGAACAGGCACAAATACGTTGGGCCACACCACAGACCAAAAAACTTTTTGCGCTGGCAAAGGTCACTGAACAGTGGCAGCAACAGCAGCTGGCAGAGCAACTACAGCATTGGTTACAACATCAGCCTAAGCCGGGTCAGAAAATAAAACTGACCGGTCTAGAGCACCCGTTAGAGGTACGCCTAATTGAACAGGTAAGCCAACAAGAAGTCCTGTTAAAATTATTTGACGCACTAGCCCCCAGTGGCGCAGAAAAACTAAGAATATCGCTGCCAATCACCGATCGCGAGTCCGATGTACTGTATTGGATAGGCAACGGCAAAACTAACCGAGAAATCGGCCAAATTCTCGAGACTAGTCCACGCACGGTTAACAAACATTTAGAGCAAATTTTTAAAAAATTGGAGGTTGATAATCGCACATCAGCCGCGGCTATTTCCATACGATTACTGGCAGATGTTTGATCTCACCAATCATCATTAATTGAGTACTCTACTGCTCTTCGACAACAAGACCTCAACGAAATATGCAAATACAGATAGGAATACGACATGTACCTGCAGGTTTTAGCATTTTGGTTTGAAGAAATCACACCGGCCCAACGCTGGGTAAAAGATGAATCATTTGATCAACTTATATTGGATCGTTTCTCAACGCTACATACCCAAGCATCTCAGTGCGAACTGTATGAATGGCGCAAGACCGCCAAAGGCAGGTTGGCGGAAATTATCGTATTGGATCAATTCTCCAGGAATATGTTTAGGAACTCGCCACAATCGTTTGCTTATGACTCATTAGCTTTGGCGCTGTCCCAAGAGGCGATTGCACTAAAAGCCGAAGCAGAATTAACAGCGGAAGAAAGAAGTTTTCTTTATATGCCATTTATGCATAGTGAGTCATTAGCGATTCATCAAATAGCCACCACATTATTTGAAGAAAATGGCATTGAATCAAATTACCACTATGAAATTCGACACAAAGAAATCATTGAACGCTTTGGTCGTTACCCCCATAGAAACAAAATATTGGGTAGGGAATCTACCGAAGAGGAAATTCAATTTTTGATGGAACCTGGATCTGGATTTTAGCGATTCCCTAAAGCAACTAAAACCAACTAAAATTTCAGTCTAAGCCCTCCATAGAACGCCAGCCCCGACCCACCAGGCAAAGATTTTATATTCCTACGGCGTATTTCCGGATAGTTGATATCCTCATCTAATATATTTTCACCTTTTAAGGTCAAGGAAACGAGTCCTGGTTTTATATCAAACCAATGGGCTACGTCCCACTCTGCATTGATGGCGATCAGATGTAAACTTCCTGGTACTGGATTAATATCTGGCACGTTATCCAACAGGGGAGGGGTGTCATAAAACTCGTAAAACAAGCTGCTCGACCAGCGATTTGACTGAAAACTGACCCCCAATTTCCCTATCCAATTAGGAAAAGGGCTTTCATCAATAACCCCATCTTGTTCATTCTCTTGATACGCAACTGAGCCCGAAACAAGCAGTTTAGATAGAAAGTAATGTTTAGCCTCTGCTTCAAGCCCCCATATTTTTTGATTATCGCCATTATCAAGTATCGATCGACCTTGTTCTATCCGACCCAACAATCCAATTTGATTCTTAATGACACTACGAAAATAGGTAAGCGCAGCATCCCCTTTGTCACCACGATAAAAAATCTGAAGATCTTGGGTTATCACAGTCTCTGGACCAAGATCAGGATTGCCCACAGCAACAGGAACATCTAAAAATTGCTCTACCCCGGATGGGGAGCGAAAAGCCTCAGAATATAAAATTTTACTGCCCCAATATTCAGTAAAGTTAATCACTGTACCAATGCGATAAATCATGGCTACGTCGTCAAATTCTGGTTTATTCCATTGCAAACCCACAATCAACTTAATTTCTTCGACAATTTTATAATCCAATTGTGCATAAGCGCTCTGGGGGGAACGAGAATATTTTGCAGGTAGTGCTGCACCACTTGATTCCTTACTCTCATGTTGCTCCACAACATAACCTGCAATAACATTAAGCCCCTCTATCGGCAAGCCATGCAAGGTAACCTCCCCAAGTATATCTTCCGACAGGGGGCGCTCTGGTCCCCCAGGACCAAAGAATTCATTGCTCTGATAATTTACCGTCGCGTGCAGCTCTAGCTGCCAATTTCCCATCAGATCGAATCGGTAACCCAGGTCAGCAAATAATCGTTCGCTTTTGTTTTGATTGTCGGGAGAGATTGCCCAAATAGGCGCAGGGCCTAAAATAAAGTCTTCACTAGCACTAGCAAACAGGTCCAAAGTCAATTCTTTATAGTTTAGGTGAGTAACAACAGCAGAACTGCGCTGCCGATAGTCATGCTGCTCGGTAACACCAATCTCGTCGGTGGCTTGGTAAGGCCAACCGTCGATATTTTCTAAGCGCAGCGCAGTGTACATGCCAAAATCACCGGAGCTTGTACCGCCGTGAATGACGACATTTGTATAACCAAACGACCCCTTACTTGCACGCATCGTTAACATCGGCTGATCAGGTGCATCCTTAAGCTTTAGGTTGATGACTGAATTAAACGCGTTAGAACCGTATAAAACCGAACCTGGACCACGAATGACTTCCACTTGTTGCAGAATCTCAATGGGAAAATTCAGATAGAAAGGGTGATTTTTACCACCATCATGACTCTCTCTAGCGGGCCTCCCGTTTATCAGCACAAGGGTACGGTTATTCTGATATTGAAAGTCTCCGCGCACCGATGCCGTGTTCTGGGGCCAAAGATGAAATGAGCCCCCCGTATAAACTCCTGGCATTCGATTGAGCGTTTGCCTAAGATTGCGGTCATTAAACAGAGCAATTTCCTTATCCGATGTCAACGACAACACAGCGGGCGCATCATATACACTTTCCTCTCGTTTGGATGCGACAGTAACGGTCAATAATTTTTGCACAGAGTATGTCAAAAGCTCTTCAACACTTAAATCATCATCATTTGCAAAGAGTGTTTGAGAACAGTAAAGAAAAAATAATAGAACAGGTAGTAGTTTTGAATTTAACATGCGCAATATACCTATTAATTTAGAACTAATATCTAGTAAAAAATTTATATACAGCTTACATTTTGTAAAAAAACCTCTCTCGAAACAATAATAATACCTGGGATATTTTCAATTTATTTAACCGATGCAGTAGATAAACAGGAGGAATAGAATTCTTCATCTATAACCGCTGCAAACCTCGTGCCGCCCTCTACAACCAATTGTTTATCAACAATCCAAAAAACTGAAAATCCTACAGAAATACCAAGGTGTAAATTATTTCGACACATCTTCGAAAAAGCATAATGTTATGCTTTTAGGGCAATTGACAAAAAATATCGGCAAGACTATTTTTGTCTACCGGCCTCTAACAACAAATTTCGCAACAACTTGATATTTACCGGCTTCACCATAAACTCATCCATACCGCTTTCCTTGCAGCGCTG
>NVVG01000274.1 GCA_002402125.1 Moraxellaceae bacterium
GCCTCCCCCCCACTTCGATTTTCAACAGCTTTGATCGCCTGTTGAATACGTCTAGAATTGCGATGCACCGAGCGTGGAGCCCATTCCCCCTTTCTTAACTCGTCAATCATTGCACCACGAATACGAATCCCAGCGTAAGTTTCAAAGCTTGCGCCTTTGCTATGATCAAACTTTTTAATCGCATCTATAAGGCCAATCATCCCAGACTGAATTAAGTCGTCCACTGAGACACTTGAGGGCATTCGCCCCACCAAGTGGTGAGCGATACGCTTAACCAGTACGGTGTGCTCTTGTACAAGCACATCTAATGTTGGGGCATTCTCATCAGAATACATACTTACCTTTTCTAGAATACTGTTACATAACATCGTCATAACTAATCAACCACATCTAACGAACTGCTGCTTTGTTAACACACCGCTGCACGATTAACACACTGCGGTACTGTTAACGCATCGCTGCATTATTAACGCACCGCTGCACCCTGCACTAGCTTATCCACAAAGAATTCCAAATGCCCTCTCGGCGTGGTCGGCAATGGCCAACTATCTACCTTGGTAGCCAGCGCCTTGAAAGCAAGCGCAGACTTTGAACGAGGATAAGCCTCTACAACCGCTTTTTGGCGTTGCACAGACTTACGCAAATAGTCATCAAAAGGGATACAACCAGTAAATTGCAATGCGACATCTAAAAATCGATCTGACACTTTGGTTAATTTGTTATACAAATCTCGCCCTTCTTGTTGCGAACGAACCATATTGGCCAAGATATTAAATCGGTAACCGTCATGCTTTTGATTAAGTAACTTAATCATAGCGTAAGCATCAGTAATGGATGTGGGCTCATTAGTGACAACAAACAATGTTTCTTGTGCTGCCACGACAAAACTCATTACCATCTCAGATATACCGGCAGCGGTATCAATGATTAACACATCAATATCGTCACCTAAATCACTGAACGCATGAATGAGGCCCGCATGCTCTCTAGGGCCTAGCGTTACCAATTCCTGCGTTCCGGACGACGCGGGCACAATTTTTATACCCTTTGGCCCTTCAACAAGAATATCTTTAATACTGCAGGTGCCATCCAATACATGGGATAAATCTTGCCGGGCAGTGATCCCAAGCAATATATCCAAATTACCTAAACCCAAATCGGCATCCAGGATAGTGACACGTCGTCCCATGTCAGCTAATGAAATCGCTAAATTTACCGACACGTTACTTTTTCCAACACCACCTTTTCCACCCGTTACGGCGATTACTTGAACAGGATGTGTACTCATAGGGTTCCTATCTTTATCAGTAGCCATTAGGCTACAAAGTTATACTGATACAGTTGTTTTAGGATAGTTAATAGCGCCAAATTAAGCCGCTGAAAACGCTCCATTTGTTATGGGCATACTCTCATTAAAGCAGTCCGCAGCAAGCTCGTCATCTAAGGTTGCATTTTTTGTTAGTGATATTGCTTGATTCACCAAGTTTTTTGGCTTTGCTTGTGCAATATCATCAGGAATATTTTGCCCATTGGTAGTATAGGCAACAGATAGCTGATGTTCTATTACCACTCCAAGAGCCTCACCCAAGCTGGCTGATTCATCCAATTTAGTTAAAATGCAGCCATTTAAGCCTAGGCCTTTATAGTTAGCAACGGCCTTATCAAGAATGCTTCGCTGACTGGTCGCAGACAGCACCAGCCATTTCTGAATATCCATGTTTGCAGACTCTATTAAGGAAATCTGTTCCGCCCAGCTGGTGTCTTTTTGACTTAACCCTGCGGTATCGATCAATATCATTTTTTTCCTACTTAGCCCACGTAACACTGACTCAAGCGACTGTTTTCCGGTAACCACGCGTAATGGCACTTTCAATATTTTGCTTAGCACGTTGAGTTGCTCATGACCTGCAATACGGTAACTGTCTGTCGTTACCAATGCCAAATCTTCGGGACCATGTTCCAATACATATTCCGCAGCCAGTTTTGATATCGTTGTCGTCTTTCCAACACCCGCAGGCCCCACAAACGCGATTCGTCCTTCAGCCCTAGGTAAGGAGGCCCCAAGCACAGGGATACGAGAAGACAAACTTAATAACACGTCATTCCAAGCGTCTTTCTTAGAGGATTGACTATCAATTTGCTGAGATAAACTGCGAGACAAAGCAGGAGTAAAGCCCATTGACACTAGGCGCTTAAAAATGGCTGCTGATACCGGATGTCGATAACTGAAATCTCCCCAGGCTACATTACCTAACTGGGAATTAATCATGCCACGTAACTGCTGAAGCTCACTGCGCATCTGCAGCATCTCATGCTCTGACTCTGCTTCTTTTGGCTCATCAAATGCCAAATGGGTGTCATCTTTTGTCAGCGCGCGAGGGATCGCTGCTGTAGCCTTATTGGTCACTGTGGCCCCGGCAACAGCACTTTCTCTTTCTGCTCGCATCTCATAGGTCTCAACAACAGCAGCAGGTGCAGCCTCCTCAACCGACTCAACTGCCTCTGGCATAGGTTGCGACTGGCTATAGGCAGCAGGCGGCATTAGTTTATCTGTTCGTTGTTTTTGCTGAGCCTGCGGGCTAATGGAGACCTCTGCAGACTGTTCATCGATCTCTGCAGGGTTGCTCTTATCAAGCTGCTGTCCCTGATCTAGCCATTCCGCCTGGTCGAGCTGCTCGCGTTGACGATTTAACATCGCCTTCACCTCTTCACGTCGATCTTTATCCTTAGCGGCAATCAATGTCTCTTTCAACAACCGATTCGTATCCCCTTGCGGTGGCGCGAATTGTGAACTGCCATTCGTATACCGTGGAATATTGGCGGCCTTCGCGACATTAACACGATGATCTATCATTGCTTGGTCATAATCCAACGCAACACTGACTTCAACTCCACCCGCCACTTTTCGGTTAGACAAGATAACGGCATCAGCCCCCATTGAATCTCTAACCAATTTCAATGCTTGACGCATATCTGGAGCAACAAAACTTTTCGCTTTCATAATCTCATGCCTTCAATATTGACGGGTGGGTTGGTCAATCATTACTGGGCTATTCATTACTGACCAACACTCGCAACTATCGTAATCTGTTTGGAATCCGGTATTTCGTTATACGACAGTACGTTTAAGCCATGAACACTAAACCGTAAGAATCGAGATAACATGGAACGAATTCCAGTTGAGACCAACAAAACAGGAGGTTGCCCTGCGAGCTCTTGTTTTTGTGATGCTTCGGCAACGGATCGTTGTAACTTATCCGCTAGGCCGGGTTCAATCACAGCGTCAGAACTACTACCGCCAGCTTGTTGTGCCTGTGCTACTGACTGTAGCAACAATTGTTCCAACTCTGGCTGAAGTGTAATAACAGGCAGCTCATTCACTGGACCGTAGATAGTTTGTACGATCAAGCGCGATAGAGCGATTCTCGCCGCGCTGGTTAAAGCGTCAGCCTCTTGACTCCTAGGGGCAACATCCGCCAAAGCTTCGGCAATTGTGCGTATATCTTTAATAGGAATACCTTCTTGTAGTAAGTTTTGTAGTACTTTATGCAGCTTGCTCAGTGGCAACGGACTCGGCACCAAATTCTCAACCAACTTAGGTGACGTTGCTGTCAGGTTATCCAATAACTTTTGCACTTCTTCAAAGCCTAATAATTCATGGGCATGTTTTTGCATTATCTGATTGATATGGGTCGCTACCACCGTACTTGCGTCTACCACGGTATAGCCCATTGTTTGCGCCTGATCACGCTGTGACGCCTCAATCCATACCGCATCCAGACCAAACGCAGGGTCTTTACCGGCAATACCTTGAATGGTGCCAAAGACCTGACCAGGATTAATCGCTAAATCACGATCCGGATGAATTTCTGCCTCATCAATGCTGACCCCCATCAAGGTTATTCGATAAGCATTGGGTAATAGATCCAAATTATCGCGTATATGAACCGAGGGCATCAAAAAGCCCATTTCCTGCGATAGTTTCTTACGCACACCCTTTATACGCCCAAGCAATTGGCCACCTTGGGTTTTATCCACCAGTGGTATGAGTCGATAACCGACCTCTAGTCCAATCGCATCCACCGGCTGCACATCATCCCAACCCAGCTCTTTCACTTCGTTTTCTTTGGCCGCAGCCATCGATTCCAATTGTTCCTTAGACTTACTCTCTGAAGCATCCACTTTAGACTTATCTTTTTGCTTCAAATACACCCAATAGGCACCACCACCACAAGCTGAAGCCAATCCCAAAAATGCCATATGAGGCATACCCGGCACCAACCCCATCACACACAACACCCCTGCGGCAACTGCAAGCGCTTGCGGGCTGGCAAACATCTGTTCAAAAATTTGCGTCCCCATATCTTTTGCATCGGAGGTTCGAGTAACAATTAACGCTGCGGATGTGGATAACAATAACGACGGTATTTGTGCGACCAGACCATCGCCGATGGTAAGCAAAGCGTATACCTTAAGGGCGTCAGTAAACGCCAAATCGTGCTGCGCCATCCCAATAGCTAAACCACCCACAATGTTAATAATGAGAATGAGAATGCCCGCAATGGCATCACCTCGAACAAACTTACTGGCACCGTCCATCGCACCATAAAAATCAGCCTCTTGCGCCACATCCTTACGGCGCTGCTTTGCTTCGTCCTGGTCAATTAAGCCGGAGTTAAGATCCGCATCGATGGCCATCTGTTTACCCGGCATAGCGTCTAAGGTAAAACGAGCGGTTACTTCCGCAATACGGCCGGCACCCTTGGTAACCACGACAAAGTTAATGATTACCAGAATAAGAAAGACAACCAAACCTACCGCATAGTTGCCACCGATAACCACCTCTCCAAAGGCTTGAATAACCTTCCCTGCAGCATCACCACCCTCATGCCCATCCAACAACACTACACGGGTAGAAGCCACGTTTAGCGCCAATCGTAACAGCGTTGCTACTAACAAAATTGTCGGAAACACCGCAAAATCCAGCGGTCTTTGGGAATATACCGACACCAACAACACCACTAACGCCAACGCAATATTGAAGGTAAAAAACAAATCCAACAATATCGTGGGTACCGGTAGTGTCATCATACCCATAACAATGATGAGAAAAATGGGCGCACCTAAGTTTGCGTGCTTACTTGCTTCTTTAAACTGGGAAGCAAACCCTACAGCTTCTGCCATCTGCTAATACCTTTTTGCCTGCCAAAGAATTGGCAATTTATGTAATATTCCATATTACTTGCAAAAAGCCTTCCGCTTTTCAAAAAATTTATAATTCCTTTATTTTCAATGGTATGCAGCGACTGAACAGGCTCAATTAATCGTGTTGCAAATCATCAGGAATATTAAAATCTGGCACATCTTCTGGCCGCGCGCCCTTCCCAGCAGTGTATTCGGATAACTGATACACATAGGCTAGCACCTGGGCAACAGATACATATAAGCCCGCAGGGATATCCTGTTCAAGTTTAGTATTGTAGTAAATTGAACGGGCCAACGGTGGCGCAGTAACGATGGTGACATTGTTCTCGATTGCGACTCGCTTAATTTGCTCCGCCACCAAATCAACACCTTTTGCCACCAACTTTGGCGCCATCATGCTGCCATAATCATATTTTAGCGCTACCGCAAAATGGTCTGGGTTAGTAATAATGACGTCCGCTTCCGGCACTGCCGACATCATGCGGTTTTGCGCAATCTCATGCTGCATACGTCGAATTCGGGCTTTTACTTCGGGTTTGCCTTCAGTATCTTTATGTTCATCTTTTACTTCTTGCTTGGTCATTTTTAGCTGTTTGTTATGCTGAAACAGTTGAAATGGCACATCGATAGCGGCAATAAACAAAAGTGACGTGCTTAAAAATACAAAACTCCAACCGAGAATACTCAACCCATGGGCAATGGCGGATTCTGGACTCTCAAACCCCAACGCCATTAATTTATCTATATTGTGATTTAGCGCGAGATAACCAAAAAAACCCACCAATACAAACTTGGCAAATGACTTTACTAATTCCATCAGGCCATTAACCGAAAACATCTTTTTTAATCCCTTGATGGGATTCATCTTGCTCATTTTGGGCGCCAGCGCTTTCCAGCTAAATATCCAGCCGCCAAAAAGCCCAGGAACAAATAGTGCGATAAAGGCCAACATGATAAAAAAGGTGGTTAATGACGAAAACACCGAAAATATAGAGTTGCCAAACTGATTGGCAAGAAAATTGAGGTCATACACCTGTTCTCGAGTTACGCTCATGCTGGATCGAAATACCGCAATAAGAGCGTCAATCACCGGCCCAGAAAAGATACTGCAACCTAATGCGCCAAATATCATCACCCCCGCCGCGGCAAGTTCTTTAGATCGAGGAACCTGGCCTTTGTCTCTCGAGTCATCGATCTTTTTCTGGGTGGGTTCTTCGGATTTATCCTGGGCACTTTCTTCATCAGCCATAGACTGTTAGCGCTCCCAAAGTAAATAATAAAACGAAATTCAGTAATATCATCGAACCAGCCCTTTCATTACCATAAAAGCTTCCGCGCTAAGATGGTCAAATTGCGGCAACACATTCGGCAATGTTAACCAGATAATGATAAGGCCTAATACCATAGTAAATGGAAACCCGATAGAAATGATATTCATTTGAGGTGCTACTCGGCTAATGACGCCAAAGGTAAAGTTAACCACTAACAATGATATAACCGCAGGCCATGCCACTAACAAACCCGACATAAACATCCACGACCCCAAATTGACCACAGACATCAAACTGGCGTGTGGTAACGATTGCCCGATAGGCAGCGTGGTAAAACTATCTGCCAACATAGAAATAACGGTAAGATGCCCATTCATCGAAAAAAACAATAGGTTGACTGACATTAGGTACAGCTGGCTGATTGAGGTTACATTTATTCCGTTTACTGGATCCATCAACGTACCAAAACCAAGACCCGACTGCATAGCGACCAATTGACCACCGACCACAAAAATCTGAAACAAGATCTGCAGCACAAACGCCATCACAATACCAATGAGAAATTGTTGCGCTATGATCCCTACGGACATCAACGAAAAAGGTTCAACGTTCGGGATACTTGTTGTTAGCCCATTACCGACCAGCAAAGTCACTGCTAGCGCAAGCATCAACCGCAAACGCACAGAGACTAACGGCGTGCTGATTATAGGCATCACCATAAAAAAGGCACCAACACGGCAAAACGTCCATATATACTGCCCTAGCAGAGAATATAAATAATCTACCGCGTACACCATTAGCGCATGCCTACCGAATCATGCCCGGTATATCGGTTAAAAGCCGCATCGTGAACTCCCAAATAATATTTCCTAGCCAGGGCGCGGTAAAAGACAATACAGACAATGTCACTATCAAACGCGGCAGAAAACTTAACGTCTGTTCATTGATCTGTGTTGCCGCTTGAAACATCGATACTACAAGCCCAACCAATAGACTCGGCACAATAATCACGCAGACCATTAGCATGGCGATATAGAGGGCATTTCGCATAAGATCAGTAATGATTTCTGCAGTCATTGGATTACTCCTCTTTCGTTAATGAGTGCGTCACACATATATGACGCACGATGTATCATACCGTTCCAAAGCTGGCGGCAACGGTACCTATAATCATGGCCCAGCCGTCGACAAAAACAAACAGCATGATTTTAAATGGCAGCGAGACGATTAACGGCGACAGCATCATCATACCCATCGCCATCAACACACTAGCAACCACCAGATCGATAATTAAAAATGGAATAAATAACAAGAAACCGATTTGAAATGCGGTTTTTAATTCACTGGTAACAAAAGCCGGTATGATGACCGTCATTGGCACGTCATCGATGTCTGCATAGGTTTGACCGCGTTTAGATAAATCTAGAAACACCGCCAAGTCTGTCTCTCGAGTTTGAGACAACATAAACTTGCGAAACGGTTTCATCGCCACATCCAACGCAACACCCGCTTCAAGGGTCTCATTCATGTAGGGTTTCGCGGCCTTTTCGTACACCTCGTCTAACACCGGCGTCATGATAAACAATGTCAAAAACAACGCCAATCCCACTAGAATCTGGTTCGACGGTGTTTGCTGCAACCCCATGGCTTGTCGAAGGATAGAGAACACCACAATAATATAAGTGATTACCAAAAATAATTCGCGATGCATCTCTTTTGTTAGACTAAGTGCTAATGCAATCGAAATGCCACCTCGTAATCCTCCCCA
>NVVG01000275.1 GCA_002402125.1 Moraxellaceae bacterium
GTCGTTGAGAAGGGTGTTAATTGCTTTCTGAAATTCTTCGGGAGTCGATGCAACCAAAATTTCGCTATTCACTTTCGTGCCTATTGGATTATTGGCAAGCGGAGTGGTGATGCAGGGAACACCAATTGCCATCGCTTCGAGTAATTTATTCTGCATTCCTGTTCCAATCATCATCGGAGCCAAGAAGATTCTACCGCGAGCATATGAATGTCGAATATCATCAACCCAGCCGGTTAGATCAATTTGGGAATTCTCAGAGGCGATTTTTTTCACTCTTTTTGATGGAGAAGAACCAGAAATGAGCAATGTCTTATTTGGAAATTTCGGCAGTATCTTTTCAGCAACATAAGCGATTGCTTCCACATTTGGAGGGTAACTCATGTTTCCTACAAATACGAAGTCATGTGATTTATTTAATGAGATTTTTTCAAAGAAAGAAGCGTCAATTCCATTCGGAATACACACAATTTCCTGAGAATTTGGGTGCATAATGAGTTGCTGATCTTGTTGACTAATAATTGTTCTGTTCTCGAAGAAGTCAAACATCAATGATTCGTAGCGCTTCAATCGTTTTGCCTCAGATCTGAACAACCAACGTTTGTGGATTTTCTGTTTCGCTACGCGACGTTGAATTCCTGCACTTAAGGCATCCATGTAATCCAATGTCTTTGGAATCGAATGTTCGTTTTTCACATATTCGGACATCCTAATTAACTGACAGTAAATGTGATCGTATGCACTTTCTTTAAGTAATGATTTAATCTTTTTCTGACCTTTTGAACTATAGAAATATCCTACTTGAAATGGATTTCCGTTCATTGCAGAGCGAAGAATGTTCCAAATTTTTTGAAGTAGATCTTGTTTGTGAACGATGATTTCAGAACAATACTCGTTAACTTTTTCGAGATGCTCAGAAGGTACTTCAGCGTTGCTTAGGGCGAAAAGTGTTACGTCGAACTTCTTACTCAGCTCTTTGAGTTGATGAAATGCGCGCAACTTGTCTCCCTTTTCGAGCGGATATGGAAATCGCGACACGAGCATGAGCACTTTCTTTCTATGTGTTTGGTTTGAAGATTTCAACGATTCTCTGACTTATGGTGTCAATATTATGGTTTTTATCGATATAATTCAACGCATTTCGACCTATTTCTTCTCGTTTGGATGAATTCGTAGTCAATTCTTCAATGTGATGAAAAAACTCCTCCTTGGTTTCTGCAATGCACAGGCACGAGCAAGATTCATGTTCGATCCCCAAGGCTCCTAATGAAGTGGTGACAATAGGAATTCCAAGTGCCATTGCTTCTAGAAATTTAATTCTTATTCCTGAGGCTGCGCGAATAGGAGAGACCAGTAGACCGTGATTTCGTGCAAAATCATTTACAGAATCGACGAACCCATGAACGGAGATACCATTTTCTTCATCTTTTTGAATGAACTCCTTAGATTTTGATCCAGCAATGTGCAATTCAAGTGTAGGAATTCGCTTTCGCAATTCGGGCATCCAATCAACTAGTTGATTTACTGCTTGTCGATTGGGCTCCCAATCCATCATTCCTAAGTGATACATTCGATTACTTGAAATAGGGGACACCTTAGCGACAGTTTCAATATTAACGGGTATGTGTACTATATTGGTCTTCAATCCACATTTCTTGAATTCAGCCGTGTCATCATTGGAAATAGACAAGATTGCATCTACTTCAGATAGTTTCTTCAATTCAAATCTCTTCAAGTCACTTGTTAGTCGATTCAAGTACCATTTTTTCAGACCTTTAGCCTCGGTAGTATAATGCTCCCACAATTTATGTTCTACGTTGTGGGTTCGAACTGTGATTTTTCCTTTGAAAACCGATCGAATAGCCGTTAAATAAGGCAAGGTATACAAGCTATCCAAGACAATTCCGTCGAAAGATTCCTTCTTAATCAATTCAATAAGCGAAGCTTCGATTCCTGAAGAATAAAACCGATCTGTATTATAGGAATTGGAATTGAGCAATGATCGTAGGGCAGAGATTGCTCGAACATCTGTGTTTATGAAATAATGAATTGGCTTGATTTTCTTGACCAAACTTTCAGGAAATTTCGAAAGGTCAAACGGATGTTTATTGGTTGAAAGTGTTACGTATTGAACATCAATTTTTGCGTTGAGTAAACACGAAATGAATTTCTCACTCGCGAAACAGCCACCGTCTACAGAAGGATAAATTGGCTTCGATGTGAAAAGAAGCAACTTCATCGTTTCAAGCGAATGAGTTTTTTCCATGCCTCTTTACTAAATACTGGGGAGTCGTTGGCAGCAGAATACATGAGCCAAATTGCTATTGGAGTAAGTGCCATTGATGAAAACCACATTCCCAGAAATGGAGATATCGTTCCCGATTTTGCCAAGCCATCACCAATTGTGATTAGTATAAAATAAACCATGAATATCAACGCTGCGATGACTACTGGAGCGCCAAATCCTCCTTTACGAACAATTGCACCAAGTGGGGCACCAACAAAAAAGAGGATCAATATTGCAACTGTCAGGGCAAATTTCCGGTGGAATTCAATGAGGTATTTGTTCATGTCCCTTTCCATGGTCTGCAAGAAATTCTTTTGGCCTTCAAGGTTCTGTGATTTACTTCGAATCCGAGATTGAGCAAGAACGATTGCTGCTTTTTTCTGCCCGTTTGATAGGTTTTTGAATACGATAACACTATCCACAACTTCTGTAATTTGTGGATCACCTTCAGTTATTTTCGAATTAACTTTGAAGTTTTTCGCGATAAAATAGGGGTGGTCGGCCTTCAGATTCTTTAAGAAATTCTCAACAATACTATTGGCATTCTTTTGTATCGAATCCAAGGTGTAGTTGATCTGAAAGACATTTAACATCTCGTGTTTATCTTTGAACATGTCCTCATCGGAACGATCCAAATTAAATCCACTAAGATCGATCTTGTAAGTAGCCTGTTTAAACGTAGATCTTCGACCTGGGCGCGTATTTGGTGAGCCATGAACCTTTCCGTCAGGAGTGAAATTCGGAGCCGCAGGAGCTAGTTCTTCCATTACGTAACCATCCTTGAGTTCAAAAAAGAGGAATTTCCCATTTTCTGATTTGTAGACACTTCCTTCTTTCGCACGAACGGACTTAATAATTACTGGATCTGTATGATCGTGAATCAAAATTCCTTTGAATGTGTCATCTTTTCCTTCGTCAATCTTAATTGCGTAGCCGTCCAGCTCTTTACTGTATGTCCCTGGAGTTAGAATGGAAGAAATTTTCGTTTGTTGAATGTCAAAAATTAAGGAATGCCATTTTAGATTGGCTACGGGTATCACGTAATTCGCAAAACAGAAGGTGCCAATTGCAATAACCATTACAATTCCTGTTAATGGACGAATAATTCGATAGAGGGACATTCCGCTCGATTTAAGAGCTGTCAATTCATTATTCTCTGCAAGATTTCCTAGCGTCATAATCGAGGAGAGGAGAATTGCAAGCGGAAGAGCTAAAGGAATCAAACTTGCGGACACGTAGAAAAGCAATTCTAGGATAACCGAGATTGATAGTCCTTTTCCCATCAAGTCATCAATGTACTTCCAGAAGAACTGCATGATGAGAATGAACATAGAAATGACAAAGGTGCCCAAAAATGGACCCGTAAAGGAACGAATACTAAAAGAATAGAGACGTTTCAAATTTGCCAATTAGAATTACTGGGTAAACGTAGTAAAGACGAAAGTATTTTACGCTCCGAGTTTGCGTTTCAATTGTCCGATTTGTCCTTCCCAAAGGAAACGTGATTCTTCCACTTCATCTGGCTCAGCAAAGGAAGTCAATGTAAGAATAACAGATTTTGTCATTGGGTCAATTTCGTATCGAAGCTCAAAGTAAGTGTCTAAACCTTCTTCTTCATCTTCCATCCACTGCCAACGTACACTAGCGTTTGTCTTTTTCTTGATTAGGCGCGCTTGTTCTTCGCTACCGTCCCAGAAGAAAGTATAAACATCGTCTTTGATATTCACGTCATCAGCAAACCATTCGCTCAACCCACTAGGAGTGCTTATCATGTTGTCTAACACCTTTGTAGATGTTCTCAACAAGAACTCCATCTCGTATTTCTCTCTCTCTGCCATTTATAGTTATTAATTCTGATTAACTTCGTGTTTGAAATCCGCCAATATACACAATCTTTTTCCTTTTTCAATGGCTTTAAGGCATTCCTTCGAAAAAACTGGTAACTTTTTATTTAAGCACCGCGGGCAGTTTCCTCTGATCCTCTTTGCAATAGCCGTACCAGTTATTTTCTTCACGAGTAATGAATTTTTTTTGACATCAAAAACGGCTTATTGGTCTTTGTTAATTAGTAGCGTATGCATCTCACTAATTGGACAAATTGTTCGATCTGTCGCGATTGCAAAAAGTGCGAAACAAACGTCAGGAAGAAATACTTGGGGACACGAGGCAAAGGCCTTGAACTCAACTGGAATTTATTCGCTTGTACGTCATCCGCTGTACTTGGGGAATTTCTTCATTTGGATTGGAATCGTCTGCTTCATTGGGAATCCTTGGTTTATAGCAATTGCAACCTTGTTGTTTTGGTTGTATTATGAGCGTATCATGTATTCTGAAGAAGTGTTTTTGGAAAAGGAGTTTGGTGAAGAATACATTAATTGGTCACTTAAAACTCCAGCTTTTATTCCATCTGGGAAGAATTACAAAAAAAGCAATGTCTCATTTTCCGTGAAAACCTTGTTGAGGAGAGAGTATCCAGGGATTTCTGCAGCAATTATCGGTTTTATATTCGTGGATTTCGTTCGGAATTGGGTGTTTTTTGGCGAGCCACAGTGGTTGATTAATCATGGTGTTGGGCTATTGTCCGCTTTGTTGATTTCGTTTATTTTAAGAACATTGAAGCATCACACGGGGATATTGAGTGAGGATGATCGGTCTTGATTTTCTTTTGCTATTTCGCAATATTGCGAAATAGGTTTTACCTAAGATTAACTGATGATCATGGCATGAGAATGATCAATTCGGAACCATAATTCCATTTTTAATCGCGTAAAGCACCAATCCAACACGAGATTTAGCCTCCAGCTTCTCAAATAGACTCGCACGATAGCCATCAATGGTTTTAGGACTGAGAAACATTAGAGCTGCAATTTCCTTATACGTCATTTCGGAGCAACAATGCTTGAGAAAGGTCAACTCACGGTCATTCATGAGTGAAACAGCCGGATCATTTTCTCCGTCAGATTGAAGTACAGCGATTAATCGCCCAGTAAAAGCATCCGTGTAATGAAATCCTTTGCTATGAATTTCAAGGAGCGCATTTTTCAATTCTGCTGGCTCAACGTCTTTTCCCAAATACCCCTTGATTCCTAGTTTCAGCATGCGAATGAGTGTCGTTTCGTCCTGAAGCATGGTTAGAACGAGTATTTTAATTTCTGGATAGAGTGTTTTTAGGTGCTCGGCAGTTTCAAATCCATCCATGATCGGCATGTCGACATCCAATATGATCAGGTTTGGAAGTGATTCATTTGGATCTGTTTTGATCTTCTCAAGGATATCGAGCAACTCTTGACCGTGATTCGCTTGCAATTGAATTTGAAACTCATCTCCCAAGGAAAGTACGAGATTGATTAATCCAGCCCGGAAGAGTTTGTGGTCATCAACGACAGCGATTTGAATCATGTGATTTGTGGTTTGTCAAGTGTGATTTTAACCTTTACTCCTTTGTTTATTTTACTATCAAAATACAATTTTGCACCGATAATTTCACATCGATCTTTGATGTTTGTTAATCCTGATCCTTTATTGAGAGCCGATTGATAATTGAAACCGATCCCATTGTCGGCATAATTTAAGAGTAGCTCCTGATTGTTTTGTTCAATGCTCAGAATGATTTTATCTGCTTTTGCGTATTTCAAGGTGTTCGTGAATAATTCTTGAATCATACGGTACAAGATGACCAATTGATCAGCTTCAAGTGGAATTTTTCCTTCTGGATGATCAAAATTAACTTGGATGTATTCTAATTTGTTTACACGATCAACATCGGCTTGGATCATAGCAATGAATCCTTTTCGACGAATGTTGTCTCCGTTAAGGCTTTCAGATAAGGAGCGCATGTCTCCAATGAGTTTTTTGAGTAAATCTTTTGATTCGTCAATTTTCTGTTGATCCGATTCTGAAAGGTTTTTTGAAACAAGATTAAGGTTGATTTTTACTAAGGCCGCTGCTTGTCCTAGGTTGTCGTGGATTTCGCGGGATACGTTTACTAACGTTTGTTCTTTTATTTCAACTTCAGCACGGAGGAGTTCTTGTTTTCTACGTTCTCGCTCGAAGTGTAGTTTTGTTTGCGATTTTCGATAGAGGAGAATGAAATAGATAATGAATACGGTGAGGAGACCGAATAGGAGGGTTCCTGTAACGATCGTGGTTATTATATCTGTATTTACTTCTAGGGTCATGTTTGAGCGGTTTTAGGTTTGGCGTCTAAGATTATGGCTATGAAGTAGGGAATGTAAAGTGCTAAGTTCGCTCCCCAAAGTATGTCATAAATCCAAGGTGGGACATCTAATTTTAGGGAGGCATGAAATCCAAGGATGAAAAAATCCAATGTAAAGAATACGAATGTTCCAATATTGAACCAAAAGTATGCTTGGTTTTCAAGTTTAATTGAAATAGGATTCAATATCATTCTTCGGAAATAGAGTAGAGTCAATGGCAAAACAAGCGCACTAAGAAATATGAAATTGATTGATGGAAAATCCCAGATGGATTGAAAGAATAAACTATTGCCTAGCGTGGCAATTAAGGGAATGCTTACAATCATCCAATAGTGCTTATTTGTTTTTTGAATTCCTAAAAATTTGAAATACACAATCGCGTAAAAAAATATTTGGATTGGCATTAAAACATGATATACAGGACTGTTTTTTTTGAATTCTATAGCAAATTCTCTTGCAATGACTTCAGCAATTAATGCAAGGAAAATATAGATTACGCTAACTTTTATTGGAAAAGATAGCTTAGGGAATTTAGCTAACCCAAAGAGAATCAGTAATCCCAAAAAACTCCATAACACTAAGTGAAAAGGAATCTCTTGGTATTTTAAAAAAATAACAAGAGAAATGATGAATAGTGGTATGGTTATAAATAAGTACCTCAACATGGATTGCCAAGGTACTAATTTTGGTCTGTAAAACATCATAAATGATTACGGACAGTTGTGTCCATTTTTACCTTTTGGACATTTACATGGACATGGTTCGCTGTAATCAAAAATTTCTTGATCCACATCATGAACTGTTCCGTCTTCTTTTACTCCATATAATATTAGTGTTCTACCGGGGCTGTTTTCAGAAGTAGTTTCTAAGGGAGAATACTGACCAATGGCTAGATAAATTCCATCAATTTTACCGACCTTTTTTAAAAGAGTTATAACATGATCTATTGGAAAATAGAAACCATCAATAGCCTTACCATCTTTAGTTTCTAGTAGCACTGGATTTCTGGAGAGTATGGTTCCAGTGTGGGGGTCACGTGTTGAAGAATTATTTACATAGTTGTCGATTAATTCGTCCGCTACTTCGCGGTCAATGGGACGTGAAGTGATATTGTGATCAATCAGCCCTAAATCAAATTTGTCTTGTTGGCTCAAGAAGCCAATTTCAGAATGCAGCATAATAAATAGTTTATAAGTTTCCACCAAACTACTCGTCATTTAATCCAAAACAAAACTAATCAGTCGTTTATAGGGTTATTCCTGTTATCGAAAAGGAATTTTCCTATAGTGAATTTAGGAGATATCATTCAATAATGATAGATCAATTTCAAGAGATTTGTTGAAACAAAAAACGCATTTCTATGAAGTACTTAACCACACTCGCATTAGCCATTCTTTACGTCTTGAATACGGTTCAAGCACAAGATTCATTAACAAATATTTACACCAAACTTCTTCTTGATGAAGCGACAAAAGATCATTTT
>NVVG01000276.1 GCA_002402125.1 Moraxellaceae bacterium
AACGAAAAGCCCAATTATTGTTCCTCAGAGTGGTGCCTTTACTTTCCCAGAAGATGAAATCTTATCATCAAGCGCTATTTCTTACAGGAACAAGAATAATATCAGATGTAGAACAGACCTTCAAGGAGATAAAGCTGGAAATGAAGTCGTATTGGGTCAAGCATTGAATCCATTTGCTTACGGAGTTAAGGGTGACTTAGTTTTGGACGGTCAGTTTGCTTGGCAGTCTGAGAGAGTAAATGCTACAGATTTACTAGCTTCTAATGATCATAAGACTCGGTTTGATGGTTCTTATGCCTATTTCTATCCATATTATAAGTTAGGTTCTGATGGGATTTGGTATAAAACTGATGAGCTAGGACATCCAAATTATGTAAATCATTCGGATGTAAATGAATTGGAGAAATGGAGAAAACTTGGAGAGGTCACGCGTTATGATGAATACGGAAAAGCGATCGAGAGTCAAGATCAAATAAAAGTGCATTCATCAGTTCTGTACGGATTTAATCGAGAATTGGCTTTGCTTCCAGTTGCACAAGCTGTGAACGCACGACAACAAGAGATCGCTTTTGATGGTTTTGAAGACTACGGTTACTATTCGAATAATCCATTGAACAATCAAGAAACGCATTTTGATTTTGCGGATGCCTTAATAGACAATGTGATTCAAATTAATGAAACTGTTCGACATAGTGGTTTGGCTTCACTTGAAATAAATCCTGGAACAACAGCAACAGTCACTAAGCAAATTGCTTTAGGTTGTCTTGATCCAGTAGAGCCAACACAAGGGACAGAATTTAAAGCAGATTCTTGTTTATGCGTCATCCCATTTGAACCAACATCGGGAGATTATATTATCAGTGCTTGGGTGAAGGTTGGTGATGATCGAACGGTTACGCAGTATGGTAATGCAAGAATAGATGTAGTGATAGGTAATCAGACAATTACGGTTAGTCCCTCTGGTCCCATTTTAGATGGATGGCAACGAATGGAAGGAGAATTTAATATTCCACCTTCTGCGTCAGGCGGTATCTTGGTGAGTTTACGAAATACATCAAATTCTGATCAGGTCTATTTTGATGATTTACGAATTCATCCCTTCCTAGCTGGAATGACGACTACTGTGTACGATCCTAAAACACTACTGCCTCTTGCGACGCACGATGGTTACAACTTTACGACCTTTTTTAATTATGATGAGAACTTGAATCAGGTGCGGGTCCGTGTAGAAACGATTGAAGGAATTAAAACGATCTCAGAGACAGAATTTGGAGGTCAGAAATCATTTAATAACGCTAACCAATAATGATG
Organism: Moraxellaceae bacterium; assembly: GCA_002402125.1. Classification (GTDB taxonomy): domain Bacteria; phylum Pseudomonadota; class Gammaproteobacteria; order Pseudomonadales; family Ketobacteraceae; genus 42-54-T18. The sequence continues at coordinate 1,312 of NVVG01000276.1, forward strand.
AAGCAAAGAATAGTAAGCGTATTAGCGATAGTCTTTTTATTCTGTTCACAGTTGTTTGCTGGACAGGAAACATACAGCACTCGTGTTGAAGGATCAGAGATTAGTGTAGGAGCAACACACGAAGTGTACGATGTTCAGTATTTCGATATGTTAAGTGACCCTTTATGGGGTTCAAATTATACGAATCATCACGTCTACAATAAGGTCCAATTGGGAGTTAATCCCGAAGTTGTACAAAGTGGAGTTTATTCGGCTGAAGTGAAAGTTCGGGTTACGTATCAAGAGTGGACTGTTTCTGGGTTTTCTACGGTTGTGAAAGATCGCATATTAACGGTCACTTATGACGGTACTGATGAATATGCATTGATCGAGGATTTATCGACTTTTTCTTTCGAAGGAGGTCATTATGTCCAAGTGGAAATCTTGACTATTTCAAGTGGAATTGATGTTGACGCCATTTTTATTGAGTCCTCAATCGAAGTTGAACGTTACTATCGTTTTGATGGAGATCAAGTCGAAGGAAGCAATTATTATTTTATTGGAGTAAGTGGAGATTACATTGAATTCAATTGGGATGTAAAGCAAGGTGCTGAGTACTATGAATTGGAATGGGTGCACATTAATGATTACACGATTGATAATGGGATTTATGTTCCATTGGGTGATTTGGAATATGATTTCTATTTGAACTCGACACGTATCATGACGCATGATAACTGGTACAAAATACCCGCAATTTTTGATCATGGATATGTGATTTTCCGCGTTCGACCTATTGGAGCACAAGGTTTTGATTTTTCGAAGAGGTACGACGGTGAGTGGGATGGTTTTGAAAAAGGTGTACTTGCAAATTTCCCAGATGGAAATTTAGCGAGTTTCCCGAATGCTAGAATTATCGTTATAGGCTCAGAATACGATACAAAAATGAATTGGGCACATCAGGTTGGCTATACCGAAGAGGGAAAGCGATTTGAAGGACTGAGTTTTATGGATGGATTAGGCCGTGGGCGACAATCTGTTTCTCATAATACAGTTACTGAGCAAGCGGTTGTCTCAAATGTATATTACGATGAATTGGGTCGACCTGCAATAAGTGATTTGCCAACTCCAGTTAATGGAGAACAGTTAATGCACTATCCAGATTTCAATCGACCTGAATCAAACCCGGGGGTTGGATACCAACCAGTATATTATGATGATTTGAGTGTGAACAATGATCCTGAGTGTTCTCAAACAAGTGCTGGTTTTTCATTGTATCATGGAGCCGGGGAATATTATTCAGAAAACAATCCCGATGTAGATGGCCAGAATGCACACATTCCAAATGCAGAGGGTTTTCCGTTCAGTCGTGTGACCTATTTAGAAGATTTCACGAATCGTCCACGTCGAATTGGGGCTTTTGGGGATGATTTAAGAATGGGTTCTGGTCACGAAACGGAGATGATTTATGTTTCTCCAAATCAGGCAGAATTAAACAAGTTGTTTGGCTCAGAAGTAGGTTATTACGAGCACTATCAGAAGATGATCACCATTGATGCTAACGGTCAAGCGTATGCTCAGTATACGGATATGGCAGGACGAGTTGTGGCCAGTTTTATGATCGGTCCTGCACCGTCAAACTTGGATGCTCTGTCAAATAATATTTCAAATCCTCAAACAGTTGATTTGCTTATGGATGGAGATTCACAGACAACTTCCAATCTTCCGCCATCAACTATGTTGACACATTACGAGTACTTCCCAGAAGATGATGTTTATACCTTCAATTATGGGTTTACACCATCGGAATATCAGGCGACATGTTTACCACAAAATATTTGTTTGGACTGTGTATATGATTTAACGATCAACATCACTGACGAATGTGGAGCAGAAGCATTCAACAAAACAATTCAAGTAAACGGAACAACGTTTGATGCTATTTGTAACAATGAACCTGCACCTCCAATAGAGGATGTTATTCCATTGAACGTACCAGTAACGCTGATAGCAGGTCGCTATGCAATCACTAAGAGTTTGAGTGTGAACCAAGATGCGATCAATGAATATTGGTGTACATATATTGACAACTCAACATGTTTGACTCCTTTGAGCGATCATTTTAACGGATTTTACTTAGAGGAACCATTCGATAATTGTACAGATGAACTCTTAGAAGAGGATGTTGTTGGATGTGATATTTACAAAGAAATAATGCTCGAAGATGTATCACCGGGAGGTCAATATGCTCTTTATGATGAGACAGTTTCTGGGCACGTAATCAATGACCCAGCATCGCAAGATATATTTGGTTCGAATTGGCAAAATGGGACTTACTACGATGATCAAGGAGTTCTGATCGATTTGTCAGATCCAATATGGACACTCACTTATTTTATTGATAATTTCCGTGATGAATGGGCCGAACAATTATTACCGTACCATCCAGAGATTTGTTACCTAGATTTTTGTGAACTAAGTGCATCCTCGGATACTTATGCTGAAGGAATGTTGGATACGGATGATTATTCTGTAGCGCTTAATGCTGGGTATTTCAACCCACTGATAAGCCCACAGGCGCAATCAGGAATTCCAATGGGTGTGCTGAATGGCGGAGCAAATAATTACGATCCTTTTTTCGCTGTAAATGGGCAAGGTTTAGGATTTGTTGCACAAATAGGATCTTCAATGACTGACATTGATATCCCATTAACCAATGGTACATTTGAGCAAGTAGACATTTGGGAGTACGCTATTCTACAAGCGTTCGATTGTGGTCCTTTTGCAAGTTTGACTGAGATAAATGATTGTGTTTTCGACTTTCGAGATGACATATGTAATTTAGATTTGGTGTGGATCAACTTCCGTGAAGCCTACCTTGAACTTAGAGCATCTGTTTACTATGAAGCACAACAAGCTTATGTAGCTGATCCTTCGAATAATTGTACTTCAAATGAATGCATTGGCTCAATAGCATCAGGATGTTCGGACTATTCAAATAAAGTATCGCGTTTTGGAAATGCAAACGCACAAATTGGAACTACTGGCAACTCTTTGGCAAATTTAACAATTGGTTCAAATGGCATAACTTTCTTGAACCAGCAAGTAGCAGCAGGATGTCAACAATATGCTACTCAAGCGGCATCGGAATGGATGAACCTACTTTCAGGATGTGATTTTGTAAACACAATAGGAGAAACAGCAACAACGAACTTGGAAGCTGATATGATTACCTTGATCAGTTCAGGCTGTGATCTAGATAATCCTCAAGGTGCAAGTACATCACTAACAGGAATTGTTGAGCAAAACACAGGTACGACGGTTTATTCCTTATCTGAATTGCTTGCTGCTTATGGATTGACTGAATCTAATTTGTGTTCTGATTTATTGATTTCTACTCCTGGCGTTTATCAAACGGCTCAAGAAGCATTGTCAGAATTGGAGAAACCACTGGATATTTGTGCCTGTGATCAGGTTTTTGAAGCCGAAGTATTGGCAGGTCAATTGGGAATTACTGAAGAAGAAGCTTTGGCTCAATTAACAGGTATTGATTTGGCAGATGTTGATTATATAATTTGTGCATGTGAAAGTGCAGCAACAAAAGCATGGTATCCTGGGTTTGATTGGGCAGCAGAAAATGCAAATGCTAATTCTGATTTGGCAATGACTGAGATTACTATTCCTGCTCAACTTTCATGTGAAGAATGTACTGTAAATTGCTCTGACGTCGCAGCAGATATATCAGCATTAGACACTCGATTTGGTATTACGGATTTTAGTTCAGCTCAAAACTACGAGACGATTTTAACAAACTATTTAAATCAGCAATACAACTATAGTTTGGCTTATGAGGATTACGAGACATTCATTGCACAATGTGGAGCATCACCAAGTGATCCTTACTGTGAAATAAATCCTTTGTTGACAGAATGGGCAGAGGTGATGACCTTGGTTGCATTCCGCGGACAATTATTGAATGATCAAGCCTCACAAGTTGATTTGTTGACAGAGAACATTGTATATGAACACAGCGGTTTGAATGGTTATTTTTCAGGAAATAACCATTGGTCCACTCAATCAGGAACCACACTTTCAATCCATCTTGGAACAACAAGTAATAACTGCACGATAGATTTAACAACGGACATTGATTTCGAAAACATCGTAGGATTTGGAGTTGCCATTCCATTAACAAATTCTTGTTCAGGGAACAGTACTTTCCAAATTGAGGTCAGCTATATTGATTGTGGTGAGATTCAAACGAAATTGATTGATGGGACATCAAACTGCTTTGAGGCGGTTGAATGTATTTGTTATCCTGCAGATTTAACTCTTTGTAACGACATCGAACAAATCTATACCGGGCCATGTTACCAACCCCGCTTGGATGAATTGTATCAAAACGCGGTAGAAGCATTCGAACAAGGAGTATCTGATCAATACGGTGAATTCACAAGAGAGTACAACGAGCAATGTGTCGAAGCCTTCAACACAGAGAATTTCAATTATACAGGGAATTTCCGCCAGTATCAATATACCTTATTCTACTACGATCAAGCAGGAAACTTAATTCAAACAGTAGCTCCTGAGGGAGTAAATGAATTACCTGCTTCTCAAAATACTGCAATTAATGCGGCGAGAGATGGTGTGATTGACTCACAAAACCCTTCGAACCTTGCTGCAGTTCTTCCTACTCATGAGTACAAAACAACTTACGAATACAACTCATACAATCAACTTGATTTAACAACGAATCCAGATCAAGATGGAGACACGAAATTTTGGTACGATCACTATGGACGAATTGTTGCTTCTCAGAATCCTGTTCAGGCAATGGAGTCAAAGTACAGTTATTCGTTTTATGATCCTCAAGGAAGACCAACTCAAGTAGGACAAGTTGTTCAGTCAACAGTGCTAGTCGAATCAATTGTCAAAGTAGATGATTTGGGTACGAGCTTTGAAGGTTGGGTTACCGGGGGATCATTGAGCGAAGTAACACTTACGCAATATGATCGTCCTTTAGGGGCTTTGGTGGAAGCGATGTTCGATAATGGTATGCAAGAAAATTTGCGTTTAAGAGTAGCAAGTGTATTATATTATTCAATTATCAATGGAGGAGGTCTTGGAGCTTATGAATCAGCGACACATTATTCGTATGACATCCATGGAAATGTAAAGGAGCAAATTCAGGATTTCCCTCAATTGGCTGTTGTTGAGCAGAACCTCAAATCAACACAGTATGAATACGAATTGATTTCAGGGAATGTTGAGAAGGTAAGCTACCAAAAAGACGCGCGTGATCAGATGACACATGAATACTGTTACGATGAATTGAATCGATTGACAGAGGTGTTCACCTCTACAGACGATGTTCACAAGACACAGGAGTCTCATTACTATTATTACGATTACGGTCCACTTGCACGAACAGAGTTGGGACAATACAAAGTACAAGGACAAGATTTTGCCTATACTATCAATGGATGGTTGAAAGCGATGAACAGTTCGACACTCGATGTATGTCATGATATTGGAAAAGATGCGTATTGTGGTTATCTTACTGGCAATGGAAAGGGGCATTCGAGAGTGGCAAAAGATGTAAATGCATATACAATTGGTTATTTCGATGGTGATTATTCTGCCATTGGATCAAGTAGTATGGAGATGAGTCGTGCAGCAAATGACCAGTTTACACTCCAAGGGGCTGAGCTTTACAATGGAAATATTCGCCATTTGGTGACATCGATTTATGGCATGGAAAATGAAACCATGGGTACCGTGTATAACTATGATCAGCTGCAGCGCTTAACTGAAATGACGGCGTTTTACAATAGCAACACGGATAATTCATGGACTGGAGTCGGCTCTACGCAAGATTATTTCAATTCATATTCTTACGATAAAAACGGAAACATCAAAACGCTCCAACGAAATGGAACTATTTCGAGTAATACTTTGTTGATGGATGAGTTTGACTATCGCTATGTTGGATTGGATGATTTACCTAATACCGACCCTATTACCGGTGCTGTTGTTAGTGCGTCACGTTCTAATAGACTAAATTATGTTATTGATAACGGAGCGGATGATGCGGTATCCACGAATGGAGATATAAAGGCAGGAATGAGTCCTGACAACTTTCAATATGACAAAATTGGTGAGCTCACCGGAGATCTTTCAGAAGGAATTTTATCGATGACATGGAGGCGTGGTGATAAGAAAATCCAATCAATTACCAGAACCGCTGCAAGTGGAATGTCAGATTTAGAATTTGTTTACAATCCTTTTGGGTTGCGCGTTCTAAAAATTGAAAAAACAAAAGACAACCTTACAAATGTGATTCTTCCAGAAGAAGAATGGAATAGGACTTATTATGCATATGACGCGAATGGTCAATGCATGGGCGTGTATGATATAGAGATAAGTTCAACGAACAACCAGGCTAGAATAGAAGAACATCATATTTATGGAGCGTCCCGTTTAGGAATGCTTAAAAAGAGTGAACTTATTTATGATAATGGAACAACTTTCCCGTTGATCAAAGACGTACTTGAAAATACATTGGGTGAACGACGATATGAATTAACGAATCACTTAGGAAATGTTCAAGCGGTAATCACAGATCGTAAGCTTCCAAAAGAAGGTCAGTCAGTTGAATTATTGACTTCAACGGCATTCCCAAATCAATTGT
>NVVG01000017.1 GCA_002402125.1 Moraxellaceae bacterium
GTGGCGGTTGATTGACATCACCCACCATAAAGACCTGACGCAGCTCATCTTGAACAACCGCAATAGAAAACAACTGATCCTGAGAAACAGAGCGCCCAATATCCATGGAGGTTTCGATATCAATGGATGCGACCCTAAACTCCGGGGAAAACTCGCCGGGTTTTAGCTGAGTTGGCACAATGATAGAAAACCGCCCGTGGGAAGTTCTTTGTCCGTCATGCTGGTATTCAATTACCACCGACGAGGTAACAAAACGCTCCATCAAATAACGCTCTGCCGGCCGCACATCGGCCTCAAGAAAAGGGATTCCTATGGCTTCAAATTCATCTTTCGCAGCTAACAATTGACGATAACTAGAGAAATATACACCGCTCACCGATTCACCACTAAACGCTTTTAGCGCTAGTGGTTTAATCACTACACCGGGTCGACTCAGCAGGTTTTTTTCTATCCGTTGAATGTGTGAGGTTTCAACGAAACACACCGCTTGTTGCTGGCTAACTTCAACACACACGGCGCCAGTTGCGGTTTTTATCCAAAAATCAAACACTAGTCCCTGACTGTTTTCTCGACGCTGACGCGTCAATAGAAAACCCGCTAAAGATTGCTCCGCATTATCAGCGACGATGTTAGCTTCTCTAGACATTAATGCAGGTCCTATTAATAAGAGAACTCAGACCAAATAGGACAATGATCAGATGGTTTCTCCATGGCACGAATATCATAACAAATTCCCGTGCCCTGCAATGCATCCATCAAAACCGGAGTTGCCAGCACCACATCAATACGCAAGCCCCGCTTGGGTTCACGGTCAAAGCCCTTGCTGCGATAATCAAACCAGCTAAACCGGTCATCCACATCAGGGTATTGATGCCTAAAGGTATCTGTCAAACCCCAGCCTTGCAATCGCGCTAACCATTCGCGCTCTTCAGGCAGGAAACTGCATTTACCGGTTCGCAACCAACGCTTTTGATTATCCGGGCCGATACCGATATCCAGTTCAAGCGGTGAGATATTGATGTCACCCATCACTATTACCGGCTGAGAGGCTTCAAATGAAGACTGCAGGTAATCCTGTAGATCCTCATAGAACTTCTGTTTGGCAGGGAATTTTTGCGGGTGATCTCGGCTTTCTCCTTGTGGAAAGTACCCGTTTATAATGGTCACCTTGTTGCCTAGCGCTGTTTGATATTCACCGACAATTAGGCGTCGTTGCGCTTCCTCATCATCCGTTGGGAAACCCTTTTGCGTCGTTATTGCTGATTTTTTAGACAGCAATGCCACGCCATAATGGCCTTTTTGTCCATGATATTGCACTTCATAACCCAGCGAATGGATCATATCCACCGGAAATTCACTATCTTGAACCTTTGTCTCTTGTATACCAATCACATCAGGATCATAGGTTTCTACTAATGCTTGTAGTTGATGAGGCCTTGCTCGAATACCGTTTGTATTAAAAGATACCACCTTCATAAAACATAACCTTATACTGTTGCTTGATTCAGTTGCTTGATTCTATTGTTGAAGCTATTGCAGTTAGACCCAACCACAAATGAGCCAACAGTCTACCAGACTTACTTCAGCCAAATAAGCGGCCTTCAATTGAGGTACAAATCAAACCCTCAACAACAGGCTATATGACTTTTAATCCCGTCCTTATGTGTTAAGCTCGCTTACATTGTCCGCTATTGATCTATCACAAGAGACCAGGTATGAGTGAACTGAACAAGATCTCCATTTTCGAAGGCCTATCAGAAGAAGAGTTTGCAACCATTGATGCCATCGCAGTCACCCGCAATTACCCCAAAAACAGTATCATCATTAACGAAGGTGATATTGCCAATGCGATGTACATGGTCACCTCAGGCAAGGTAAGGGTTTACGTAAGTGATGATCAAGGCAAAGAGTTTATCTTAAACTCCATGGGGCCTGGCGAGTACTTCGGCGAGCTTTCATTATTAGACGATGAGAAACGCTCTGCATCCGTCATCACCACAGAAAAATCCACCTTCTCCATCGTGTATAAAGAGGAGTTCACCAAGGCCGTTAAAGATAACCCCAATTTATCCATGGCGTTACTGAAAAACTTGGCTCACAGTGTTCGCCAACTAACCGACAACATCAAAACACTCGCCCTACAGGATGTGTACGGTCGCATTAGAAAAACCCTCATCGGCATGGCGATCAAGGAAGGCGACATTATGATAGTGAAAGAAAAACTGACTCAACAGGATATTGCCAACCGCATCGGCTCTTCTCGAGAAATGGTAGCCCGTATCCTTAAAGACCTCACCGTTGGCGGTTATATTCGCTCCGAAAGCAAACAATTTCATATTCTGAAGAAATTACCTGAAAGCTATTAAACCCGTGCCAGCGCTAGGAGCGAATCACTCATAACCCAAGCAACCTAGCGTTTGGCCTCGCCAAATTCTCGCCAAATCATCTCATCATGCTGCCCTACTTTGGGTACAGCACCCCATTTTTGCTCGACGGTTTTGCCATCATTATCCTCAACACGTATGGGGGAAGCAACCTGCAGAATAGCTCCATGCTCTCCCTGGACCGTCACACGCCGTAATTGAGGATGCTGCGACAGATCCTCCACACTACTCAACCAACCAAAGGCAATGCTCGCCTGCTCAAGTCGTTGCGTTAGCACGACTTTATCTACCCCACTAAACACGAGGTTTATCACCTGATCAAGCGCCGGCCTATCACGCACCCTTAATTCATTTGATAGAAAGCGTTGGTCGCGTAACAAACCAGGCATTAATAGCACCAGGGTACAAAATGACTGCCATTCTCGCTCATTTTGAATCGACAACACCACCTCTGAATGCTCACCACCTACATTGTATGCTCCATAGGGCGCGATGGAGGGATGATTCATACCCACGCGTTTGGGGGCCTCCCCCGTATATTCTTGATGTAACAGGGGTACCGTCATCCAATCCGCCATGCCATCAAACAAAGAGACCTTAATACCTTGGCCAAACCCGGTTTTTTCACGTTGATATAGCGCTTGCAGCACGCCTGTTAATGCATGCATTCCTGCGGCAATATCACACACAGAAACACCCACCCTGCCTGGCCCCTCAGAGCGCCCCGTGACGGCCGACAACCCGGTCTCGGCCTGTATAAGCAAATCATAGGCCTTACGCTTCGCATAGCTTCCCTCCTCCCCATAACCACTGATATCACAGGTGATCAAGCGAGGATGCCGTTTGCGTAGCGTTAAGCTATCAAAGCCGGCTCGACTCGCTGCACCGGGAACAAGGTTCTGTATAAACACATCGGCCTTTGCAATAATATTGCTTAATAGCTGCTTATCTACAACATCTTTAATGTTTAACCGTAATGACTGCTTGCCGCGATTCAACCACACAAAATAAGCACTCTCACCGTTAACAACAGAATCATAACGACGCGCAAAATCACCTTCCTCGCGCTCCACCTTAATCACCCGGGCGCCTGCATCGGCAAGGCGACTGGAAATATACGGTGCAGCGACGGCCTGCTCTAATGCCACCACCAGCACACCATCTAATGGTTTTGTCATCTTCTTAGTTATTGCCATGATGATTTTGTTCTCTGGTAATTCAGATAATCTCTAGCATTGTACTCGAGTACAATGTATCCGTGAACATTGTATCCGTGAACATAGGGATAGTGCGAAAATGGCGTGAGAATCATGCCAAAGGATTACAGTAATCTACAAATTACCTTAAAGAGCATCGCCACCACTATTGGTTAGCGGCACATCGCACATAGGTTTGAAATTTCTCTTTTGATAACGGTCGCGAATACAGATAACCTTGAAAATACTGACATTGCTTATCTAACAACACTGCCTCTTCTTCTGCTGTCTCTACGCCCTCAACAACAACCTTGAGATTTAGGTGCTCAGCCATTGCCATCATGGTGCCGACTAACATTGCGTTATCAGCATCTAGATGAATATCGTGAACAAATGACTGGTCAATCTTGAGTGTATCTAGCGGCAAACGCTTAATATAACTTAATGAAGAATAGCCTGTACCAAAATCATCTATCGCGAAAGTTACACCGATCTCTTTTAGCTTATTCATTTTATCGATGGTCTTCTCGATATCAACAAGCAACATGTTTTCGGTGATTTCCAACACGAGGCGCTGCGGATTCGCGCCGGTTTCATCCAGAATGGCCAGCACACTGTCAAAAAAAGCATCTTGATTAAACTGTCTAGCACTAACATTCACCGCCAAGGTGAAGTGAGAAAAAGGGGCAGGCAATTCTGCCCATTCCACCAACTGCATACAAGCTTGAGTGAGAACCCACTCCCCTATTCCGATTATCAAGGAGCCATCCTCAAGGATAGGTACAAATTCAGAAGGTGAAACTGCTCCCCTGCGAGGGTGCTGCCAACGCAACAAACATTCTGCGCCGACCACTTCTCGCGATTGATTAAGTTGAGGTTGATAGACAATATGAAATTCATTATTTACTAATGCACCACACAAATCATGATACATTTCTAAACGGCATTTCAATAAATCATGTTCATTTTCATCGTAAAACTCAATACTGCTTTTTCCATTGTTCTTTGCCCGATACATCGCTATATCAGCATGACAAATTATATCTTCGACACTTTTGTCAGCATCAGGAAATAGCGCTATACCAATACTTACTTCTGTTCGCAACTCAACATTTTGGCTTTCTAAGGTTTCAAACAGCGCTTTACGGATTTTATTTGCGATGGTGCCGGATTCAACCGCAGCAACATCTTTGTCTTCATTGAGATTGGTTAACAACACCAAAAATTCATCGCCACCAAATCTTGCAGCAGTATCAATTTCTCGAATATTCTGTCGCAATACCTTGCCAACATGGCGCAACACCTCATCACCCACCGCATGCCCTAAAGAATCATTTACATGTTTAAAGTTGTCAATGTCGATGTACAACAAAGCACCATGTTTTGAACTTCTCTTTACGTGCAAAAGATGCAGACTAAAACGGTCTGTAAATAAATGTCGACTGGGTAGCTCGGTTAGCTTATCGTAAAAATTCTGGCGATGAAGTAGCTCCTGATCAACTCTATGCTCAGTTATATCGCTTATGGACAAATTTATTTGATAAATCTCACCATTGTCATCCAGCATCGGCTTGGACTCTAGGCGCCCCCAAAAACTAACGCCACTATCAACACTCTCAATACTACCGCCACTACCATTTTGAAAATCTTGGAAGCGTAGCTCGGATGTTTGTGCGGTTTTTGATTTTGCTATATCTGACAATATCTGAAAATATTGCTCTTGTGATTCTTCATGAATAAACTTGCTTAGCGCACTATTTATTAACTGGCTTCGTTCTACACCGAGCATGCTTGCGAAACATAAGTTTGCTTGAGAAATATTCCAATGAATGTCGATACTAAGGTAACCGACCGGAGCAAAATCATACAGTTCGCTAAAACGGTCTAGTGCAACAGCGAGCTCTTTATAAGCGCAGGTTAATTCTTCGTTCTGCATCTCCAGCTCGATTTTCTGGAGGTGTAATTTTTCAATTATGCGCAGAGCTTCATCCGAACTTGGCGTAAAGTCCGAAACTGGTGTGACGTCCATAGCTGGCGTCAAGTTTTTTAGCGACTCATCAGAATCCATTTGATTCCGTCGCAGGATTACCTCTCGGCTATTTTTATTATTAGTCATACATCAACTTTTTCAGCGTAATACAATTACGAAAGCTATCTTCATCCAGTTAATTCAGCTTTCTAGGAAAAATAATGCGCGCAATATTTAATCATTCGAGCAAACGTTCGCAATCAATTTGCGCGACTGTCGAATAACCTTACTAAGTGATGTTGCCACACAATGATGACACTCAACAATTCCACCCAATAAAGGCATCCAAAGACAACTATAAGTATAGCTGGCGCCCCAATACATGCACGGGTTAATCTAGTAATTTTTATTAACCAACTTATGTCAACATAATGCCCAATTACTTGCGCATACCCTTACCCTACTGTTTAGTGAGCTCTACAAACCCTACCAAGGCAACGTCTCACCATTGGAGTGCCAGAAGGTACCACTGGTATCAATAGTTAATTGATCAATTCTTGTCGCCAACCGATCTGCCGCTTGATCAGGTGTAATATCACCATGACCACCAATCATCTCGGTACCCACCAAACCTGGATGTAAAATAGCCACCGCTATATTTCTCGCAGCGACATCACGCGCCAAGGATACGCCAGCAATATTTAATGCTGCCTTTGACATACGGTATCCATAGCGACCACCGCTACTATTATCCGAGACAGAACCCATTCTAGAACTTATCAATGCAATTTTTCCGCCGTCACTGATTTGAGAAAGCAACGCTTCCGTCACTCTTAATGGACCAAGGGTATTGGCTTCAAACTGCTCTCGCATTGATGAAAAATCTAGCTCGCCCAAAACTTCATTGCGCAATATACCAGCGTTGTTAATCAAAAGATCGATCGTGACTCCTAACAGCGCTGATCGCAGCACATCGCTCACCTGATCATCAGATATATCGATGCCCTCTATCACTTCCACGCCTAACGCGTTCAATTGAGAGGAACTTTGTCTACAAAGCGCATAAACAGTCCACCCTCGCGCTTTATACAACGTTGCAAAAGAAAAACCAATGCCGCGATTACTTCCGGTTATAACCACAGATTTAGACATGATGAATCTCCTCTTCTACAAGTTAATAGAGTAATTATAGATTCAAATTATCAGAAAAACATTTTTAACGGAAGTCCATTTTGCACGCCTACCATCCTTGGAGCGCGACTCAATAAAAATACAAATGTATTGATATTTCATTTTTAAAACAATTGAGCGAGCTAGCCTATTTTTGAAACTTTTAGCAACCAGCGTATATCTTTCAAAATATCTTTACCGTCAGTTCCTGGGGAGAACCGTAACACTAAATTACCCAATGGGTCGATTAACCAAATACTATAGTCGTCAACTGGTAAATTATTCTCGATTAGCCATGAGGTCATTTTTTCCGTGACCTGCTCAGATTGCAGCGCTAGTTTTTTCGCCGGAAAAAGTTCGACATCATTTTTCTTGAGCCATATGGATTGTACTCGACTAAACTCTTTTCCTAATGCCTTGTGAATTTGCTGCAATAATATTAGCTGTTCCTTGCAGTTTTCCGCGCATTCTTCACCGACCATCATCAGCGCCCAAAGATCACTTTGAAGCCCCCTCACCTCTTGGGGAACCACCATACCAGGCGCCATCAGCTCCCCATGATTTTTCATGCCTTCTGGCACGCCCACACCGGTAGCTGCCATAAACCAGGCAACCATTGCCGGTACAAACCCAATAAAGAAAAGTATTTTAAGTTGCCAATTCTTGCTAACTTTCATCGTTTACCCTGCTGATTGAAATCTTCAAAAATAATAGGAGACATGCAATGCCTAGCAATGCCCATTGCAATGCATATCCGAGATGCATTTGATATTTATTCTTAACACTAAGCACCGATAACGGCCACTCAGAAACCGGCGTCACAGAATAGATTACCGCTGGRTAGTACACATGGCCASCATGCTCACCTAACAGATCCAGGTCTACATTCTGTAACAGAGATGGCCATGATGGATCTAACAGTGGGTCCTGTAACACAAAGCCTTCTTTAGGTATTTTGGTCACGCCTTCAATTKCGATATATTCTGGAAGCATATGGGCGAGTTCAAGATTAGACGTCCGGGGTTGCCAGCCTATATTCACTAGCACCCTATCGTAAAGGGAACCCTTAAAATTTAACGTCATCTCAACCAGTACTTCCCTGCCTGCATTGCGTTCTCTTGACCTATTATCGAGAAGATAGTGCGCAATTACATTACCGCTAATCTGTACCTTTTTATACTCATCGGCTTGATTTGATAATGCCACAGCGGCGTATTGACTCTTTTCCTGCTGCAAAAGATAACGTTCGTTCGCGGCAGCACCGCGCTGCCATTGCCAAAGCGACAACAGCAAACACAAAATCACGGCACAAGATGTAAACAGAAAAAAATAGACCCCAGATGAAAACTGATGTTGGCGAATACGAAATCTCAGGTTATAGTGCGTCAAATCCATCCTTCCTCAATCAAGGCAACGCCACCATGTCGCTCAAACTTCTTATTATCCTGGGTATAGTTATTGTCATCGCCAGCTTATTTTACAGCTTTTATCATTTACTCGCGGCAAAGAAAACCGGCAGCAAAGTCTTGATTCCACTGGCATTTCGTGTGACTGCCAGTATCGCTATATTGATACTGGCATTTTTTGAGCTAAGCCAGAGAACGTAATCCAGAAGATGTAAACTAGAATACGTAAACTAACATAAAGAGACACAACCAAACTACATCAACAAAGTGCCAATACCAGGCACCCGCTTCAAAAGCGAAGTGATCTTCGTCGCTAAAGTGGCCCTTCAGAATACGTGCAAACACTACAATTAGTATAATAGTACCAACAGTAACGTGAGCTCCGTGAAAACCCGTTAACAAAAAGAATGTTGACGCATAAACACCTGAAGCAAGAGTCAGGCTTAATTCCTGGTAAGCTTCTATATATTCAGAAACCTGGAAGCCTAAGAAGGTTATACCTAACGCCAAGGTTATTACCATAAACACCTTAAGTTTCGCTCTATTACCTGCTTTTAAGGCATGGTGAGCAAAGGTCAAGGTGAAACTCGAGGTCACCAACAAAATGGTGTTCAGCAAAGGAATGTGCCATGGATCGATGACCGCTTTAGGGGTCTTAAACTGTTCTGGATCAGGGTTTAACAGCAATGGCCATTGCGCCACAAAGTCTGGCCATAACATATGGGACATGCCTTTATCGCCTTCGCCAGCAAGCCAGGGCACTGATAAT
Source organism: Moraxellaceae bacterium (assembly GCA_002402125.1). Lineage (GTDB taxonomy): Bacteria > Pseudomonadota > Gammaproteobacteria > Pseudomonadales > Ketobacteraceae > 42-54-T18. The sequence goes on from NVVG01000017.1 coordinate 8,895, forward strand.
ACCCGCACATAGAATAATACGCCGAAGAAAGCGGCAAAAAACATCACTTCAGAGAAGATAAACCAGCCCATTCCGCGGCGAAACGATATTGCCAGCTGATCGGAATACAGTCCCTGGTGACTTTCTCTTATGACGGTGGCAAACCAGCCGAAAAACATATAGGCCATAAGGACTGACCCTAATAGAAAGACCACAAGGCTCAACCCTGTATCTTTATTCTGTTGCATATTGAACAAGGTCATAGCAAGACCACACAGGGTTAGAAATATCCCTGATGCAGCAACGATAGGCCAATGACTTTGATTTGGAACATAATATTCTTGATGTGTAGCCATCACTAAATCCTGTTGTAAACCGATGTTATCTTAACAATAGCGTTAATTTTTGTTTTCGTCTTATACCTTAACTATCAATACCTTGCGTCATCACTATCTCTGCGCAAGCGTATCATCAGTTTCCGGCGTTACGTCATACAAAGTATAGGACAACGTAAGTTTCTTTATATGCTCGGGTAAATCAGCATCAACAAAGAACACCAAAGGCATATCCTTTTTTTCTCCTGCTGCCAAATCCTGCTGCTCAAAGCAGAAGCATTCAATCTTATGCAGAAATGGCGCGGCCTCAGATGGCGACACACTAGGCACAGCCTGCGCAACCACCGGTGAATTGGTAGGGTTAGCGACAGTAAATATTACCTGCCTCCTCTCCCCCAATTTCACATTCACCTGCTCTTCTGCAGGCTTAAAGGGCCAATTTAAATTTGCATTATGATTACTAATAAACTGAATCTTAACGCTACGATCTACGACTTCCAGATCTGCTGTTGATTCTAGATAAGCGCCAGCGGTTTTCCCGTTGATGCCTGCCCACTCACAAAATACCGAGTACAAAGGCACCAACAGAAATCCGAAACCAAACATAGCCACACAAACGAGCACTAGAGGTAGTGGTCTGGCAAACTTCATATCTTAATCTACCTTCGGCGGCGTAGCGAATGAGTGATAAGGCGCAGGGGAAGGTAAAGTCCACTCCAACCCTTCAGCTGATTCCCAAGGCCGCTGAGGCGCTTTCTCACCACTGCGCATGGTCTTAATAAGAATATACACAAAGATTAGCTGGCTAGTACCAAAGATAAAGGCACCAACACTCACGATCATATTAAAATCGGCAAATTGCAATGGATAGTCAGGAATTCGTCTTGGCATACCTGCTAACCCAATAAAATGCATGGGGAAGAAAGTAAGATTCAAGCCAATAAATGACATCCAAAAGTGGAACTTGGCCATCGGCTCGCTATACATCTTACCTGACCACTTTGGCAACCAATAATAAACACCGGCAAAGATTCCGAAAATCGCGCCTGGTACCAGTACGTAATGGAAATGCGCGACCACAAAATACGTATCATGGTACACAAAATCCACTGGCGCCAATGCCAACATAATCCCAGATAATCCGCCGATGGTGAAAAGAATCACAAAGGCAATGGCGAACAACATGGGGGTTTCAAAGGTCATAGAGCCTTTAAACATCGTGGCAATCCAGTTAAAGATCTTCACACCCGTTGGTATCGCAATAAGCATGGTGGTATACATAAAGAACAATTCACCCGCCAATGGCATTCCTACGGTGAACATGTGGTGAGCCCACACAACGAAGGAAAGCACCGCGATGGCTATTATTGCATACACCATGGAGTGGTAACCGAACAACTTCTTCCTAGCAAAGGTTGGAATAACTTCCGATACCACACCAAAGCTTGGCAAAATCATAATATACACTTCAGGATGACCAAAGAACCAAAATACATGCTGGAATAACACGGGGTCACCGCCGCCGCCTGCATCAAAGAAGCTGGTACCAAAATGAATATCCATCAACATCATGGTTACCACACCCGCTAGTACCGGCATTACAGCGATCAACAAGAAGGCCGTAATCAACCAGGTCCAGCAAAACATTGGCATGCGCATTAATGTCATACCAGGGGCGCGCATATTAAAAATGGTTACAACCACGTTAATCGCACCCATGATCGATGAGGCACCCATCATATGAATCGCAAAGATAAAGAACGTCACACTCGGTGGCGCGTACGTCGTTGACAACGGCGCATAAAATGTCCAACCAAAGTTGGGGCCGCCGCCATCCATGAGCAATGTCGCTGACATCATCGCAAATGCAAAAGGAAGAATCCAGAAACTCAAGTTATTGAGCCTTGGCAATGCCATATCTGGCGCACCAATCATCAGCGGAATCATCCAGTTTGCCAAACCAACAAATGCCGGCATGATTGCACCGAACACCATGATCAGGCCATGCATGGTAATCATTTGGTTAAAGAAGCCAGGCTCAACTAATTGCAATCCTGGCTGAAACAACTCCGCCCGGATAACAAACGCCATCGCACCACCAAAAAACAACATTATCAAACTGAATATCAGATACATAGTTCCGATATCTTTATGGTTAGTCGAGAATAACCAGCGACCTATTCCTTTTGCAGGACCATGATCGTGGTCGTCGTGACCGTGTTCAACATCCGCTACTTGAGTAGTCATTATTTGCCCCCTTTCATTTTTTCAACATCAGCAGGCAAAAGTGTATCTCCAACATTATTACCCCACGCGTTTCGTTCGTATGTGACAACTGCGGCCAGATCTACCGCAGACAGCTGATCTCCATAAGCGGCCATACCAGTGCCCGCTTTGCCGTTAAATACTATATCGAAGTGAGCTTCCATTGGCCCTAAGGCAATAGGACTGTCTTTCAATGCCGGGAATACCGGTGGTATACCAACACCCGTTGCCTGGTGACAAGCCGAACAATTCTTATTGTAAACCTCTTCACCCTTAGCCATTAGCTCTTCCATGCTCCAGTCTTTCTGGCTAGCACTGGCTTCTTTTGCCTTAAGTGCTCTTTGCTCAGCAAGCCAAACAACATATTCTTCTTCGGTGACGGCTTTAACAACGATCGGCATAAAACCATGATCTTTACCGCAAAGCTCAGCACACTGGCCGCGATAAATACCCACCTCATTAATTGTGGTATGAGCGTCATTGATAAATCCCGGTATAGCATCTTTCTTTAATGCAAGGGCCGGTACCCACCAGGCATGAATGACATCATTTGCGGTAAATAGGAAACGGATTTTTTTATTGATGGGTACAACTAAAGGATTATCGACTTCTAACAAGTAATTAGGGTTTTTCTCTGCCTTGTTATAAATTTCGTCACTTGGCGTTGATAATACACTAAAGAAATCAACGTCTTCGCCAATATATTTATACCGCCACTTCCATTGATAACCTGTTACCTGAATATCTATATCAGAGTCTGCAGTGTCATAACTTTCTATCAAGGTCTTGGTCGCAGGAAACAGAATAACAACCAAGACGATGGTTGGCACAACAGTCCACAACATCTCTAGCTTGGCACTCTCATGGAAAGTTGCCGCCACAGCGCCCTTGGACTTACGGTGGTGAAACATCGACCAAAACATCACACCAAAAACAACGATCGAAATGACCACACAGATATAAAACACGACCATGTGCAAATCATAGATGTTGGCGCTATCGTCCGTGACGCCCCGCGTCATATTGTATCCCCATTCCGACCAAGCAAGCGTCGGAAATAGCGCCAAAAGCGCACTCAAATAACGAACATTCTTCAACATAAAAGTTCTCTTTTCCATATAGCCGTATCCTCCCACACACTGAGGACTGTTTTTATCGTGCGCTAAGGTTACAGCAGGACTAATTTAGGGGCAAGCAAAAATCCAGTAGGATTAGTGATTTACGTAGTTTTTTTAAACAAAAAATCGTTCCTCATTTCACCTTAGTACAAAGGCGAGACAATGGCAGAAACGAATTAAAAAAGGACTAGTAACTCGAGAGGAAATCCATGCCTCATCAGACCCGACAGTCATGCATGCCGACTCTCACTTACATCAAGTACAATCAATAACTTAGCGACTTTTGAGGCACATGGAAGGTTGAAATTTGCAGTTTTCGCGAAAACATCCTATCCAGACCACCGCTTTACAACAGTAGCTTTACATTGGCCACAAACTTCTATTGGAATGCATTTTGGAGCACCCATATCGAACGCCTGTTATAGGAACCGGTTTACATTTGCTACGCATTACTAACCTATAATTTGCCCTTRGTTTATTTCTTTATTTCAATACGGTWCTCTATCTATCAATGATTTCTTTGCGATACCAGAACGGGGCTTAGCAAGCTTGAACACAACCCGTACCATGTCTCAATCATTGACCAGGAGAAGCAGCATGAATGGACAGAATGACAAATGGCTTAATTTACCCAGCTTATCTTTACCTTTACGCWCCTTATTTACAGGCTACCTACTGGTTACCGGGCTGGGCTTACTCATGGCCGGAGTACAGATATTGCTMACTCACGGTATGGCMGAYGGKAAACTMGGMGTGTCTRTTGATGAYATCGTTTATAGCTACTATGGAGACCGGGGCAGCAGTCGCTTAGAAGCCAAACTCAATGGTTCCATGAAAGATAAAGCCAGCGTTGAAGTTCGCACCCAAATTATTCAGTGGGTTCAGCAAGGCTCTCCTGAAGAYAGGTGGGAACCGGAGCTAAAGCACCTMTTCAAAGACAATTGCACCCAATGCCACGGAAATATCCCAGGCCTTCCCGATTTCAATAAATTTGAGTCTGTTAAAGTCCTTGCCGAAGTAGACAAAGGCGCCTCTGTGGATTCATTAACYCGCGTCTCTCACATCCACCTATTTGGTATCGCATTTATCTTTTTCTTTGTCGGGTTAATATTTAGCCTTGCCGTTGGCATTAATCAATGGATCAAAGCCATCATCATCTTCATTCCATTCTTGTTTTTAATCTTAGATGTATTTTCTTGGTGGTTAGTWAAGTGGTATCCAAATTTCGCAATATTGACGATTATCGGTGGTATAGGTTATTCAATGGCATCCGGATTTATGCTACTTACTTCTCTATATCAAATGTGGATAATGCCCTATACCAAAGCAGGTATGGATACCAATACCTGGCGAGAGTAGACAATCCAGCCCGCTTTCCACAGCAGCTGATATCCTAGGCCTCTAAAAAAAGGGYTGATACCGAAAAATTGCAGCACTTAAAGCWATTTTTCGGTACACTCCACCCTGCCTAATAAGATTAGTAAAAAACCATTTCATTCAACGATATTCAATAATCACATCACCGCCAGGACTACCCTATGAAAGTTTTATCCAGCATTTTATTCGTTATACTATTGCCATTAGTTTCTGTAGCGCACGCCGCTAGCTTGGCAATATCTTCCTCGCCCGAAGGTGCGATGGCATATATTATTTCACCTGCAAACGGCGAAATAGTCGACAAATCTGTAACTATTAAATTCGGATTAAAAGGTATGGGGGTATCTCCCGCCGGAATAGATAAAGAAGGTACAGGACACCATCATCTTCTTGTAGACGGCAAAATGCTTCCTGCACTTGACAAACCCATGGGTACAGAAGTGATGCACTTTGGTGGCGGCCAAACAGAAAAGACCCTTGAATTAACAGCAGGTAAACACACGCTGCAACTGGTTTTAGGCAATCACAACCATATCCCTCACAACCCACCGATAATTTCTGAAAAAATCACCATTATCGTTAAATAGCCCTGCGGTAGAAACACACTGACCTTATGACCGCTCCAATGGGCCTCACCCTGGAATGGCAACTCCGAATATCTAACCGTTGTTGCCATTTGTACCTCTTCTGTACTTCCCGCAAAACCTGCACCTTCTGTACCTTTTACACATATGCTTAACGAAGATACAAATCCCGCACATAAGCATGAAATTTTTCTTTCGCTAACGGTCGCGAAAACAAATATCCCTGAAAATACAGACACTGCTTTTCTAGCAGTACGACCTGTTCATCTTCAGTTTCCACCCCCTCTGCCACAACCTTAAGCTTCAAATGATCCGCTATCGCCATCATGGTACTTACCAGCATCGAATTATCAGTGTCCTCATGGATATTACGGACAAATGATTGATCGATTTTTAACGTATCTAAAGGAAGGCGCTTGATATAGCTCAATGAAGAATAGCCTGTACCAAAATCATCAATTGAGAAAGCGATACCTATCGCCTTCAATCTATTCATTCTGACGATTATTTTCTCTACATCGTCAAGCAACATGTTTTCTGTGATTTCCAACACTAGCCGATGTGGGTTGGCCCCGGTTTCCTTAAGAATCGCTTTCACACAATCTACAAAATCGTTTTGACTAAATTGTCTTGGGCTCACATTCACAGCCAAGGTAAATTGTGGAAATGGAGCAGGCATACCTTTCCACTCAACCAATTGCTTACAAGCCTGAGTGATCACCCACGTACCAACCTCAACAATTAGAGAGCCATCTTCAAGAATAGGAATAAATTCCGCTGGTGAGACAGCCCCCTTAATAGGATGCTGCCAACGTAACAAACATTCTGCCCCCACAATTTCACGATACTGACTTAACTGCGGCTGATACACCAAGCTAAATTCATCGTTATTAAACGCTTTACGTAAATCTTGATACAAATCCAAACGACTCTTAAACAGATTATCTTGGCCTTCACGATATAACTCGACGGCATTTTTCCCATTATTTTTTGCACGATACATCGCAATATCGGCATGAGAGATAATATCATCGACACTAACCGCACCATTGGGGAACAACGCAATACCAACACTAGCCTCCGTCTGTAATTCATGCCCCTGAAAATCCCAGGATTCAAGCAACGCACTGTGGATTTTATTGGCAACAGACTCCGCTTCAATTGCAGCTAAATCATTATTCTCATTCAGATTCGTTAACAACACTAAAAATTCATCTCCGCCAAAACGTGCTGCAGAATCATCAGCGCGAATACTCAGCTTTAGCACCTTACCGACATGTCGTAACACATCATCTCCAACCGCATGTCCAAAAGAATCATTGAGATACTTAAAATTATCAATATCTATGTACAAAATAGCACCATGATTCGAACTTCTGTTTACATGCAACAAATGTTGTTTAAATCGATTGATAAACAACAATCGATTTGGCAACTCAGTGAGCTTATCGTAAAAAGCTTGATGCTGAAGTAACTCTTGGTCTTTGCGATGCTCAGTAATATCACTAATCGACAAATGAATTTCGTAGATCTTTCCATCCGTGTCCAGCATTGGTTTCGACTCCAAACGCCCCCAAAACCCAGCTTCCTCGCTACCACTTCCATCACAGTATTTCTGAAATTTTACCTCCACTGTCTTACGATCTTTTGATTTCACAATCTCTGCTATTGCAAGGTAATAATCCGTCTGAGAGTCTTTGTGAACAAACTCTCTTAATGACGTATTGATTATGTCTTTTCGTTTTAAACCTAACATCGTTGAAAAACATAGGTTTGCCTCAGTGATCACCCCCTGGGAGTTCACACTAAGATAACCTACTGGGGCAAAATCGTATAATTCACTAAATCTATCGCGCATGACGAGAAGTTCTTGATGAGCTCTACGTAACTCATCATTTTGCTTTTCTAACTCAATTTGATTCGTATTAAGCTCCTCATTTAAACGTTGCATAGATTCAGATTTTGCAGCCTGCTCCAGTGACATCCCTGACGCTACGTCCTTCAGCTGCATATTTGACTGTCGGTGGCGCTCTCTTCTAGTCATAACTTCTACTCTTGCTGGAGAAAAAAACAGGCAGCTTATCATTAGCTCGCCATTTTCTACTTAGACAAAAACTACACGCCAGATTAAAAAAACGCCAGCCTGAACCCCTTCCTTTTGGTCCAGTGAAAACCAGGAAATTACGCGGCTCTGACATCCATACAACGACGAGAGGATAATCGCCTTTCATAATCAAAGGGTTCTTCCGCAGAACGCCTGTCAGTACATCGTTGATCTAACGTTGGAGGAAGATCAAATGCTGAACCCTCCCTATCAACAAGCAATTCTGACAGCACAACTAACTTCCTGTTTATCTCTTCCATTTCATTTTGTGATGCAAAGCCAGTTCTAAGCACCATCGCGCGTCTAAACTCTTCGAATTCTTTTAGGAAGTTGTTAATATTTTTCCGAGCAGAAAGCTCTATCACCTTACCTCTTCCCTCAGATTTTTCAGAAAATTGTTCCGCCCTAACATTCAATTCTTCTCGTAGCCCAAGCCCCATGAATTTAGTTCTGGTAAATATCGACACGTTACTATTTTTAATACTTTTGTGCGCCATATCATTGAACATCGACACATATTCATCCGTTTCCACATCTTCACTATTTGTAGATGTAGTAGATGTAGTCGATGTAGTCGATGTAGTCGATGTTTTATATTGCGAGTCAGCGCGTTCTTCAACGGATTTATTAAAAGAACTTAACCCTACCAAAAAATCATCGACAAGCCCAAAGCAGAAATTTCTGGCCTGTGTTGCCCCATCGACTATTGCCTGGCCTGAATCCCGAAGCCTTGCAACGCCTTTAGAGGTAGTTTCAACCGCCTCTTCATCAACAATGCCTTCAACAATGGTTTCATCATAATCATCCGGTATTGGTGCCATCCCCCAAATCGTTGTAGGGATTGTTGTTTCGATTGAAGTTTTTTCGAATATCCTATTGCCACTTTTCACGGCAGATTCAAAAACCTCTTGCTGTAAATCCACAATGCTTGCGACAATACCGGGCACCATCACCCGGGTCTTAACCGAATATTGTTGCGCTATATCTAAAAAAGATTCATTCAACGATTGGGTATTAACATTAGTAGAACTTTCCTTTTCCACCTTGTCACTTTTTAGAGCATTCATATTTCTGTCCCCTGATCAATTTATCAGCAACAAGGTACATTTTATAATCAACGAGAGGGTGACGACAAGCATATTGATCAAATGTCAGCCTGCTAATTATACTTTTTATGAATAAACATATTTCAGAATTCTGCGTCGACGAACAACTCCTAAACAAAAAACCTACGTTGGCCAACCATCAAGTAAAAGATTCCAGAAGTAGGTTACGTTGTAGAAACAAACAACGTTATAACCATATTACTAAACGATATATCCCTAACGCTACCTTAACAAATCATGTGTATTAACAACGATACAATTACGCTACCTGGCCAGCAGCCACACCTGATGCCCATGCCCATTGAAAGTTAAAACCACCCAAGTGGCCACTAACATCCAACACTTCGCCGATAAAGTACAACCCAGAAACTAATTGGCTTTCGAATGTTTTTGAGGAAACAAAATCCGTAGCCACACCGCCTTTGGTTACTTCCGCTGTTCGATACCCTTCGGTTCCCGCTGGCATAATAGACCAGCTAGATAAGTACCCTGCTAGCTCTACAATCTGCTGATGGGCGTATTGCCGTAAAGGTTTATTATCTATCACGGACACTCCATCGTACTCACATAAACGCTGAATGAGACGTTTTGATAGATGTTCAGCAAGTACCGTCTTTAATTCGGTATTTGGCCGCTCTTGTTGTTGATTTTGCAGATACGCCAACACATCCAATTCCGGCAACCAGTTAATAATAATGTCCTCACCGGGTTGCCAGTAGGTGGATATCTGTAGCATCGCCGGGCCACTTAAGCCCCGATGGGTAAATAACATCGCCTCACGAAAACTCTGATTACCACAGGAAACAACAATCTCCGCGCTAACGCCAGCCAAGCCGTCAAAAGCTGCCAGCTGTTGCTTGCTCAAGGTAAATGGAACTAAAGCAGCTTCAGTTGGCACTATTTCATGGTCGAACTGCTGTGCAAGCTGATAACCAAGTCCCGTAGCCCCCATGGTTGGAATGGACAAACCTCCTGTTGCCACAACAAAACTATCGGCCTTGAATACTCCTTGTGTACTTTCAATCACAAATTGCTCTTTTTTACTGACCGAGCTAATACTGCAATGGGTTTTAATCTCGACCCCGGCCGCTGCACACTCCCGCAACAATATCCCTAAGATATCACTGGATTTATTATCACAGAATAATTGACCCAATTTTTTTTCGTGGTAGGAAACTTCGTGGTTCTCCACCAAATCGATAAAATCCCAAGGGGTATAACGACTAAGCGCGGACTTACAAAAATGCGGATTATTCGAGACAAAATCATCAGGGTCAACCACGGTATTGGTAAAATTACACCGACCTCCTCCTGACATCAAAATCTTTTTACCGACTTTGTTAGCATGTTCAAGTACTAATACTTTGCGACCTCGCTTACCTGCGGTCAGAGCACACATAAGCCCTGCAGCACCCGCACCAATCACAATGACATCAACCATCTCATACTCCCAAAGAAAATATTATAACAATCTAGATAGACACAAAAAAGCCCAGCATAATGCTGGGCCTTTTTGTACCTAATACTTCCCGGCTAACCTACTGCCGGATAGAACAGGCTTACACGCGTTCGATGATCGTCGCTATACCTTGGCCAAGACCAATACACATAGTCGCAAGACCTAATGTGCCGTCTTTTCCTTCTAATACGTTTAACAACGTACCGGTAATACGCGCACCAGAACAACCTAGTGGATGACCCAATGCAATTGCGCCACCGTTAAGGTTCACTTTATCTTCAACCTTATCAGTCAGCTTAAGATCCTTAATACAAGGTAAAATCTGCGCAGCAAAGGCTTCGTTTAGCTCAAAGTAATCGATATCATCGATCGACAAGCCTGCACGTTTAAGCGCTTTCTGAGATGCTGGTACTGGACCATAACCCATGATTGCCGCATCACAACCTGCCACTGCCATCGAACGAATCTTGGCTCGCGGTGTAAGACCTAGTGCTTGAGCACGCTCAGCGGACATAACCAACATTGCTGATGCTCCATCTGACAACGAAGAAGAAGTACCCGCAGTAACCGAACCACCTTTAGGATCAAATACTGGACGTAGCCCAGATAATGATTCTACGGTCGTTTCTGGACGAATAACTTCATCGATTTCACACAGTACTTTAAAGCCGTTTTTGTCATGACCTTCTATCGGAACAATTTCATTCTTCCAACGGCCTTCTTGTGTTGCTTCCCAGGCTAAACGGTGTGAACGCGCACCAAACTCATCCATTTGCTGACGCGAAATGCCGTGCACTTTGCCGAGCATTTCCGCAGTCAAACCCATCATGTTAGAAGCCTTCGCAATCAACTTAGAACCCGCCGGGTTTAAGTCGATACCGTGCATCATACCTACATGCCCCATGTGCTCAACACCACCAATCACAAACACATCGCCGTTACCGGATTGAATGCTCTGTGTGGCTGTGTGCAGTGCTTGCATGGAAGAACCACATAAACGGTTTACCGTTTGTGCAGCTGTTGTACAAGGAAGACCACCAAGGGTCGCTACCTGACGGGCCATGTTCAAACCTTGCTCTAGGGTTTGGTTTACACAACCCCAAATCAAGTCTTCTGTTTCTGCAATATTCCAGTTTGGATTACGTTCTCTTAACGCAATGACTAACTGTGCTGATAAATTCTCAGCTCGCACATTACGGTATTGTCCATTTTTAGACTTACCCATTGGCGTACGAACAGCATCAACAATTACTACATCTCTTGGATCTAAACTCATCATTATTCTCCTATGCTATCCGCAAATTAGCTGTAAAAGCTTTCGCCGTTCTTTGCCATTTCACGCAATTTCTCGGTTGGGTGATAAAGCCCACCAAGATCAGCGTACTTATCGCAAGCTTCAACAAAAGCAGCAACACCGATGGAATCGATATAACGCAGCGCACCACCACGGAATGGAGGGAAGCCAACACCCATAATCAATGCCATATCAGCGTCAGCCACAGAGCTAACAATGTTCTCTTCTAAACAACGAGCCACTTCCAAACACATTGGAATCATTAGGCGATCAATAACTTCTTGATCATCAAACTCTTTTGGTTCACCAACAACAGGTTTGATAAGCTCGTAAGTTGTTTCATCAACAACTTTCTTTTTCTTACCTTTCTTATCCAGTTCGTACTTGTAATAACCCACGTCGGTCTTCTGACCCAAACGCTTGTTGTCATACATAACTGTCGTTGCATCCTTGAAATCATAGCTCATACGCTCAGGGAAGCCTTCTGCCATAACTGCAGCAGCATGAACGCCAGTATCAATACCAACAACATCCATCAAGTACGCAGGCCCCATAGGCCAACCGAAACGCTCCAACACTTTATCAACTTTAACGAAGTCAGCGCCATCACGTAGCAACAAACCAAATCCACCAAAGTATGGGAACAATACGCGGTTTACGTAAAAGCCTGGACAGTCATTAACAACCACTGGCGTTTTACCCATTTTCTTGGCGTAAGCAACGGTCGTTGCAATCGCTTTATCAGAAGACTTCTCACCTCGGATAACTTCTACTAAAGGCATCATGTGCACTGGATTAAAAAAGTGCATACCAACGAAGTTTTCCGGACGCTTAAGATCTGTCGCTAAACGTGTAATAGATATAGTCGAGGTGTTAGAAGCAATAATGGTGTTTTCACCGACATGCTTTTCTGTCTCTTCCAATACCGGCTTCTTCACCTTTTCATTTTCAACAACCGCTTCAATCACGATGTCGACCCCGCCAAAGTCACCATAGTTCAAGGTAGGACGGATAGAAGATAGAATCTGCCCCATCTTCGCTGGTTTCATTTTCTTACGATCAACTCGCTTAGAAAGCAACTTGGTGGCTTCAGCCATGCCTAAATCCAATGCAGGCTCAGCAATGTCTTTCATGATAATTGGGGTGCCTTTGCTAGCAGATTGGTGCGCGATTCCGCCACCCATGATGCCAGCACCAAGTACCGCAGCAAGCTTAATGTCAGACGCTTGCTTTTCCCACTTAGACGCAGTTTTCTTTAAAGCTTGATCGTTCAAGAACAATCCAACCAATGCTTCAGCAACGGAAGTTTTAGATAACTTGGCAAATGCCTTCGCTTCAATTTCCAATGCTTGGTCGCGCTTCATTCCTGCAGCCGCTTGCATTGATTTTACTGCTTGCATAGGCGCTGGGTAATTTTTTCCAGCTTGCTGGGCAACCATTCCCATGCAGGATTGGAATGCCATCATGTTTTCCATCGGAGGAAGCTTTAATGGATCCAGTTTTTCTTGACGCTTTGCTTTATAGTCAATTTTGCCTTCTTGGCATTGTTTAACCAGGGCAATAGCGGCGTCTTTTAGTAACGCTGGTTCAACAACCGCGTCAACAACTCCGTCTTTTATGGCTTTTTCTGGTTTATGTTGGCCACCTGCAGCGATCCACTCAACTGCGTTGTCCACACCAACGATACGCGGTAAGCGCACGGTGCCACCAAAACCTGGGTTTATACCCAATTTGGTTTCAGGTAGTCCTATCTGTGCTGCAGTAGACATCACACGGAAGTCTGTAGCCAAACACATTTCTAAACCACCACCCAACGCTATGCCGTTAATTGCAGATACGGTGGGGAAAGGTAAATCTTCAATGGCGTTAAACGCTTTGTTTGCTTCCAAGCCCCATTCAGCGATTTCTGCTTCGGATAACTTGAACATTTCAAGGAATTCAGTGATATCAGCACCAACAATGAATACGTCTTTGGCACTGGTGACGATCATTCCCGTAACAGAGCTATCTTTTGCTACAGCCGCAGCCGCAGCTTTTAACTCATCAAGCGTTAGTTTGTTGAATTTGTTTACTGATTCGCCTTGCAAATCAAAATTAAGTTCGACGATACCGTCTTCTAACGGCTTAACCGTTATCGCTTTGCCTTCATAGACCATTTACTGTTTCTCCCACGTAAGGTTGACAAAGGTGATAGAAAAACTGGTCAGTTCTTGGACTGCCAGTGGAGAGCCGAGAAATTCTGCGGCAATCAAGCGTCTTTAGCAAGCAATTTACGTTTTTTGAGGTATAGCTGGCGGTTTTGCAAGGGAGACTGGCGAGTCAGACACACAGACTGCTGAATCAACACACAATCTGTCAACTTGCCGTTATAATGGCCAACATTACGCTTTTACCTTGAGAACAGGGTACTAGTTACAAATTGATCATAAAATCAAACTTGCACAGGGCTTCGGGCGGTTGTAAGAAGTCACCTAGCACAAGCCCCACACCCTCTTGGATGACGGATTGTAAACTTTCTGTACTTTCGACAAAGCCGGCTAATGTTCTCACTTGATGCGAACTCGCATAACGGATAAGTGCTTTTAATTGCTGCGTCCTTTGGTTTGCATCTTCTCCCGTGAAACAACGATGCAATTTAACAAAATCCACGTCAAAGCTATCCAATAGCGTTAGCGATGCTTGAGATAAACCAAAACCCGATATACTTACCTGAGCACCAAGCGAACGAATTCGACGAATTGTATCTTGTGATACCGAAAACGTTTCCATCAAAGCATTTTCAGGTAATTCAAATACACATTGGGATGGGATCACTTTCGCGTCATGCATTACTTTTTTTAACCAAGGCACAAAGGTACTATCCGACAGACTATTAGCGGTAAGTTTTATGAAAAACATACTGGCGCCGGTATTTATTCTATTGGCTATCTGCAACTCTTTTAAGGCAGTTACAATGACCCAGCGATCAATATAAGAAATTAATACTGAATTATTTATCGAACCCATAAATTCGCGCGCAGAGATTACCCTATCCGATTCATGTAATCGTATTAACACCTCATAGCGCTCATATCCATCCATATCCAAACTAACGATAGGCTGAAACACAAGACTTAAACGCTTCTCTTTAATTGCCTGCCGAATTCGATCAGACCAATTAGCAACCTTTGGTTTTTCTGGCGTTGTGTTTGACGCTGCATAATAACTATTGATACCAATCTCTGCCGCCGCTAATCGTGAGGTAATGTCATCCGCTTGCCCAATTGCAATGCACGGCACCCTACCACTGGCTATTTCCATCACCGCTAATAGAAGTTCTTGATAATTTTGATCATGGTCATTAATGGCTACGACAGAATTATCAATGTCACCGTTCAATAAAACAATTACGGCTGTCGGTTCACGAAACCTCACCGCTTGCAATAAATCTTTGGTACTACGAAATGATAACCCTTGATAATCAGAATCTTTGATTTTAATTTCTAACGCTTCATGCGACTGTTGGTTTTCATCCAAAAAATAGAGACGCTTAAGGTTTTGAGCCGCCACAGTTTTCGACGCTGTTTCTATTGCGGTTTCTGCCGTTATCTTTTGCACGCAAACATCGTCTTCGAGCTGTTTTAATGCCTCTGAAACCAACTCATTGCACAGTGCTTCTAACGTCTCCAGGCTGGCGGATATATATTCCACAACTTGGGTTTTTAATTCCGCTTGCTTTCGAGCCAAAGCAATGACGGTGCTCTCCAGGTCGCTAACCACGTCATATATAGTACTAAAATCTTGCTCCGCAGTCAGAGTCGCGATGTCATGTAACATACAACTGAATTTGGAAAACTGAGCGGGAGGAAAATTGGCGGTGTGCACATACTTCCAACGGGAGGACAGTTTATTAACCTGGGTCGACAAAATATGTAGTTTGAGGTGATCCGCCCGGTCTAAGTTCAACTTAGTAAGATTCAACACAGCACCTCTACTCATCTTATGCACCTGCTCAATACCAAATCTACATTTCAATAAAAACTGGTTGCCACATATTTGAGTCTAGGCCATTTTTCGAACAATGCCGCAGAAACTCTAGAGAAGACTCCCGATACATTGATATACTTCTTACTTTATCGACAACAATTATCTATTCATTAAAAATTGATCGGAATTTATGCAACCCACCCAAACAATACAGGCCTTTTTACAGGCATCCGGCGCTCAATACCGCATCATTGACCTAGGCAGACGAGTGCTAAAGATCGAGAAAGGGCTATTTGAGAAAATTGAAAACGCACAGGCCCCCTACCCTTACCCTTTACAGCGTCAGGCGTGGTTTGCAGTATTGTTTTGGGACCCTAAAAACATCCAACAACATCATATATGGTTCCTCAAACTGCCTTTAGATGAGCAAGGTTATTTGGATCTCAATGCGCGGGATGACTTCCTGCGCAGAGCCCTAGAGCAATTAGGGCAAGCCCTTCTTGATAGCAAAGAAAACGCCCCCGAAGCACCCGCCCTCGAAATCAAAGACAACCCTTGGAGCTTCACGCCCCGCCAAGACAAAATGGCCGCGTTCCATGCGAAGGCATTAGTAGAGTTAAAACGCCCAGGCAGCCAACACCTCGCCCCCATGATGCGTTACCTAGAGCAACCTGAACAATTCTCACAATGGCAACATATCGGCATCCAAGGCATTGCAGATCTCTGCGCCAGAAGTAATGAGGAATCTGTAACCAATATGCTTCGGCAACACCTGCCACAGCTGCCTGCCGAAGTAATGGTTCCGCTCTTGCTGGGACTGGAAAACGAATCGATCAGTCACCTTCTCACCCAGGCTGTGATTGCTTGTAAACAATCAATGACATCAGATACCACGCTGCTTGCTGCGATCATTCGGGCACTATCTGGCAGTGTCGATCAGACGGCAAAAAAGCAATTCATCCTAGACGCATTAGACTCTTACAAACAGGCTCCTATTTCCATTGAGGTGCTCGTTGCTATCAGTGGACGGGCATGGGAAGTACTCACTGATGACGCCGTTGCGCTACTCTTTGTCGAAGCCCTAGCCTATAACGACGCCGGTCAAGGTGCGTTCAATCAAGTGCTTACCGACCTGTTATTTATGCCTTCTATCGGTAAAAGTATTCGCCAAGCATTTAGGTCACCTAAGCGCTCAGAACGCTTAGGTGAAGCCATTGGCACCTTTTTAGGTGAGGTCCATTAATCATGGGAAATGCGGTTGATAACACCCCCTGTCCCTGCGGAAGCAATTCATCCTACCAACAATGCTGCCAGCGCTTTCACTCTGGGGCCGACGTTGCCTTTACGGCTAAGCAGCTTATGCGCTCTCGCTATTGTGCATTTGTAAAAAGAAATGTGCCATATTTGTTAAAAACTAGGCATTCCAGCACCCAGAGCCAGGACGACCCACAGCAATTACAACAAAGCTGCCAAAATACCCAGTGGCTAGGGTTAAATATTCATCACTGCCAACAAGGCTTAGCCAAAGACAGCGTTGGCACGGTGTCATTTAGCGCGCATTATAGAGAGAGTGGTAGTGTTGGCGTATTGTCGGAAACCTCTCGTTTCATAAAAGAAGGTCAGCGCTGGTACTATGTTGATGGAAAGGTTGGTGAAGATCATCAAACACAGGAAGAAACGGAGCCGCTCAACAAACCAGGTCGAAATGAGCCTTGTTGGTGTGGCAGCGGTAAAAAATTTAAGCGCTGTCACGGTTAATATCATTGGCCAAGAGGAGGCCAAATTATGGCTAGAATGCTAACAATCTACTTAATTGCGCTATTCGCCGGGGCACTTACGTGGTATATCACCAAACAACTATTAGACGCATACGCAATCTTAAAAAACAATCACTCTCTCAGCGCCGCTAAACCCGTCTTTCTACTGCTGGCATTTGGGTTATTTATTGCTGCGGCAACCCAATCTTTTTTCGAATCGCCCGATGATATCGCCAGCCATGCCCTACTCGTGATAACCACCATATTGTTATCCTTAGCGTTGGCCATCAACAAAGCATCACTGCAAGATTGCCTGCTTTTATTTAAACGTTATTACCTAAAAATAAAAATGATGGTTGCTCACCGACTGATTAAAATTGGCAAAGAAAAATAGGCCACATTCAGCGTTGCTTTTTCCCCCTCCTGCTAATAATTCCTGGTAAGCTACAACTCAACGATAACAACCGTCTGGTTAGATTTCACTATGTTAAAATCACTTACGACCGTATTCCTCTGCTTCACATTATTAGGCTGCTCAGATAACAACTCACCTGAAAACACACCTGACAACAAGTCAGCAAATACACCAACTAACAACGTAGATAGCAGCCTAAGCAACAACGCTACACCAAGCACCTACACAGAAGGTGTACATTACACGTTATTAGAAGACCCAATCAACTATACGTCCAAAGATATCATTGTCACCGAGTTCTTTTGGTACGGATGTTCTCATTGCGCGAAATTTGAACCCCTCATACAGCAATGGAATACAACCAAACCAGCAGGAGTATCATTGATACAGTCTCCTGCGGTGTGGAATAACATCATGTCTCTTCACGCCAAGGCTTTCTTTCTAGCTCAATCGGTTGAAGATACAGAAAAACTTCATCGGCAGTTATTTCACGTCATCATGAGGTTAAGTAAACAAAAAGAATTTAACCAACATTACAGCGTTCTCGCGACCGTATTTAACGCCTTCGGGGTAAGTAAAGAGGAATTTGATACTCAGTTAAACTCATTCAAAACGAAAAGCCAGCTGAAAAAGGCGCTTAAACATATGAAACAAGCTGCCCTAAAAGGCACCCCTATGCTAGTGGTGAATGGCAAATATGCCATCATCAACCAAAGCGTGACTAAACCTGCTGAATTGATGGATGTCGTCGACTTCCTTATTGCCAAGGAACAAGCCGCGGTAACAGAAGCGTTCTGACTAACGAATATCAGTAGCCTTACATTATGCTGACATCGGTAAACTTTTAATAAGTACGGCTTCTCGAGTTTTGGAGACCAACAGTAGCTTAGACATCCCAAAACGAGAATACTGTACATATACACAGCTGTAGCTTATACTAATTACCATCGGTTTTCATTGAAGAACTCAACGAACCATGAGCACAGTTAGCATAGATCACATAACCAGTACAAAGCCAGCCAGGACTAGCGCAGAGATACATGACACTGAGCCGGTGTCTGATCGCAAAATCATTCATGTTGATTGCGACTGTTTTTATGCGTCGTTAGAAATGCTCGATAATCCCAGGTTACGCAACAAACCCATCGCCGTTGGCGGCGAAGCGGGTCGCCGAGGGGTAATCGCAACCTGCAACTATGAAGCCAGGAAATTTGGTATTCACTCAGCAATGGCCTCAGCCACAGCCAAACGACTCTGCCCTAACCTCCTCATTGTCCCCCCCAGAATGAGCCGTTATAAAGAAGCCTCTCAGAAGATCCACAAGGTATTCCAAGATTTCACCGATTCGATTGAACCGCTCTCTCTTGATGAAGCATTTCTAGATGTCAGCGGGCAACAAAATTATCAAGGTAGCGCAACCTTGATGGCCAAAGCCATTCAATCACAGGTTTTTGAGGAAGTCGGCATCACGGTTTCTGCAGGCATTGCACCCAATAAGTTTCTCGCTAAAATCGCTAGCGATTGGAACAAACCCAACGGTTTATTTCTTATTGCCCCCGACCAAGTGGAAGAATTTGTTAAAGCTCTTCCCGTAAGTAAACTGTCTGGTGTAGGTAAAGCAACACAAAAAAGGCTCGCCAACCTCGGTATTTTCACCTGCAATGACATTCGTAGTTATAGTATTTTTGAGCTCACCAAAACCCTAGGGGCCTTTGGCGAACGGTTACATCAACTATCTTACGGTATTGATAATCGCCCCGTGAAACGACGTGAGTTCAGAAAATCCTTAAGTGTTGAACACACCTATTCCAAAGATCTATGCGCTTTATCTGAATGCATTCAGAAGTTACCCGACCTGCAAGATGAAATGGAAAGTCGCCTAGCTCGACAAAAAGTGCAACACTCTATCAAAAAAGCTTTTATTAAAATAAAATTTGGTGACTTCACTCAAACTACCATCGAACGCTGCATTAAAGAACCGGTACTCAATACCTATCAAGCATTGTGTGAGGAAGCGTTCCATCGAGGCAACAAACCTGTTCGGCTATTAGGCTTGGGGGTAAGGTTCGAAGAACCAAACCTAGGTAACACGCAGCTCAGCTTTAGTTTTCAAGCATAAATAACACACCACAAGARCTTAATCGGTTAGGGTGYTTTTTACTCAAAAACCATCAAGCTCTCATGCTTACCGCCGATAGTAGATAGGTAGAGAAGGATTTCACCTCACCTCAAGGACAATCCTCCTGTCTCTCACGCCTCTTTACCATTATTTGATGAAGACGATACTGCGTGGCAAACAAACTGGAATTCACCATGAAAGTAGCCTCATCTCAGCTTAACTTTTCTAGTGRCCACTATCAGCGAACCCTGCGAGCGCATAACACCGCATTGCAGGGACAAACTTCCACATCAGCTACCGTTGGCTCATCCAACCTACGAAACACACAACGCAGCACTATTGATGTCATGGAACAGGTCTCGCTAAATAGCAGCCAACGTTATCAAACCAACACCCAATCTTATGTCCAAGATCTCAGCAATCCTAATAATGACCTACGTTTTAGCAACGAAAAAATYATTGAAAGCACGCTAAACAAAACATTTATTCAAAGAACACAGATTGCTATAACACAGTCAACTATCCTGCAAGCAAATCCAACAGTGGCCCAGCGTGGTGCTACGGGGCTCGACACCGTCGCTACCCAAGCAGAAATCACTTTTGGTGAACAAACAATTTTTCAGCAAGAGGAACAAACAAATTTCAGTATCAATGGAGAAGTTACCACCGAAGATGGGAGAAAAATATCCTTCACCTTATCCGCGCAGCTTGATAGAAACATCTCAATTGAAAAGAACTCTGGCGTTTTCTTACAAAACATAAACAAAACCGACCCGCTCGCCATCAACTTGGAAGGTGGCATTGTCACCTTAAGGGATACGGCGTTTCTATTTGACGTCGACGCCGACGGTAAAAAAGAAAATCTCTCCTTTGTGTCCAAAGGTAGTGGTTTTATTGTTTATGATAAGAATGAAGACAACAAAATCAATGATGGCAACGAAATGTTTGGCACCCAATCCGGCAATGGTTTCGAGGACTTACGCCAATATGATGATGACAACAATGGTGTCATCGATGAAAATGATCGTATTTATGAAAAACTGTCCCTCTGGACAAAAGATGGCGCCGGCAACGACCACCTAACCTCATTAAAAGATGCAGGAGTTGGGGCGATAGGTTTGGAATATGAAGATACTCGGTTCGAATTAAAAGATCATTACAACAATTCCCTCGGTAGCATTCAACGCTCTGGATATTTTTTGATGGAAGACGGTAGAGCGGGTTTTGCTCAGCAAGTTGACCTCTCGGAGCGTAATCTTGAGGCAGAAGAAAAGAATAAGGCAGAGTTCGAGCCCAATATCGCTACACTGGAATTAGCCGCTGTAGGGCTTAATCACGTTGAATTCAAATTGCCCTTTTCTCACGAATTAGGCTCCCCTTACAAAACCGACTCGAAATTAACCCTAGAACAAGCAAAAGTTCTAACAACGCAAAATAACGAAACTCTATTGGCAAAATATGATGAAGTATCCTCTGTTGAGCAAACTGAAGAAACAAAGAGTTTATTAGAAAAATTAGTCGATAAATTAGAAGAATATGGCAATCAACAAAGGGAAAAACAACAAACCAAGGATGATAAAACATAACCCGCTAGCAATTGATTGTTTTGGCTGTAGAAGCTAATGTAACCTGTATTGTAGCTGCACAAACCAAGTACTATTTAACTTCTACAGCCATTAGGGATTTTCATGTCAAACGATCAGCAGGAACGATCTCAATTCTCTTTGCTCAAAGAGCGCCGGTTTGCCCCGTTATTTTGGACTCAATTCTTTGGGGCATTTAATGACAACGTGTTTAAAAGCTCACTACTGATATTAATCGCCTTTAGTGCCAGCTACCGCGTTGCCATGGAGATTAACACTCTCAACAATATCGCGGCGATGCTGTTCATCCTACCCTTTTTCCTTTTTTCTGCACTAGCAGGGGAAATTGCTGAAAAATATGAAAAGTCCATGCTTATTCGACGTATCAAACTATTTGAAATTGCTATCATGGTATTGGCTAGTGTCGCATTCTATTTCAGCAACGTTGCAGGGTTACTGCTGCTACTCTTTTTTGCTGGCGTACAATCCACATTTTTTGGCCCAATCAAATACAGCATCATTCCTCAACACTTAAAACCAAGTGAGTTGGTGGGTGGTAATGCATGGATTGAATCAGGCACTTTCCTAGCTATCTTACTAGGCACCATTCTTGGTGGGCTACTCACAAAGATGGATAACGGCCCTACATGGATCTCTGTTGCCATCGTCATCGTATCTATTCTAGGCTGGCTTGCCAGCCGAAAAATACCGACCGCAGACGCGCCAAGCCCAGACATCACAATAAAATTTAACCCTTTTACCGAAACCTGGAAAACACTAAAAATTGTCCATGAGATACGTTCGGTCTATCTTGCTTGCTTGTCTATCTCCTGGTTTTGGTTTTTAGGTGCCTCCTATTTAACCCAGTTACCTAATTACACCAAAACAGCATTAAACGGTGATCAAACCGTGGTAACGCTACTGCTGGCTCTTTTTTCTATCGGTATTGCGACTGGCTCCCTTTTGTGTGAGCGTTTATCGGGGCATAAAGTTGAAATTGGCCTGGTGCCACTTGGTTCCATTGGGCTTACGGTATTTGGCGCTGACCTTTATTTTGCCCATACCCTGAGCACAACTACTGTCGATTTTATGACATTCATTGCAATCCCTTCCAATTTCCGTGTTCTATTTGATTTTATTATGATTGGTGTTTCTGGTGGGCTCTACATTGTGCCGCTGTATGCAATGATACAAGAACGCTGCAATCCCACTAAACGTTCTCGAACCATCGCCGCCTTAAACATATTAAATGCACTGTTCATGGTTGTCTCTGCTGTTTCTGCGATGATATTCTTGTCCATCTTGGAACTAACAATTCCGCAGTTCTTTTTGATAATCGCCATTATGAACGCTGCGGTTGCCTGGTACATCTACCGTACTGTCCCTGAATTTCTCATGCGATTTATCATTTGGGTAATCACTCACACCATGTACCGTGTAAAACACACTAATTTGCATAACATTCCCGATGAGGGCCCTGCTATTCTTGTATGTAATCACGTCAGCTATATGGACGCACTCATTATTGGCGGGGCATGTCGTCGTCCCGTTCGATTTGTAATGCTTAAGCCGATCTATCATTTGCCGGTATTACATTTTGTTTTCAGCACGGCAAAAGCCATACCTATCCACTCAAAATCTATAGATCCTGACACCTACCACACTGCATTTGATAAGATATCGGAAGAGCTCAACAACGGTGAGGTGGTATGTATTTTCCCCGAGGGGAAACTTACTACCGACGGCGCTGTTGGCACCTTCAAAAATGGCGTCGAAAAGATCCTCCAACGTAATCCCGTACCGGTTGTACCCATGGCGTTAAAAGGACTGTGGGGCAGCTTCTTTAGCCATAAAGATGGCGGGGCTCTAACAACCAAACCCCACCGTTTTTGGTCTAAGGTTGAATTGGAGGCCGGTGAGCTCATTGCTGCTAGCGCAGCCAACGCTGAGTCATTAGAAGTAAAGGTAAAAGCAATACGTGGCGATTCACGCTAGTGCAGTTTGCTATAAATCCAACCATTACCAAACTATTTTGATATATCAAAAACAGTTCCCCAACCCTTGATTTGTCTATACTCAAATTATATCGGCTAAATTTGTCCTACGATTTGCCCCCTTTGTGACACACGAGAAATTTGAGAGCGTAGTATGGAATTCATGGATTACCTCAAAGACTTTGCCCTACGCGATGGCTCAGACTTGTATCTCAGCACCGGCGCCCCCATCAGTGCGAAGTTCTTTGGCACACTTGAAGCGATGGATCCTGAACCACTTCCTGTAGGGAGGGTCGAAGAAATTGCCAACTCTCTAATGAACGATGAGCAAAAAAAAGATTTCGCAACCCGCCTCGAGATGAATCTAGCAATATCCGAACCCGGTGTGGGCCGTTTCAGGGTAAACATATTTAAACAGCGCAACCAAGTATCTATGGTTATCCGCGCCATCAAAACAGAAATTCCTTACTACAAAGACCTTCAGCTGCCAGAAATTCTGACTAAACTCATCATGCAAAAGCGAGGTTTGGTATTATTTGTTGGTGGTACTGGATCTGGAAAATCCACCTCCCTAGCCTCTCTTATTGACTTTCGCAATACCAATAGCGCAGGACATATCGTCACCATAGAGGACCCTATAGAGTTTGTGCATAGACACAAAAAATCCATCGTCAATCAGCGTGAAGTGGGTGTCGATACTCTGTCCTATGACGACGCCTTAGAAAATGCCTTGCGCCAAGCACCGGATGTAATCCTTATTGGTGAGATCCGTACTCGAGAGCAAATGGAACAAGCCATTGCCTTTGCAGAGACAGGACACCTGTGTATTTCCACACTACACGCAAACAACGCCAACCAAGCATTAGATCGGATCATAAACTTTTTCCCCGAAGAAAGGCACAAACAATTGCAGCTAGATCTATCACTCAACATGAGAGGTATAATCTCTCAGCGACTGATTCCGACAATAGATAACAAACGTGCCGCGGCTATAGAAATATTACTAGGCACGCCTCGTGTCTGCGACTTAATCAAGCAGGGCAAAGTCGAAGAAATCAAGGAAGTCATGGAAAAATCGGAGACTCAGGGAATGCAAACATTTGATGGGGCGCTGTTAAAACTCTATCAAAACAAAAAAATAACCCTCGACGAAGCACTGCGTAATGCAGATTCCAAAAACAATTTAAGGCTCAAAGTAACCCTTGCTGAAGGCGGTCAAGCACCCCCAGCACCCGCAGCACCACCCGCCAAAGACAACAAAGCAACAACGCCAACACCAAAAAAAGCACCTCTCGTTCCCGCGCCCTCCTCAGCGGCACCCGCTGGCGCATTAGATAGCCTGTCGCTAGAACCCATTGCCGCAGAAAAAGAAGAAGAAAATACGGCCGTATTTTTTGGTCAGAAGAAAACATAGCGTCTAATTAACCCCAAACAAACCGGTCTCCAAAAGTGCTATTCCAACAATTTATTTGATATGCCCTCTAAGAGGGTGAATAATAGCGCTTATCTTATAAGATCAGATTATCAACAATCAGATCGTTGTATTGGAGTGATTTATGTCAATTTGGGTTGATGCTGACGCCTGTCCTAACGTCATCAAAGAAGTCTTATTTCGAGCAGCCATTCGGGTTGAAATCCCACTAATATTGGTGGCCAATCACCTCTTACGCATACCGCCCTCCCCTTGGATCAAAATGACCCAAGTACCGGCAGGCTTTGATGTCGCCGACAACCATATTGTTCAGCGTGTTGAGAAAAATGATCTGGTGATTACTTCTGATATCCCCTTGGCGGCGGAACTTATCGAAAAACAGGCGCAAGTCATCACCTCTCGCGGTGAAACCTACACACCGCAAAATATTCGGGAGAGATTAAATATGCGGGATTTTATGGATACGATGCGTTCCTCTGGGGAAGTAACCGGTGGGCCACCAACCTTGCTATCAAGAGACAAACAGGCCTTTGCCAATGCCCTGGATCGATATTTAGCGGCCTATGTGAATAGTTAACGTGCTGTTCAGGATCGTGATTATTCAGGATCTAAGCTAAGCCACCATGTCACCGGCAGAAACACCGTATCCAGAATCGCAGATAATGGAAGGTCGATAATATTAATAATTTTCAATACGGGTACCACTTCTTCATCCTTGAGTTCTTTCATATTCAATTTGACGCCACTGTACATTGGGCCTGAAGACTCATCGCGGCTTTGTTCATCAACCAAAGACACCAGAGTACCGCACCCCGTCAAATTAAGACCCGCAACCAGAAAGAATATTGAAAGCGATCGTTTGAAGTATCCTGTTTGTAGCATGGTCGATTCCAGCAATATAAAATTGTACATGTTTAGCTAGTGATTATAAATTAACGCGGAGCCATACGAATAGCACCATCCAAACGTATCACTTCCCCATTTAAGAATCCATTTTCCACCATGCTACACACCATATTAGCGTACTCGGATGGATGTCCTAAACGCTTGGGAAACTGGGTTGCATCTATTAATGGTGTCCTTATTTTTTCAGGCATAAGGCTCATTAAGGGCGTATCGAAAATCCCAGGGGCAATGGTATTAACCCGAATCCCCACACTTGCCAGATCCCTTGCAATCGGCAAGGTCATAGCAACAATGCCACAGCTCTAGTCATAAAAAAATCTGCATTGCTGGCTGTGAGTGTTGGAGATGATTGCATCTGCACGGTGGCGACCGATTGAACTGGGAATAAACCCGCTTGAAGCATCAGCCACCAGCGATAATTCGCTCCGGTGTTCCCTATATTTGATAAGTCACAGTCCTGAAAACCGCAAAAATAAAAGCTGTACGTATCGACAATCAAATTACCCACAAAAGGTACGATCAATGGCAGCCCGTAGGCGACCTGCACGCGCAGAATATTGGCTTCTTGTATGGTGGTCTGGCTAGCGGTACCCGGCGTATTAACGCGGTCAGATAGGTGGTCGTTCGGGATGATATTGCCGAAATCCGTAAATGCTTCTTGGGTGGGGTTAACAATTCTTATCGCGACGATATTGTTCGCTAGGACAGCGTTTTGCATGCCGTCTCGAAGCTCGTTGAGAG
>NVVG01000277.1 GCA_002402125.1 Moraxellaceae bacterium
TCCATCTGTCTGTTTTGGTTAAAACAACCTTATTGATACCTTTGCAAATAAGGCTGCTCATTATTTATAATCGCGACAATCTTTCTACGAGAGAACTCTCCAGAAACACCCTTGACTTCAAAAGTCATATGTCTTTTTGGACTTCCCAGTTCATTGCTCTTGTTATATTTTTACATCCACGGTTTAGCATCAATGTTTGACTCCAATTCAATAAAGAGGTCATCTAAAACTATAAACGCTTCCTCTTTATCTTTTTCACTCAAAAGCCTTTCAAATTTAAGTTTTAATGAACTATATCGAGTTCTGATTTCTTTGCATTTTTGTTGATGAGCTTCGCAGCCAAACCAACCATGAAAGCCAGT
Organism: Moraxellaceae bacterium; assembly: GCA_002402125.1. Classification (GTDB taxonomy): domain Bacteria; phylum Pseudomonadota; class Gammaproteobacteria; order Pseudomonadales; family Ketobacteraceae; genus 42-54-T18. Next base: position 363 of record NVVG01000277.1, read on the forward strand.
AAGTACACCACCAATAAGAGCCATATAACCAGGAGTATCACCAAAGTCAGTAGTGAGCACTGCAGCACCGCCAATAAATGCCAATAACGAGCCTCCAATAACAAAAATCATATTGGGATATCTAAGTAGCTTTAACCAACGGTCGTATTCATTAACTTTTTCACTACATCGTTTAATACGACTACTAATTGTTTCATGCATGATTCGACCTAAAAATATAACACTTGATTGAGACGCGTGTATTCTGCGTCATTTTCAATTTAATTGTTAGGCCAGTGTACCAGAAGTTCTTATCAACCTAAAACCTACCTGTACGATATTCGGTCAGAATTCTCCACAATATAGTCATTCTGTCTTGTTTAGAGCTATTCGAGAAAACGCTTGGCGGACATAGCGCCTCGCATCAGTGCAGGCTGGGCGCGCAGTGAACAGCCTGCCCATTTACATACGATTGTTACGTACGCCCGAAGAAGACAATCAAGCCGTCCGCAACCATCACAGCACCCCAAACGTAATCGCGATCAGACATGCAAGCACGAAAGGCCAGTAGCCGACCTTCACGAGAATGTTGCCCCCGTACATAATCATCCCGAAACGGCGCTTCGGCTTCAAAGAACAAATGCAGGCATTCGCTGTTGCAAGTACCAGCAACAAATACATCAAGATATAGAAATACTCGATGTAGACGATTCCTGATCCTGCGAATTGCTTGCGTAGTTGTATATGCGCAAGCATCACCACGAAGAACAATGCCGAGGCGACTCCGATGAAACCCAACACGTTGAACCCGAGGCGATCCGCCAGTTCGCCCTTTTTGGTGATTGTTAGCAGCGCCACAAACAATAGCGTCGCGACCAGAAACAGCGGTAATAGGTTAACGATGAGAGCACTTTCAAATTTACGCAGGATAACGAAGTTGTAATGGAGCTCTGGAAAACTGTGCCTGCCGATAAAATTGGTGGTGCCGAAATTGGTATCGTTGTCAGTTATTTTATAATCAAAAAAAGTATTTTCGCGTCGCCAAGTTGATAGCGTCACCTCTTGATCGATTCCAAAGACATCGTGGAGGCCCGTAGACACGTAGGCCTCGAAGTCCGGAACCAATACAATATAGCGCGAAAACTGCTTGTGCCTCATACGAACCGAAACAATTTTGTGATCGAACGGATAGGTTGCGTAAGCAAAGGGTTGGCGCAATCTCGCTTCGAAATACCAACCAATAACTTCCTCACCTGGAACGCTTTTCCGATAGGTCTCTTGAAGTTTAAAACCAGAATTAACTCGATCGGGTAGGATGAAACCTACTTCTCCGTGTGCAGGTTTTAAGTCATCGTCCACTCCATTTCGATAGCGTTGCCAGATGTAGCCAGTCAAGTTGACATAGGACGAATTAAAGAATTCGAGAGACTGAATATAGATACCAGTCTTGATTTTTCGGGGCGGCTCAATGAGGCCTAGGTCTGCAGCCGCAGAGTCTTCCCAGTATTCCTGCAGGAGCTCAAGGGTGGACTCCTCATTGACCAGTAAAGTTGGCTCAACAGCATGCTCGTTTAACTGCATCCATAGAATCAGTAAAATGGCGACTAATATGGCGGAGACTATTGCTGACCGGCCCCATAAAGTTTTATGCTGCATCACTGGAATACACCTTTCAGTCTAACTCATTATTACACCCTGGGCAGAAAGTCGCATCGACCGCACTCATCATCGATAACGCCCCTGCGCCATGCTTTGGGCTCGTATTTCTGAAATATCAGGTACACATAACGTCTCAAACTGCCGCCGGAGGACGATAGCTTTGTCTTGTTATACATTGCCCGTTATTACCCAGTAAACAGAAGTAGCAACGGATAGCACAGCGATATAGTACCCTATTACAAAGCCTACAAAACGGTTGGTTGGCTTAGATTTATAAGTAAAGTAATAGATTAGCCTGCCGACAGAAAAAATACAGGCCTGAATTGGCACTAACTTAATGAATACTATTGGAGCCACCATACCAAGAGTAAGGGCAGATAGTACATTTATTATAGTTTGCTCCACAGTGTTGCTTAAATATGCTTTATTGAAGGTCAACTGTTTCGAGCTAGCATAACCTAAGATTAGATCTTCGGATGCGAATCTTGTAAACAGAGTGATATGTATCCCGAAAAATAGCGGAAGCGCAAACAGAGCTGACCAAGTCAAAGTATATGTTATTCGATCTGGTGAATCTGGAGATGGGAATATGAACCACAGTGACAGAACCAAAAAAACGATCGATACAAATCCGATAAATATCTGTTTTGTTACCTTTCCTTTATGCTCCATGATTTCCTACTGTATAACACTTTATTGGGACGCATTTTTTGCGTCGCTTTCAAATACATTGTTAGAGTATACCAGGGATCGGCCTTTCCTCTAGTCCAGATAATATGCTCCTTTCTTCCACATTCCGGACATTGGCGACATCGATTTAAACTATCGAAATAATCCAAAGCGGACATAATAAATGCTAACGGCGGAAACAGACCCGTGCTTATTTTTGCACTCTTATTGTGATTACTCCCTGCCTGGCAGGTCGGGATTTCTACGTAACCGACAGCATACCGGATTACGCCATAGACGATCTCAACTAATCTTCGCTAGGCCGCGATAGTTAAATCCCGCTATTTTCGGTGTGCTCCGAGTATATTCTGTTTCCAATAACGTAATATTAAATCCTGCATCCTCTATATACTGAGAGATTGGTCTATTTAGATGACACCCACCCCCTAGTATCTTCCAGTACGGCGTTATTCTATTTTGCCATTTTAGAACGGATGCATCTGGAGCAGCCCCATGCTCACTAAAAATCAGCTTCCCCCCAGGTCGAAGCACCCTACGCATCTGTTGCAGTGCTAACTGCCAATCAGGAATGGTACACAATGTATATGTCATCAAAACAGTATCAACGGAGTTATCCTCTAGGGGAATTTGTTCGCCCGGGAGATCCAACCACCTAACTTCAATCGGTGTTTGACTTATATTTTTCTTGGCTCGTCTTCTCATGCCAATAGATGGTTCCAACCCCCACACAAAATCAACTTTACTGGCGTCATAAAATGGAAGATTATGACCAGACCCCATTCCCACTTCTAATACCCTTCCCTCAGCCATTGGCACAATTTTTCTCCTATGCTCTTGAGCTGGTGCTGCCCCACATGCTTTGTCAACTATATAGGGAAGGCAATAATCTTCATAAAACCCCATGTTGTTGTCTCCATAGGTTTATAATCGTGAATCAAAAGGCCTAACCTTAAAACTAGTAGCTCCTCTTCTTGCTACAGTTTTAAGGTCTGGTTAAGTATACGGGGATCTTTAATCTGTAAATTCTTTCCAAACTCCAAATGGTACCCATATTTTGGATAATTCCTTTTTTGCGCTTTGACATTGTTCGCCTAACACATTACAACGATACCTATAGATAAATGCAGATACTCGCATATTTGCAGCACAATGAACCCATACATTTTTACCAGTGAAAGCTTTCATGTGGCCCTCAAAATCGTTGTAATTTTCTTCCGTAGGGTTACTGAAATCAACTGGTATATGAATATAATTTATTCCAAGGTTGGCCAGAATTTCAGATTCATTTTTCAGCGAATTTTCCGTATTAAGAGGAGCCAAATTGATAACGTTTTCGAAACCAGCGTCTCTAATTGTAATGAACTGTTTCTCGGTAGGCTGACCAGAGGTACTAATAAATTCACCGATTTCAAGATAGTTGTAAATATCTTGAAGCGATTCAGATTTTATTTCTAAAGGAGTATATTTACCTAATAGCGACTTTAAGAACCCCAAGGCTGTCTTCACAGTATTTAACGCCACTTTTTCTCCTTGGTATACTTAACGCATGATTGAGACGCGCGTATATTGCGTCGTTTCTAAATAATTTGTTAGGCCAGTGTACCAGACACCCTTATTAACCTAAAACCAAGCTGCTCGATATTTGGTCAGGATTTTCCACAAAGCTGCCTGATCAAACTAATCTATCAGTGAATCATATTTAGCTAAAGCTGTCATTTATCACGCTCAAGTAAAGTGCGTCGCCAGTCGTCATTTATTTGATATCTGCTCCCACGCTCTTAAAATTGATCTTTTATATATATTAAATCAGTAAGACCGTAATCTACTCCTTGCTGACTTAGCATTGCTGTAATCTGCCCTCGATGATGGGTTTGATGGTTAAACCAATGTAACAAAATATACTCTAACCGGTTCGCCATCTTGCTGCCTTGCGATGTTTGGTATTCAATATCCTTATCCAAATCAGTTCTAGATAGGCCGCAGATATAGCTTATGATTTCCTCATCAATTCTAGCCCTATTTCCATACAGAATATCGATATCCTTATACAAAATCTGGTCCAGACTTTTAATATAGATTTTTTCACCATCAGGATCATAAAGATTGAAGAACGATTTGTCACCGCTACATCTCGACAGCCAAAATATATCGCCGATCAGAAGATGATTCAACGTACTTAAAATAGAACCAAAGAAAGTTTTCTGATCTTTGGCGATACTTTCTTGACCAAGCTTCTGACTTTTTTCGTAGATGCTTTGATTCATCCATCGATTATATTTTGCAAGTACAATAAAACCATCCATTTTAAAGCTCCTTCTTAGTATCTCAATTTTGAGACTCGTGCTTATTGCGTCGCTTACAAATAACTTGATAGAGTATACCAGAAATACGACCTATCTCTAGATTGCCAAGAAGACAGCTACTTCCACCTTCCAGGCTGCGTGATAAAATTATGCACAAGCGGTCATTCGTCAGGGGCTATTACACATAGCTAGGCGTCCAAAATCACTATACCACTACAGACAGTTCATCTAAATCGAGTGAAAGGTTATTCTCGATTCCTCAAAGTTGAACAGTTGACCTATATTAACTCACCCTATACATCTGATAAATACCCCTAACCCATTTTATTAAACGCCGTGATTCGAAGGGTTCAAATATTTTTTCTATCGCCTTTTGAGCAACAGGGTCAAAAGGATAAGGGTATTGTTCTGGCTGCACCATAGGATAAAAGAATGCAGCAGCGGTTAGATCTGCAACACTAAACTGATCCCCCACCAAAAAGTCTTTATCTCCTAATTCCATTTCAAACCGATCAATGGCCCGTTGAACGTTAGCCTCGGCTTCGCCGATGTCATTCGCATTGAATTGATGTCGGTAATGATAATAAACTTTAAACAAAGGAAAAAGCGCACTCACCATTTTCTTTTGATATTTTGGCGCGCACATACCAAATGCACCAATGGTTGCTTCTTTACTGGTATTAAATAACGAACCAATAAGAAACGCTCTAGAGCTAGGCCCTAGCTCTGTATCAAAATATTCAACAAGTTCTAACGCCTTTTCACGCTGTGCTCTATCCGTTGGATACAACGGTTTTTGGGGATAGGTTTTTTCTAGATAACAAATAATATCGGATGAATTAAGAATATGCGTTTTGTTATGAAATAAAATTGGCGTGCTCAATTGTTTCGTTTTCAAGTAGTTTAAAATGGGATATCCAAGAAAACGTAGCTGTTTTTTATGTTCTATTTGTTTGTAGTCCAGTGCCCATCTAACTTTTTCATTAAAGTGTGAAATGGCAAAATGCCATAACACAGGTTTTCCCATAATGTTATCCATAAACTTTTCCTTTTAAAAATTTGATCAAAAACCACTCTGGACTTGATATCCTGTTAAGCATTGTAAAGACCGTATCATTTTCTCTCTGGCAGAACCATATCGATAATGGAACAGTTAGTTCTGAAATTAGGCTGATCAGAATTGAAAGACAAACCTGCAGTTTAAGGCCAGACTCATCCAGGTTGAGCACTGAAGTTACTTTCTATCGGACGCATAAGATTCCATGATGGTTAATATCTAGAAATACACCATGCCTATATAGCCCCCAAAAAAGACAACTATTTCCACATACCGGACAAGCTGGGGTCTCTATTTCTTGGCCGGATATGTTCAAAATCGGCCAAAATTAGCTATTAGAAAAACCACTTAAACTTAGATTAAAGCGGACATAACGCCTTACTCTTTTGACGCTGAAAGTGGACAAAAGCAGTAATTTGTTAGGTTACCTGGCTTCAATGGCGTTCTTCGATTCAAGATAGTCTATAACACGCTCTGATTTTTCTCTATTAAGATATTTTAGGAAAATCATTGAGTCCAAATAAGCATGTACGAAACAACGTCTATATTTTAATTTATAGTCAGGGATCTCTTGAAACAGATAGTGACATAGGCCAATTGAATGCTCACATACTTCATTACGACACGATTTAGGCACACTACGAACAATCCCTGCAATAGCCGGAGCCATGCGATACATACCAAGCAATCCATCCTCAGGCTTTTGATTCTTAGTATCATTAAGCATGTATTCGGCTTCATCAAGCGCCCAATTAACTTCTTTGGCCCATGCTTTGATTGTTATAGGTAATTTATTTCTCACACACGATATCTCATCGACCTAACGCCTGCAGTTGGCGAAAATTTGTTGTTGTGACGTAGTAGTACGACAAATATTTCGCTCAACCTGCACTTGTTAGTTTTATGTCAAGCTGCTATTCCGTTTAACAAAAAGACAGCCAAATATACAAACCATTATAAAAATACAATAAACACCCAATTTATATTGCCATGTCACATGCGGTAATGAATCATAAAGACGAAGCCCATCATTAACTGCAAATATTCCAAAGCCAGTTATGATCACCGCTGTTTTAAAATAAAAAACATTGCCTGCCTTGATCGATAGTATTGACATAATTAATGCCGCCATAGAAATTAAAAGCCCTATCATCGACACGGCCCCTGGCACGAAACTTGGAGCAAGAGCTAATACACATAAGAGAATTGAGACCCAACCTATTATTTTATATACCACTCGAACCTTCTTGAGAAACTAACGTTTAATTGAGACACGCGTATTTTCCGTCGCTTCCAAATTAATTGTTAGACCAGTGTACCAGACATTCTTACTAACAAAAATAACCTGTTCGATATTTAGTCAGCATTTTCCACATAGTTTCCAGTCACAATTGTCCACTTTAAATCCTGGAAAACAGTGTGGATTCAACTGGTCAACGCAACACTTTATTATTAGTTAATAAGGAGTGTTGATTATGAAACAAAGAACTCGAATCTATTATAGTGAAGAACAAAAAGCGTTG
>NVVG01000278.1 GCA_002402125.1 Moraxellaceae bacterium
GATATATTTGAATAAAATCTTCGTCAGATTTTGTTAGGTAAATAATGCCTTCAATTAATCCAATTAGCCCGGTAAGCCAACCGCCAATTCCACAGGTTACAATAGTTAATAACAACATAACAATGCCCTCAGTTGTATATCCTAAAATAAACTTATGAATTCCTAATGGACCTAAAATGATTCCTAAAATACCAGCGACCACTCTTTTGCTAGATTGGTTTGATATGATGTTTCCGTTTTCGTCTACTACTTGCATTTTTTATTTTTAATTAGTTGAATTATAAAGCTACAAAAAAGCAGCGTCTTTTGGTTCCCAAAGCTCAATTTTATTTCCGTCTAAATCTACAATCCAGCCAAATTTCCCGTAATCATATTCTTCTACTTTATCAATAACAGTGACTCCTTCTTTTTTTAGTTCTTCTCGGGAACGGCTCATCAATAAACATGAAGGGTTCTTCTGCATCAACATGTAACACGACGGTTTGATATAAGCTATCGTCACCCTCTACCTGCAACCACATCAGCTTATGCGCTCGCATCACTTGGAAAAGGCGCAAATAGGTTTGTTGTCGCTGAGAGCTTTCTGCGTTTTTTTGGCTATTTTGTGTACGCATAAAGCGTGGCAAGGTACGGGGAAGTGTGAATGCTAGCGAATTGAATACGTTTGAAAATTTCATAAGAATATCTCAAATATTATCTTTTTGTGGATGCACTTTGTATGATTGCAACATAGAGACAAAGGGACTTAAACTATCTATCGGCAGAATTAGCAGCAACTTGATATTGACCCCGCCCTTCTCTCTAAAAAATCACACTAAAAACCCATAAGACGGCTATATATGAAACCACAAACCAATCTTGCGATATGCCTAGTATTGTTAGCTATCTTCTTCGCCGGCCATGTTACCTTCACTCAAAATCTCCTGCGTGATGTGCATAACAAACTAACGATGAGTCAATTGACTATTCCTAACTTCTCTGACATTGGTGTTATTAGCGCCCGAAAACAGGCCTTTTTTGACTACCTATCGCCCTTCATTACCGCCGAAAATTCAAAAATCAGAGCGCAACGCAATTTCATCAGTCAACAAAATATGCAGTCACCCTCCAGCAAAATTCAACAACTAGCCATTCAATACCGACTACCGGCGAATACAGCTAACGTGAAGCAATCACTGCTAAAAAGGATTGACGTACTACCTTCCTCCTTGGTACTAGCACAAGCCGCAATTGAGAGCGGCTGGGGCACCTCTCGCTTTGCCAAACAAGGAAACAACTTCTTCGGCCAATGGTGTTTTACCAAAGGCTGCGGCCTTATACCGTCTAAACGCTCCAATGGTAGCCACCATGAGGTAAAACGTTTTAACTCACCTGCCGAATCCATCGCCAGTTATATGCATAACCTCAACAGTCATCCGGCGTATAGGCAACTACGCGAAAACCGTACAGTGCAACGTGGGAATAGTGACCTACTAAACGGATGCTTCTTAGCCGAAGGTCTCCTTGAATATTCTGAAAGAAAAGTTGACTACGTCAATTCCCTAAAACAACTGATACGTATCAATGATCTGGAAGACAAAAACTCATCATATTGCCAGCCACCAGCAGAAGTCGGCCTGAAGAATCAAGCGAAACAAGCCCACATATTATCTCTACAGGAATCACACTAATGCAGCCGATTCAAAGTGTAAGTCCAACGTTGCGCATTCTACTTGGCAGCGCCTGCTTCATCATTATCGTGGCCGGCATGAAAGCCAGCGCAGAGATTATTGTGCCTTTCTTACTATCGGCCTTTATTGCAATCTTATGCGCCCCCCCTATTTTCTGGCTGGAACAACGCAAACTCCCCACCGCTGTTGCTGTAACCATTGTAATATCGCTTTTTGTTTTAGGCGGCACGATAATTTCTGCGGTGGTCGGGGCATCGGTCAGTGATTTCGTCAACCAAATGCCAACCTACCAACAACGACTTCATGCGGAGAAAGAAGCCATTGCGACCTGGCTTAGCTCATTTGGTATTGAGCTGCCCTTTCAGGTTTTGAAAGAACAAATTAACCCCGGTGCTGTCATGGGCATGGTCAAAAAAGTATTGACCGGTCTGGGTGGGGCACTGACGGATTCGTTCCTAATATTTTTGACGGTATTATTTATATTATTTGAGGCATCGTCATTTCCCAAAAAGTTCCGCCGCGCGATGAACGATCCCAACCATACTTTTCGCTCGTTTAATGCCTTTAACGCATCGGTGAAGCAATACCTGATCATCAAATCCTGGGTGAGTTTGGTCACAGGACTCATTATTGGTGTTTGGTTATGGTTATTGGATGTGGACTACCCTATCTTATGGGGTTTGCTAGCATTTATGCTTAATTTTATACCCAATATCGGCTCGATCATTGCGGCCGTGCCTGCCGTGTTATTAGCATTCATCCAATGGGGGCCAAGTACCGCCGCACTAGCGGCCAGTGGTTACATGGCGGTAAACATTATTATGGGTAACATCATAGAGCCGCGTTTTTTAGGCAAAGGCTTAGGGCTATCTACGCTAGTGGTATTTCTGTCCCTGGTATTTTGGGGTTGGATTCTTGGCCCTGTAGGCATGCTGTTATCCATTCCACTCACCATGATTCTCAAAATAGCCTTAGAAAACAATGAAGGCACCCGGTGGATTGGAATACTGCTGGATAATAAATAGCGCTCTCTAAGGCATACGTCCTCTGGCATGACAGCCGTTAGATTACGGTTCATAGCGAGAAGAGATTCTGCTACAATCCCACCGCAAAAGCCCCCTGCCATTAAAGGTTATAAGATGTTGAAAAAAGACAAAGTCAAAGTTATTGACGAAGATATGAACGACGAGAAAATTGCACGCTTCTTAACGCTACAGCCTTACGGTGACGAATCGGCAGATTTCCACGTTTTAACAAAGGCTTACCGTGGATTGCCGGTAGAATATTTCACTACCTTTCTAGCGATGTTCTTAGCCGAAGGCCGTGATATCAACGCCAAAAATAGCCAAGGCCAATCATTTTTGGGCTTTATTGAAGGCAACTCAAATTTTACTGAGTTTGCGGAGTTATTGAAAAATAACGGCGCACAATAAGCGCCATTCCCTCCCGCAATGCAGAGGATAGGCCCCTTGCTATCCTCTTTATTTACTACCCTAGAAACGACCATGCTAATTAAACACACCGGTGCCGCTGTTCAATAAGTTAATATTGGCGCACAATAAAACGACTCTAGACACACCGAAGTCATATTCTATGAACACTGCTCATATCTGCCGTTAATCGATCTTTCTCTAGCGGTCGTCATTGAGGAATTATGAAGTTCACTAACCAACCACAATATTATGGGCTTATCAGCTTCCTATTACATTGGATCATGGCTATTGCTGTGGTTGGCTTATTCTGCCTAGGTCTATGGATGACGTCATTGGATTATTACGACGCCTGGTATAAACAGGCCCCCTGGATACATAAATCCATCGGCATCCTGTTAGCCGGCGTATTATTATTTCGCTGGATGTGGCGACTCGTCAATATCAAACCCGTGGCAGCACCACTACACACACCCATAGAAAAAATGCTAGCTAAAATTGCTCACCTTACTTTGTATGCTTTAATGGCTTTAATGGTAATAAGCGGTTATTTAATTTCTAGCGCCGACGGGCGCGGCATTGAAGTATTCGGTTGGTTTGAAATCCCCGCAACCATCACAGGCATAGAAAATCAAGAAGACTTAGCCGGCGAAATCCACTATTACTTAGCATTAGCATTAATGGGTTTGGCGGGCATTCATGTCTTAGCCGCCATGAAGCACCATTTTATTGATAAAGATAATACTCTGCGCTGCATGACCACCGCGTTATTCAGCAACCATCAACAGCATAAAATAAAGAGACCATAATGAGATCAAACACCAGCCCATTAAAAACTTGCCTAAAAGTTGCCGGCATTTTTATCGTTTGCCTTGCCTGCATCGGTAGTGCCACCGCTAAAACTGAAAACTATCGAATTGATTCCCACAACTCCCATGCATTCATTCAATTCAAAATCAAACACCTAGGATTTAGTTGGTTATACGGCCGTTTCAATACCTTCGATGGCACACTGGCACTTGATGAGAAAGCACCTGAGAATTCTCATATTGAAGTCACCATCCAAACCGCAAGTTTGGATAGCAATCATGCCGAACGGGACAAACATCTTCGCGGACCTGATTTCCTGCACGTAAAACTATACCCCACCGCAGTATTCAAAAGTACATCGGTAACCCTCACCGGTGACAAAACAGGAATGCTCAAGGGTAACTTGACCCTGCATGGCGTAACCAGGTTGATTGAAATTCCAATTTCTTACGTTGGCGGCGGGAAAGATCCATGGGGCGGCTACCGCCATGGTTTTACCGGCTCAACCACATTAACCCTAACGGATTACGGGATCGAACGGGATTTAGGCCCGTTTTCCACCCAGGTAGAATTACTGTTGGACATTGAAACAGTAAAAGAATAATCACTAAAGCCTAAGTCTTGCCACCGATGACAATATATATGGCGAGCTATGTTCAAGGATTAGAGATCGAGAAATAGTGTGTGAGAAACAACGCCATGTTAGCTAGCGCTTAGTAGTTTGTTATATGCCATTTCTATTTTAGGATTAAAACACACAAACAAGACTCTGTTTAAACTCTCACTGAAAGCCAAACATTCCTCTACCGTAGCGATTGCTATGGTACAGGCTTGTTCGATAGGAAAACCATAAACACCACAACTAATGGCTGGAAAAGCAATCGACTCAAGCCCCCTCTCGCTCGCGATTCGCATACTTTCCTTATAGCAAGAAGACAGTAATGTCGTCTCTCCTTTATCACCACCCTGCCATACCGGCCCCACCGTATGAATGATGTACTTAGCGGGCAAATTGTAACCACCGGTGATTTTGGCAGCACCCGTTTCACATCCACCCAAGCTCCGGCACTCCTTAAACAATTCCGCACCTGCGGCACGATGTATCGCACCATCAACGCCTCCCCCACCAAGTAGTGAATTGTTAGCAGCATTCACTATGGCATCCACAGGTAATGTTGTGATGTCTGAATTTACTACCTCAATTTTTTTCAACATAGATAATCACCCAATAAAATTTTTTCTATTAAATTGCTTATGGAAGATTAGCGACTATATTACTTAGGACAATAGAAATACAAAAACTTGTGCATGCCTAATAGTAATTTTATCCAACATTTCCTATTTAGGAGCAAAACTTTTGAAGGTTAATTTTTCACTATTTATCCTAAGCATTGGGTTATCGAATCTAGCTCAAGCAACGACCATCGACGTTGATCAGTTTATTGCCGATAGTGCAGGGAAATATACGCCGTTAATAGTTGCCGGGGATCCTTTTTCGGTAAGCAACACTCAATCTTACGAGCTGATTGAACCCAATGACCCCTATGCCACCTTTGCAGGAATTGGCTCCATTTATTTCGAGGATGCGGGTTATGGATACATGGGGACGGGCACGCCAATATCTAAAAGACACATATTAACCGCAGCTCATGTATTAGATATCACCGGTGATGGTCAATCCGATGTGGGCTCGTCGGCGGTGACTTTTAACACCAATAATGACGGTGATTTGACCTATCAGTTGGGAATATCATCAATTGACATACACCCCGATTTTACCGGGTTTAACAATCCATTCATATCAGATGATTTAGCCATTTTGACGTTGGCCGAAGACTTACCCGACGATGTACCTATTTATGAAATGTTCAGGGGTGATCTACAAGGTCAGAACATGATAGTCATGGCAGGTTATGGTGACTCAGGTGATGGTTATGGCGTTGTTCATACAGAAGGTACACGTACCGTAAAGCGCGATGGTTACAACCATATCGACGTTATCTATAGCGATAATCCGGAAGACACCGAAGATACTATATTTGCTTTTGATTTTGATGATCCCGAAGGGTTCTATGACATTTTTGGAACAGGTGAGCAATTTACCGAACCCTATGAAGCAACAATAGGCCATGGCGATTCCGGTGGCCCTGCATTTCTACTGGATGATAACTTCGATATTTTAGGCCTCATCGGGGTAAATACCTTTGGCCTGGCTTACTATAATAATGCCCCATATTTTGGATCAATTGGTGGTGGTATGTTTTTGCCGAGTTATTTTGATTGGATAGATGACGTAGTTGCTATGGCTCCGATATCCCAAGTTGTTACTGAACCCGCCAGCTTTATTCTATTAATTCTAGGCCTTGCAGGATTAGCAGTTGTTCGACGAAAACAACGTAGCTATTAGTTAGGGGGACATTTAGATAGAGGCCCATTTAGAGCCACGTTGACTACGGCATAATAATCGAAATAACTTTTTGTTATTGTACCCGGCATATGAACTATATGAGCACGTAAAGAGCCGCCCCCTCTGGCAATACGGTTCGATTGTTATAACCTCTTTACGAAACTGTGATACTTCTGTAACTATATATCTCTATTCTGTTGGAAAGCACACTCCTTCTTAGAGATCATGACAATGAAACCCATTCCTGCTCCTTCTTCACAGAAAAACAAGTCGACATTATTTTTCTTAGTATTTATGGCTACTCATTTAATATTAATGAGCGCTACATTTAACGCTAATGCACAACCATTGAATAGACCTGTTCCCGCGCCTGAATTTACCCAATCAAATCCTGCAGATTGGATAAATTCCAAACCCCTGTCGCTGGCAGATTTTAAGGGTAAGGTGGTATTGATTGATTTCTGGACATTCGGATGCTGGAATTGTTATCGAAGTTTTCCGTGGTTAAATGACCTCGAAAATAGATATCATAAACAAGGCCTTGAAATTATCGGTGTACATACCCCGGAATTTCCTCATGAAAAGATTCGCCAGGCGGTAGTAGAGAAAGCGCGACAATTTAACCTAAATCACCCAATAATGCTGGACAACAATTTTATCTATTGGAAAGCGATGCATAACAGGTATTGGCCAGCCTATTATCTAATAGATGCCAACGGGCTAGTACGGTACAAATTTTTTGGTGAGACGCATAAAAATTCACAAAATGACACGCGAATTTCGAGTGCTATAGAGTCGCTAATTAACGAAGCAAAAATATCGCTCTGATTTTTTGGCATTCTAGCGATACTTTGGTGAGAACATTAAAAAACATCAGCGAAACAAAATGTCTGTTTAAAATTTTAGTGAGATCAATATCTACTATAGATATTCTTAATTCGAATTAAAAGTCGTCGCCATCTTTTTGGCACATATTGCAACAAATATAGAAACACACTCAATGGCCTGATTATCAATTAATATCGATTTTACAAATTCCACCCAGTTCTTCCTTATAAAATGCTTTGATTATTTTCTATAAACCACTAAAAAATGAGATGTTGACATGCCCGCATAAACCCTTATAAAAGATAAATTGCTACTGAGATTTTATCTTTTTTTAAATT
>NVVG01000279.1 GCA_002402125.1 Moraxellaceae bacterium
GCCACGCTTATTGTCATTGTGTTATCTATCATGACCGCCATGGGCTTATTTGGCTGGTTAGGCTGGACCTTAACCCCGCCCGCCGCCTCGGCCCCTACCATTATCATGACCATGGCTGTGGCCGACTGCGTACACCTATTAGTAAGCTTCTTACAAAACATGCGCGCAGGCCAAACCAAACATCAAGCCATGAAAGAAAGTCTGCGTATCAATCTGCAACCGATATTTGTCACCAGCCTGACAACGGTACTAGGGTTTCTTTCGATGAACTTCAGTGAAGTACCACCCTTTAGGGACTTAGGCAACACCGTAGCGATGGGCATCACCGCAGCATTTTTGTTATCGGTATTTTTCTTGCCAGCGCTAATGGCGGTATTGCCAATCCGAGTAAAAGTACAGGAAAATCATGAAAGCAAAGCCATGACAGCATTGGCAGACTTTGTGATTAAGTATCGTAAAATATTGTTGTGGAGCACGGTAGTCCTAACCGTCGGCTTAATGGCCGCCGCCACTAAAAATGAAATTAACGATGAGTTTATCAAATACTTCTCCACCAACACCGAATTCCGCCAAGACACGGATTACCTGCAAGACAATATGACGGGCATTTACACCCTAGAATATTCCCTCAACAGCGGTGAAGAAAATGGCATCAGTCGTCCCGATTTCTTGGCCGATGTGGACAAGCTCAGCAAATGGTTACGCACCAAAGACCAAGTCGAGCATGTGTTCACCATCAGTGATGTTTTTAAGCGCTTAAATAAAAACATGCACGCCGATGATGATAGTTATTACAAGTTACCAGGCAGCCGAGAACTGTCCGCTCAATATCTGTTGTTATATGAGATGTCATTGCCTTATGGCCTGGATCTCAATAACCAGATCAACACCAGAAAAGATTCAACCCGCTTGGTGATCACCATTAAAAACCTCAATAGCCAGCAGAGTATTGCCTTGGAGAAAGAGGTTAACCAATGGATCGATAACAACACCGCCATTGCCGATCATTATGTCGCTAGTACCAACCTAATGTTCTCGCACATAGGCGCTCGTAATGTAAAAACCATGGTAGGTGGCACCATGTTAGCCTTATTCTTAATATCGTTAGTGCTAATCATCGCCCTGCGCTCGTTAAAATTGGGCTTAATCAGCTTGGCACCCAACCTGATTCCCGCCTGCATGGCATTTGGTTTCTGGGGGTTGTTTAATGGTAACTTAAGCATTGCCCTGGCCACCGCCGTGGGCATGACCTTGGGTATTGTAGTGGATGACACCGTGCACTTTTTAAGTAAATACCAGCGAGCCCGCAGAGAGAACAACAAATCACCGGAAGAAGCCGTGCGTTATGCCTTTTCCTCGGTGGGTGTGGCACTATGGGTAACCACCTTGGTATTGGTAGCCGGCTTTATGGTATTAGCCTCCTCTGATTTTGGCATGAACTCAACCATGGGTTTTTTCACCGCCCTCACCATCGCCATTGCGTTGATTGTAGATTTCCTATTTTTACCGGCCCTGCTAATGAAAGCAGAAGGAGTTAAAGATGCTTAAACAAAAATCACTCGTTAGCGCATTACTGAGCTTATCACTCATGCTCAGCATAACCCCCAGCGTCGCTCTCACCCTCGAAGGCGACGCCGCGCAAAAAGGCCTGGCCATCGCCCAAGAGTCTGACCGCCGTGACCAAGGCTGGCACGACAGCCAGGTCAGCATGACCATGACCTTACGTAACAAACAAGGTGATCAAAGCATACGTAAGTTGCGCATTAAAAACCTGGAAATAACAGGCGACGGCGACATGGGTTTAACCATCTTTGACACCCCTAAGGATGTCAAAGGCACCGGTTTTTTAAACTACTCCCATATCAATGAACCAGATGACCAGTGGTTGTACTTACCGGCGTTAAAACGGGTCAAACGCATTGCTTCAAAAAACAAATCAGGCCCCTTCATGGGCAGTGAGTTTTCTTTTGAAGATCTATCGTCTTTTGAAGTCGAAAAATACACCTACCAATACCTGGGTGAGGAAACGGTTAATGGATTGGCTTCCTACAAGATAGAAATGAAGCCTACCTATAAACACTCCGGTTATAGCAAGATCACCGTCTGGATTGATAAAGAGGAATTCCGCCTACAGAAAATGGAATATTACGATCGCAAGAAATCCCTGCTAAAAACCCAGCTGTTAGGCGATTACAAACAATATCTTGGTCAGTATTGGCGCTCACACCACGCCAAGATGAAAAACCATCAAAGCCACAAGGAAACCGAGCTAGAATTTAAAGATTACAAATTCAAAACCGGCCTCACCAAATCACAATTTAGCAAGAATGCGCTTAAGCGAATTCGCTAATACGAGATACCACAACTAACACAGCCATAGGGCCTTGCAGCAATGCAGGGCCCTATTTTTTTGTCTATATCTTGTCTGTATGCGCCCGGCTAACCAGGGTGGCTGTCCAGAGTCTTTCTAGCCCTCATAGCCCCTTCCCCTTTAAAATCAGGTTTTTTTGCTTTCGACTTTACATAGTGTAAATATTCTGATTATACTGTTACCAAATACGTAACAGGTAACAGGTAACAGGTAACAGGCATGCTTAAACCATTGGATACATTAGTCGCTTTAAAATATGCCTCACTAGTTCGCAGTGATTTAATGCACCTCGGCATGAGAGAAATAGGAGAGAGTATTGGCATCAGTGGGGCGGAAGTCAGTCGCTCAAGCCAGCGGCTGTTTAAAGCCAGCCTGCTCTCTCAAAAAGACTTTCGACTGCTAACCCTTAACTTAAAGGAGTGGATCGAGCACGGAATTCGCTATGCAATACCTTTGGAGGTTGAGGGCTTTGGTAGAGGCATGGCGTCGGGTTTTGATTGTCCATTACTTGAAAGTAACATGGTCGCCAAAACAAACCCTTGGGTTTGGCGTTCAAATATCGGCTCAGCTTCAGGTAATATCATCAAACCAATCTATAAGACTGTACCAATAGCCGCTGACAATGATAAATGGCTTTATCAACTATTATCGGTGGTGGACATATTTAGAGGAGGAAAACCTAGGGAAATCAGAGAGGCCAAGCCTCTATTAGCCATGTTATTGGACAACGCGTAGTTATGCTTAAGAAGACAGACTACGAAAAGAATATCAATCAATTAATAATTGTAGCCAACGAACTTCGCGAACACCTAAAGGAAATTGTGTTTGTAGGAGGTAGTGTGGTGGTTTTATTGGTGGACGATGCCGCAGCCCATGCAGCAAGACCTACTGAAGATGTTGATATTGTTGTCAATGTGGCCGCTCTCAAAGAATATTATGAATTTGAGGACATGCTGCTAGCAAAAGGCTTTATCAACGATACTAAAAGTGATGTGGCATGCCGTTATAAGAAAGGAAGCATTGCTCTTGATGTGATGACTACAGAAGAAGATGTGTTGGGATTTACGAATATATGGTACGGGCCCGCCCTAAACTGCACTGATACGAAAACATTACCAGACGGTACAGAGATTCAGGTAATAAGCCCGATTTATTTCATAGCGACCAAAATAGAGGCATTTAAGAATAGAGGACATGGTGATTATCTCTCTGCAGATATTGAGGATATTGTTGCTGTTATGGAGAATCGCGGGCAATTATTGATAGAAATGAAAGATGCTGATGAGGATTTGCGCCAATACTTTGTTAAGGAATATGCGGATTTAGATAACCCTGATTTTTGGAACCATGTACCAGGATGCTTAGATAATCCAGATAATGAGTTTGTCATTACAAATGCATTCAAATTTATTACATCACTATAAGGGGGCAGTCAGCAACTTGCTGAGGGGATAGAACTTCTGGTCCAGCGGGCCTTAACATTCGTCCAATATAAGATGACGGATTAACAAGTACACCGGCAGCGACGCGACCAATATCTTGTTTTGAAATGGGGCTTACACCGCGCCAAGATGAAAAACCATCAAAGCCACAAAGTAACCGAGCTAGGATTTAAAGATTACAAATTCAAAACCGGCCTCACCAAATCACACTTTAGCAAGAATGCGCTGAAGCGAATTCGTTAACACCAGATACCACAACTAACACAACCTTGGGGCCCTGCAGTAATGCAGGGCCCCATTTTTTGTCTATAGGTTGTCTGTAAGCGCCCGGCTAACCAGGGTGGCTGTCCAGAGTCTTTCTCTTTCAAGGGGGAGGTCTGAGAAAAGGGAAAAAATAGCAGCAAAATCAACCATATGCTCAGCATTCCATCAAAAAAGAAAATGCTTAGGCAAGGTTTTAGGGGGTAACTTATTGACGGTGCCGTCAATAAGGCATATTCTTTCACTTATACCCTTCAGGTACATAGTTACGTACATATCTACGTACACAACCGCGTACTCGACGAAAAATAGCGCTCCGATCATCAATAAGTGACGCCATATGAACACACAAGCCATCTTTGCAGAAAAAACCGTATCGGTTACGGAACTCAGAAAAAATCCTTCGAAATACTTTATCGAAGAGCCGGTAGCCGTGCTGTCCAACAATAGCACGGCCGGCTATGTCGTGGGCAAGGAACTGTTCGAATCCATGATGCTCCTGATCGAGGCTCAAACGCCCACCGTACTTTCAGCGTTTCGTCCCAACAAAAACCGCTTAGCCTCTATCGCCGAACAAGGCGCCGCGTTATTATTGGCGGCCACTGACGACGAGCCAACTGATTTTGTCGAATATACGGACTTACACGACTCCAACGATTAGACGTCTATTAGACAAAGACGAACTACGAGCGCTAGTCTCTGATTTTAACACCTACAAATCGGGTAAAGGGCTGCCCGATCTCTTTGGTCGTGACGTACAGTACGACCATCTAAACACCCCACCCATTGTTAAAAGAGAAGAAGTCTCGCACCTGCATTTAGCGAGCGAAGAAAAGCCGTGGCATTTCGCAACAAGCATTAATGGGCACCTCTACAGAAGGGGGGGGCTAGATTCCCACAAGATACTGCAACAATCTGATATATATTTTTACTCCAGTCATTTTCTTAAAAGGATATTTCTGAAAAGATAAAACCGTGCCAGCAACCTAGAGACTGAGTGTCCAAGGCGTTCCGCTGCGTCAACTAGAGTGGCGGTCCACTGGTGTTTCTTGTTTGCCTATAGGTTGCTTGTCTATATTTGGCCTGGCCATAAGATTGATCCCCTGCAGCATTTTTCACCCTGTTATTGCCCTCCTTCGCACAACTTCAACCCAATTTTCAACGCTACCGCCACACTGCCAATATATTAACGCAACATTTCGATCAAAATAGATACAAAAACACACAAAAGCCAAAAAACCCGCCACAGCCCCCTTCATACAGCTACTTGTCAATTTTATGGCTCAGAAAAGCGTCAATTTTTAAAAACTGACGGTTTTAAAACTTTGCATTTAGACAACAAAATTGCATATATTGTGTGACCAAGTTCACAAAATAATAAAAATTAGTTCATTACTTAACCACATTAAATCAGGACTAAATCAGCACTAAACGCTAGACAAAAATGGTATGCGCAAACTAACAAGATAAATGCGCTACCTAAATGTATAAAGGGAAATATGCACTATGAGTAATCAGTCACGCCGTTTTGATGTAATCGACACTATCGACCAAGTAATAACTGCCGCCAAAGACGAAGGGATTGTACAACTTAGCACTGAAGATCAATCCTTTGATGGCAGCCATATCCAACTACAAGGGCAACAGGTAATCAATTTTGGCTCTTGCAGCTATCTCGGACTTGAATTACACCCCGCTTTAAAAGAAGGCGTCATCGATGCGGTAACGCGCTTTGGCTCACAATATTCATCATCACGCGCCTATATATCCACTGGACAATATGACGAATTAGAATCACTGCTCTCCACCTTATTTGGTGGCCACGCCCTAGTCACAGCCACCACCACCCTTGGACACATTTCAAGCTTGCCGGTCATCATCGGAAGTAACGACGCCGTTATTCTTGATCAACAGGTGCATGCCAGCGTACAGACTGCGGCACAACTCCTGAAACCAACAGGCATCACCGTTGAATTAATCAAACACAACGACTTGGATTCCCTACGCAAAAAAATTGAAAAACTAAAAAGCAGTCATCGTCGTATTTGGTATTTAGCAGATGGCGTTTACTCTATGTTTGGTGATTATGCTCCTTTGCCTGAACTAGAAGCGATGTTGGAAGAGTATGACCAACTACATCTCTATGTTGATGATGCTCATGGTATGAGTTGGACCGGAGTAAACGGAAAGGGTTATGCATTAAGTCAAATAAAGCTACACCCAAAAATGATCTTAACAACATCACTCAACAAAGCCTTTGCTTCTGCTGGTGGTGTACTGGTATTCCCCAATGCCGAATGGAAAAGGCGAGTTCGAACCTGTGGAGGCCCATTGATATTTTCCGGCCCAATACAACCGCCCATGTTAGGAGCCGCTATTGCTAGCGCTAAAATACACCTCAGCGAAGAGATCATCCCCTTACAACAACGCCTACAACAAAATGTAGAACTGATGAACCGAAAAATGAATGCCGCAGGTTTACCCTTATTGGCAGAAAATGAAGCGCCGATCTTTTTTGTTGCAGGAGGCTTGCCGAGGGTCTGTTACAACATCATTAACCGCCTGTTAAAAGAAGGCCACTACGTAAATGCCGGTTGCTTCCCCGCCGTACCGATGAAAAGAGGTGGAATACGCTTTACCACCACCACACACCATAGCGAACAAGATATTACTGAACTGGTTGACGCCTTCGCACATCACTACCCCTTAGCGCTTGATGAAGAAGGTAGCTCTTTGGAAGAAGTCTATAAAGAATTCAAACTTACCGACAAACGACCCGAAAAGCCCCGCCTGGTATTCAGAAATCCAGCCAAGGAAAATGTTAACGGCCTACAGATTCAGTATAGCCAGACTATTCGCGAGCTATCTCATCATCAGTGGGACGCATGCTTTTCCCAACAGGGAAACTTTGACTGGGAAGGCCTACGCTACCTAGAAGATACTTTTTCAGAAAACCCAGAGAAAGAAAGCAACTGGAAGTTTCATTACCTAGTTATCAAAGATAACGCTGATGAAATCGTGTTAGCTACCTTTCTAACCGAAGCCCTGGTCAAAGATGATATGTTTTCTGAAGCCTCTGTGTCGGTCCAAGTAGAGGAACGACGCGAAAAAGACCCCTATTATCTGACCTCTCACGCTTTGATGATGGGATCCCTGGCCACAGAGGGAAACCACCTATTTCTTAATCGACAACATCCGCAATGGAAAAATGCGGTATTACAACTCACAAAGAAAATGCGCGAGCTACAAGAGAAATCTGGTGCAAACTCCATGTTGTTACGCGACTTTGTTAAGGGAGCGGATGAAGAGTTAAAGACCTTACTGCTCAGCGAAGGTTATGTTGAGATGGATATGCTGGACAACAACGTTGTGCGCAATCTAGATTG